>JARRJK010000122.1:0-7169 GCA_037379555.1 Anaerolineales bacterium | reverse complement strand
CCCACCGCCGACGAACACGCCAACACCGGCCTGGACGGCGACGTACACCCCGACCAGGACCCCGACAGCGCCGCCCTACACCAGCACGCCGACGGCGACCAGAACGCCGACGATCACTCCGACATTCCCGCCGTTCGACTGATGATCTTTCCTTGTGCATGTCCCGCAGAACCCCGCCACCAGGCGGGGTTCTCTTTAGGAACTGAGAATGGCTTGCCGGGTGGGAATCCCAAGCATAGAATGATGGCATAACTTGTTTTTCGTCACGGCTGCGCTTCACTCATCTCTGGAAGCCCAGGCTGTGGCAGAACCATTGTATTTAACATAATATACAAGCGGGTTCCCTCATATCGGAGTGATAATGTCCTGAATACGGGACAGGCATGATGTAATCTGGTTGCAAGGTATGCTGGACGGGAATTCGATTATGATCAGTTTGAGAAATCGTCTCTGTTTCCGCCTTCCGGAACGCGAGCTGCCAGCCCCGCATGGAGGAATTTCTAGTGTCTGAGACCGCGGAGAGTTCAAACCCAGCAAATGGGCTTGTGCTCATCGCCGAAGATGATCCGGATTATCGTCGGCTGCTTTCGCGCCGGGCGAGCAAAATGGGTTTACAGGTCATCGAAGCCCAGGACGGCGGGCAGGCGCTGGATGCGCTGAACCAGCATGAGTTCGACGTTATGGTCGTTGATCTGTACATGCCAGAGTACAACGGGCTTGAGATCATCAACGCCGCTCGCAAGCTCGATCCAGATGTCCAAGCGCTGATCATGACCGGCAGCGCATCGGTCGAATCGGCCGTCGAGGCGCTGCGGGCTGGCGTCTACGATTATCTGACCAAGCCACTCGAGTCGATGACCACCTTTGAACTAGCACTGTCCCGGGCGATCGAACGACGGCGCCTGATCGTTGAGAACAAGCGTCTCTTTGACGAGGTGCAGCGGCTTGCAGTGACGGATCCACTCACTGGCCTGTTTAACCGGCATAAACTGCAGGATTCGCTCACGATTGAAATGGAGCGGTCCCACCGCTATTCGCGGCCGCTTTCGATCATCATGGTGGATATGGATGAGTTGAAAGTAATCAATGACAGCTTTGGGCACAGCAGCGGCGATGCAGCCCTGAACTGCGTCGGTGCTGCCATTAGGCGCAGCCTCCGGAAAGTGGACCTGGCAACCCGTTTTGGGGGGGATGAGTTTGTCATCGTGCTGCCGGAAGCGGATTGCAAGGAGGCCAAAGCGGTCGCGGAAAGAATCTCGGCCGAGATTGATCGGATCGAGTTCGAAGAATGCAAATTAAGCGTAAGCCTGGGCGTGGCACAGTGGTCTCCGAGATATCAGACAATGGAGGCATTCATCGACGCCGTCGACAATGCCATGTACCAGGCGAAACGGTCTGGAAAGCAATCGAGACGTATTGTCGCAGTCGATCCATGCTTATAAGCTCGATTCCGTCAAGGCATGCCGGGGAAGCGCCGAGGCATGCTCTGGCAGGAGGTCGGCGCGTTTCATTGTAGGGATTGTAATCGCACAGAGCTTCGCCCTCGTGGTGCGAAGCCGTACTGCGCGGTGAAATCACGTTTGATCGCTGCCACGGGTGGCAGCCAGGAATGGTGATGGACTCGATTCGTTCAGCTTTCACACGCCTGATACGCAAGCCGATGCGCCGAGCCGTCGACTGGCTTGACGATTACGCACGCCGCCATCCCGCCATCTACAGTTTGCGGACGAAACTCGTCGCCCCCTACGCTATTCTGACGGTGATCATCGCCATGCTGGGGATTTATGTGATCACCAGCCTCGTTTCATCATCGTTCCAGGAACGATTTGATAATCAACTGGATGAAGCCAGCACGGTGGCCGCAGACGGGATTGTCCGCATGGAACGCAAGCACCTGAGCGTTGCCCGCCTGATGGCCAACATGCAGGGTGTAGCCGGATATATTGAGCAGGGTGATTCGGGGTCGCTGCAAGCAATCATGGGAGGCATCGCCCTGAACGATGAGGTCGAATTGATGGCCGTCCTCGATACGAGCGGCAAGGCGCTGCTCACGATGCACTACAATCCCGCGCAAGCCGACCTCGTGTATTACCCGGGCGACGACTTTTCCCGCTTCCATCCGGTTCAGAATGTCATGCAGGGACGGGTCGACGACCAGGGAGATAAGTACATCGGTTTGCTGGAAACCCGCTTCGGTCCGTCGATCTTCACCAGCGCGCCGGTCTTCGATCCATCAGGCGAGCTGGCAGGCATCCTGCTGGTTGGATCACGGGTGGAAAGCCTGATCGTCGATCTCGAGCAACAGGCGCTGGCGGACATCATCGTCCTTGATCCATCAGGTGAGCTTCTCGCCACGACACTGGTCGAGCCTGAGGGCGGATTCGGCACGCTTGAGCTCGGCCCGCTGACAGATCAGGGAAGCGGCTTCCAGTCTGTTAGCCGGAAGCTAGAGCTCTACGGCCGTGATTATGAGATCCAGTATGCGCCCCTGATTTTGCGAAACGAGCCCGCAGGATACCTCGGGGCCGTGATGCGCTCGGACTACATCATCAACACATTATCCACGAGCCGCACCAGTTTCAGTGTCATTTTCACCCTCGGGACGGTTGCCGTGATTGTGCTGGGATACATCCTGGCCCAGCATATCGCCCGTCCAATTCTGCGGCTGCGTGCGATCTCGCAAGCTGTGGCCGGAGGCGATCTGGAACAGAGCAGCGGGCTGCAGCGAAGCGACGAGATCGGTGAATTGGCGAATGCCTTCGACATCATGACGCTGCGTCTGCGGGAGCGGACAGAGGAAGCTGCCCGCCTGTATATCGAGACGGTCAACCGCAACAAGGAATTGGCTGAGATCAACGCCCGGTTGCAGGCGGCGCAGGCTCAGCTGGTGCAGTCTGAGAAGCTCGCTGCCGTTGGCCAGCTCACGGCAGGCATCGTCCACGATGTCAAGAATCCGCTGGCAGTGATCAAGGGCCTGGCTGAGGAACTGGCGGAGGAGATTGACGGCGATGAATTCGCCGAACAGGGGCTGCAGACGATCCGGGACAGCGCAACCAGGGCCAACGTAATCGTTACCGATCTGCTGAAATTCGCACGCCAGTCCACACCCGAATTGCAGCGCCGGGACTTGCGGGACATGCTCGAATCCGTGTTCCGTTTGACCGAATACTTGCTCCGGAAAGGAAAAGTCACACTCGAGCTCTCCATGCCCGATAGGCCAGTCATGGCCCAATATGACTCCCAACAAATCGAGCAGGTCTTGATCAACCTGGTGACAAACGCAGTTCAGGCGATGCCAGATGGTGGAACCCTTCATGTCAGCCTGTCGGCCACGGATGGCCAGGCCGTGATCAAGATACGCGATACAGGAATCGGGATCCTGCCGGAACATTTGCCCAGGATTTTCGATCCGTTCTTTACGACCAAGCCGGAAGGCGAGGGCACGGGGTTGGGGCTGTCAGTAAGCTACGGCATCATCACCGAACATGGCGGCAAGATCGAGGTCGAGAGTGAACCGGGAGAAGGGACCACCTTCCAGATCACGCTCCCGACACGTGAACTGGGCACGCAGGAAGACATGGAGCCGGCTGAAGAACATGCCGCACATTCTGGTCGTTGACGACGAGGAAGCATACCGCGATCTTCTCCGCGGCCACCTCGAGCGCAAGGGTTTCGATGTCACTGCGGCGCGGGATGGGCGCGAGGCGCTTGACCTGCTGCAGGGGCTCCCGGAGTTATGCGTGCTAGTGACGGATTTAATGATGCCCGGGATGACCGGGCTGGAGTTGTTGCGGGAAGCACGCGAGCACGATCCCTGGCTCGAGGTCATCGTGATCACGGCTTCGGATGACGTTGATAATGCCATCTCAGCCATGCGCGAGGGCGGTGCTTTTGATTATCTGCTCAAACCACTGGAGACCATCGGGCTGGTCTCGCTCGCAGTGGGCCGGGCGCTCCAGCATCGTGCGCTGCGGTTGGAGCGGGAGAAATTAAACGAGCGTCTTGCAGAGCAGGCTGATCGATTGAACGCCCTCATATCAGGAACCGGAGACGCGATGGTCGCTGTCGATGGGAGGGGCAGGATCAGCATCGCAAACCCGGCGGCTGAAGCTCTGCTCGAGCAAGAGGAGCTGACCGGGCAAAACGCATTAGAAGCACTGCCGGGTCCACTCGCAAGCCTGGTGGAAAACTGGATTGACCTGGGGGAGAAACTACCAACCGTGGTTGAGGTGAATTGGCCCGAGGGCGCAGTGCAATCGGTCAGCCTGACACCGATCCAGCAGGAGGGCGAAGGCTGGGTCCTGGTTTGCCGGGACATCACCCACCTGCGCAACCTGGATGAGCTGAAGATGCGTACGCTTAACGAAGCCGCCAGCAGGTTCCGTCTCCCCCTGGCTCAAGCCGTGTCGAAATTAGCCCGACTCGGAGACCTCGCAAGCGGCGGCGGAGATGAGGTCTCGGCGACGGTATACCAGCTTGCGAAGCTGCTGGGCCGGATTCAAAGCTGGATGGACGAACTGCTTGCCCTTGTCCGGGTGGATGCCGGCATCGGCTACTCCAGCGAGCGGATCGACTTAAACCAGGTGCTCGATACGCGCTTTGTGGAAGGTTTCGAGAGTTCCTATCGCGACCGTGAGTTGAAGCTGACTCTCGACCTTGAAGCGGATCTACCGCCGATTCATGTCGATCAGGCGCTGCTCTCGAAGATGCTTCAGGGATTGGTTCAGCGGGCCGCAGCCCGGAGCACCCGCGGCGGCATGGTGCAATTGAAAGCCCACCAGCGTCAGGGACAGGTATGGATCGAAGTCACGGACCAGGGCTTTGGCAACGGCCGTGCGGCGGTTAGGAGCAGCGATGCGCTGCCGGAGGATCCCGCCATCAATCTTCGGGGAGAAGGATTCGGACTGGAACTTGTGAAAGCGATCGTTGGCAGGATGGGCGGACAGCTGTGGGTGCGAGGTCATGGCGTGGTTGGCAGCACGATTGCTATCTCGCTGCCGGCTGAGCAAGGTGTCCTGGAGTTGTAAAGCGATGAATTGTGGCTCGTGGCAGCAGGCGCGCGACTCTGGAAGGGGAGCGAGGGAATGAGCAAGCCGATTGTACTTGTCGCCGATGACGATCCCGACATGCTCCAGCTGATGGCCCGCAGGCTGTTGAAACAGGGCTTTGAGATCGATCAGGCAGCTGAGGGGCGGACGGCGCTTCAAAAGCTTGAAACCGGGGCTTATGACCTTGTGGTCACCGATATCTATATGCCGGGTGTGTCAGGTTTGGAACTGCTGCAGCAGGCAAAGGAAGTCGATGATCAGACGCAGGTCGTGGTGGTTACCGCCGGCGCCACGCTTGAAAACGCGATCGAGGCGCTCAACAACGGAGCATTTGCCTACTTGATCAAGCCCTTCGATCACTTCAGTGTGTTCGATAACGTGGTCTCTCGCGCGCTTCAATTCAGAAGGGCGCTGCTTGACAATGAGAGGATGGCTGAGATCCAGCGCCGGCGGGGAGACATGCTCGAGGATGAGGTCACCGAACGTGTACAGCAGCTGCAGCGCCGCAGGCGCGAGATGCTTGACCTGCTTGCCAGCTTGCCGGAAGGTGTCCTGGTGGTCGAAGAAGGGGGCCGGATCGTCATGACCAACCCGCGCGCGGATGAATGGCTGGCGAAAGACCGCCAGCAGGCCGTGCCGCCGATTCAGCAGTATCTCGATTCGCTGCATGAAGAATGGGCCGCTGACTCTGCCGAAGTTGAGATCGATGGGGAACAACTAACCCTGCTATCCAATACGCTGGCAGGGAGCGGCAGACCGCGCAAGATTGTGGTGATCCGCGAATGGCAGGCAGAGGCCGTCCGGGCAATCGGTCCGGAAGAAGCCCTGGACATGCTGCGCGAGGGGCTGACCTGGTTGAGAGCTCATCCCTTGCAGCATGCGATGCAGAACTCTCTGGCGCAGTTTGAGATCCTGCTCGAGCAGATGCAGCAGCAGGTCGTCTCACGACCATCCACTGACGAGCTGCGCAGAATCGAATGGAGTGAGCTGGATCTGGGACAGAAAAGTCAGGCCTCCACTGACGCTCCAGGGGCTGACAGCGAAGATGCCCGAAACGTGTCGGCTTTGGGTGAGCAGAACGAAGCTTGACTTCGCACGGCTTGTTGAGATGCAGGCATGTAACAGGACTTGCTCAGGGACGTTGGAATCAATGAGTGCATGGAGATGGCTGAGATTGGATGAAATGGGCACTGAGAAGAGCTCAGAGGTGAAATCCCTGAGGAATAAATGATGGAGGAATCTCAGCCCAGGGAACACGAGCGCACCAAGGATGAAGATCAGGACCGCCGGCGCTATTTACTGTGGCTGCTGGTGGGGCTGTTTGTATTCCTGATTCTCTTCGGCTGCGGTGAGATCGCCAGGCTGATGGTTCCTGACCGGCCCGGGATGGAGGTTAAGTCGGTCCTGAGCGCGGATTACAGCTACGAGCCACCAGCCGTGTTCGGGGCTGTAGGGCCTGGTTTGTTCATGGATGCGGCTAACGATAGGAATTTGCCGATCTCGGGTGCCAACCCGGGCAGCGGCTGCGTCCTGCCGGGTCCTGGATGCACTTTTACCAAGACGCCAGGTCCTACATTTACTGCGACCAACACGCCAACTGCAACCACCACGCCAACTGTGGCAGCAACACCCACTGATACCCCAACCCCGACGAACACGCCCTGGCCGACATTCACACCGACGGCGACGTTCACATCGACAAATACACCTACACCTACACCGCTGGTCTGGCCGCTCAAAGTCGTCAACCCGCAGGATGTCGATCCTACCGGCGACACGGTGACGGTCACGATACTGGTGGTTAACTATGGGAATCAAACCGGTGCCCAACTGCGGGAGACGCTCGACCGCCTGCCGGCCGGTATGACCTTCATCCCCGGTAGCTGTTCGATGTCGCCCGCCCCGGTCATTTCCTGCGCTTCCAGTGGGAATGTAGTCTCCTGGACCTTCTCTCCAGCGCGAGTCATTCAGCAAGGCCGATTCGTGATGTTTACCTTCCGGGCGAACGTGGGCGGTATCAATGCCGGCGATGTACTTCTGAATGAAGCCGAGACACGCGGCGATAACTTCGCGACAGCGATTTACGTCCGGCGGGTTTACGCTTTCACCCCGACGCCTACC
>JARRJK010000121.1:0-10102 GCA_037379555.1 Anaerolineales bacterium | reverse complement strand
CTGACCGGGGCGCCCGGTCCGGCGGAGGAAAAGCTGCGCAAGTTCTTCCGCACTTCCGTCGATGAGATCCGCAGCTTTGAACGGCTGATGCCGCTGGCCTACGAGTTTCTGGCGCTTGCCGCCCGGCGGAAGATCGTTCGCAATGTGATCGGTGGCTACTACCACCGCTATCACGCCGTGCTGACAGCACTCCTCAGGCAGGGAATCGAGCAAGGCGAGTTCGAACCGGTACCGGTCGAAGACACGGCGCTGGCGATGGTCGGCATGCTCGAAGGGATCGCCCTGCTGTGGATGGTCGATCCCGACTGGGTCGACTGGGACCGGCTGGGCGACCTGCCGCTCGAGATTGCCCTCGGTTCCCTGCGCAAGGGGGAGGCATGATGCTGCGCCATATGGGTGATCGATGATTGAGCGGATCCGTGAACCTGCGCCGCCGCGCGGTATTGTGCGCTGGTTGGCGCGCCTGCCGATCTATCTCTACCAGATCGGGCTTGGCCGCCTGCTCGGCTCGCGTTTCCTGCGCCTGAAGCACACCGGACGTGTGAGCGGTATGCCACGCTTCACGGTGTTGGAGGTCGTGGATCACGACTCGGAAGCAGGTACGTACATTGTCGCCTCCGGCTGGGGAGAGCGCTCGGATTGGGTCAAGAACATCCAGGCCGACCCACGCGTCGAGGTCGAAGTCGGCGGCAAGCATTTCCCGGCGACCGCCCGCCGGCTCTCGCCAGACGCAGCCGCGCAGGTGATGCTCGGGTATGGCCGCAAGCATCCATTTGCGCTGCGGGAACTGGCGGGCGTGATGGGTTATCGGGTCGAGCGCGACGATGCGGCTTACCTGGCGCTGGGGCGCGAGGTGCCGATTTTCATTTTCAAGCCTGTTCGGGACGGGACGGATTGATGGGCGCCCGGTGCTGACCGGATGGAGGGGAACATGATCGCACTGGTGCTGAGCGGAGCGGCCAATTTCGGCGCCATGCAGGCGGGAGCGTTGGAAGCGATCCTGCGGACGGGTATGCGTCCGGGGATGATGATCGGTACGTCGGCCGGTGCGTTGAATGCGATTGCGCTGGCTGCCGATCCGACCGTTGACGGGGCGATCGACCTGCAGGATAAATGGAGCGCGCTCGTGCCAGAAAAGATCGGCGTGCCGCGCACGTTTACGGCGCTGCGTCATCTGGTCACGCGCAAGGACGGCCTGCTCTCGAATGAACCGCTTGCACGTCACCTGGTGGAGGTGCTGCCGTCTTACGAGACCTACGGGGAGCTCCTGGCAGCAAGCGGCGTGCATGCCTACGCAGTCTCGGTCGAGATGCGGACGGCCGCGCTGCGCGTCTTCGGCGACAACCCTGAGGACCGGCTTCATGATGGCGCCATGGCCAGCACTGCCGTCCCACCCTACCTGCCTCCGTGGCAGATCGGCGAGGATCGCTATCTGGACGGCGGGGTCTACGCCAAGCTGCCGATCTGTGCCGCGTTCGAGCGCGGCGCGGCTCAGGTCGTGGCGATTGACGTCACGCATTCGATGGGAAGCTGGAAGGCCGCGCACGGCGTAATGGGAGTGAGCGGGTACGCCCTCTCGCTCCTGGTTGAAGCACAAACGGCTTACGAGATCGCGTGGTCCAGGCAGGCGGGTTTGCCGCTGCGTGTCTTCCATTTGAAGGCCCCGGAACATATCCCGTTCTGGGACTACTCCTGCGGCGCCGAGCTGGTACGCATCGGTCGTGAATTGGCAGAGCGCGAGCTGGAGCGGGAACCGCTGCGGTTGGAGCCGGAATGGCGTAGTGCATTGCTGAGGCGTTTCCGCACGATCCCGCGCAGCCCGATCTGCCAGCAGGGGCGGCTGCGGCCGGGAGCCTGAAGGCCGGCGGGGATCGCCGGTGTGATCCGAGTCATAGAAGGGAGAATGGAAATCGATGCCGAATATTCTTATCCTGCTCGCGGTGATGATCGTCGTCGGCCTGGTTATTGGCTGGCTGGCGGGATTGATCTGGAAGGAGAACCGGCCGATGGGGACCGCCGGCGATTACGTCGTGGCGGTGATCGCGACGATCGCTATCGGGCTGCTCGATTGGTTTGTCATTCCGGCGATGGGCTTCAGCGACTCGATCAAGCTGCTCGGGGTGGCACTTGAGCCGCCGCTCGGCGCCTTGCTCGTGCTGTGGATCATCCGCAAGGCTCGCAGCTGAAGCGGATGACCGACGCGCAGCCCTCGGTGCGGACAGAGGGGCTCACTCGTACATTCGGCGAGACCCCGGCGGTCGACGGACTCGACCTGTCGATCCCGGCCGGCGAACTCTTCGGACTGGTCGGACCGGACGGCGCCGGGAAGACGACCACGCTGCGCTTGCTGGCCGGGCTGCTCTCGATCAGCGAGGGCGAAGCGTGGGTGGCCGGAATCAGCCTGAAAGACCAACCGGAGGCGGTCAAGCCGCTGATTGGTTACATGGCACAGGAGTTCAGCCTGTATGCCGAACTGACGGTCAGTGAGAACCTGCGCTTCTTCGCCGAGCTCTACCAGGTACCGCGCGAGCAGCTTACCGAACGCATGGATCGCCTGCTCGGGTTCGCCGGATTGCGCGAGTTCACACAGCGCCGGGCCGGGAACCTCTCGGGTGGGATGCAGAAGAAGCTGGCGCTGGCCTGCACCCTGATCCACGAACCTCCGGTGCTGCTGTTGGACGAACCCACGACCGGGGTCGATCCGATCTCGCGGCGCGAGTTCTGGGACATCCTCACCACGCTTCACGTCGACGGCACGACGATCCTCGTCAGCACGCCCTATATGGATGAGGCCGACCGCTGCACACGCGTCGGGCTCATCTACCGCGGCAGCCTGGCGGTGTGCGAACCGCCGCGCCGGATTCGGGCCCGGTTGAAAGGCGAGGTCATACACCTGCGCACGCCGGATTGGAGGGCGGCCCGTAAATTCCTGGCGGGCATGCCTGGGATAGCCGAGGTGCAAACCTATGGCGAAGCGCTGCACCTGCTGGTCGATTCCGCCGAACGGCGGCTGCCGGAGATCCGGGCTGAGCTCGACCGCCGCGGACTGAAGATCGAAGAGCTGCGGCCGGCGCCGGCGCGCATGGAGGAGGCCTTCATCTCGCTGATCAAGCGCATGGACGCCGAGCAGCAGCAGGCGGAGGTCGACTGAGATGTCCCTCCGCCGCCTGTGGGCCGTGACGCACAAGGAGATCCAGCACATCCTTCGTGACCGCTCAACGCTGGTGCTTGTGCTGATCACGCCGACCGCGCTGATGCTGCTCATGGCCTACGCCCTCACGGTCGACATCCGCCACGTGCCGCTGGCGGTACTCGATCAGGACCGCAGCCAGCTTTCGCGCACATTTATCGAGCAGATCACGGCCGGCGAGGACCTTGACCTGTATGCCATGGTCGACAGCACCTCCCAGATTGAGGATCTGCTCGTGCGCGGCAAGATTAAGGTTGCGCTGGTGCTCGGCCCGCGTTTCTCCGAGGATCTGCTCTCCCTGCGCGGCCTGCCGATGCAGGTGATTATCGACGGCACCGAGCCTGAGAGCGGTGCGTTCGCCGTCGATCATGTCGGCTCCCGTGCAGAGGCTTTCTTGAATGAACAGCTGGGGAAGCAGCTCGCCGCGCAGGGATTGGCGGTCGAGACGCTGCAGCCGCTGGACGTGCGCATCCGCGCCTGGTACAACCCCGCCTTGAAGCCGCGCGTCGACATGATCCCCGGGCTGATCTCGCTCGTGCTCGGCTTCCCAGCGCTGTCGGTGGCGCTGACCATCGCCCATGAGCGCGAGCACGGGACGCTCGAGCAGCTCATGGCGACGCCGGTCGGCCGGGCGGAACTGCTGCTGGGGAAGATGCTCCCCTATATCGTCGTGGGCCTGGCGAATGTGATCGTCATGCCGGTTCTGGCAATGATCTGGTTTCAAGTCCCCTTCCATGGCAGCTTCCCGATTTTCCTCCTGCTCTCGGCTGTTTTCCTTTTCGCCGTGCTGGCGATGGGCATCATCATAGGCGTCTTCATGCGCACGCAGGCCGCCGCGCTGGCGCTGTCCTTCCTGCTCATTTTTTTCCCCGGTTTCTTCCTGACCGGGATCTTTTTCCCGATCGCCTCGATGCCTGAGATCATGCGCCTGGAGGCGCTCGGCCTGCCCGGAACGCACTACGCCATCATCACGCGCGGCGTCTTCCTGACCGGCATCGGTCTGGACGTGCTCTGGCCTTACGCCGTGATGCTGCTCGGTCTGGGGGCGGCCTTCACCGGCGTGGCGGCGCTCTTCTTCCGGAAGAGGCTGGGGTAGCGCCATGGACCGCATCCGACGCATCCTGAGCCTGGCGATCAAGGAGTTCATCCACCTGCGCAAGGATTGGTGGCTGCCGGCGTTCATGCTGCTGGGTGGCGCCAGCGAGCTGCTGCTCGTCGGCTGGGCCACCTCGCGCCCGATCACCAACCTGCCCTTGATGGTGCTCGATCAGGACCGCAGCGCCGAGAGCCGCCAATTCATCACCGATCTCCAGAACACGGGCACCTTCGCTCTGGCTTCATTGGTGCCGGATTTCGCCACGATCGAAGACGCGCTCGACCGGGGCGATATCAACGCCGCGGTTGTCATCCCGCCTGATTACTCGGAAGAGATGCTCGCTGCTGATGGACGGCCGCAGCTGGCGGTCATCCTGAACGGCGCCGAAAGCGTCCCTGGTACCGCCGCCCTGCGGGCGGTCGAGGGGCTGGCCCGCCAGCAGAACGAGCAGATCGTGATCGAGCGCTTGAAGATCGATCCGGAGCTTTTTTCGGGCTTCGTGCCCCGCATCCGTGTCTGGTTCAACGAGGCCTTAAGCGAGGCGCTTTACACGACGCCAGCCGAGCTGGGTTTGATGCTCGAGTTCACGGTCCTGCTCTTCGCCGCGCTCTCCTTCTCGCGTGAGCGCGAGCTGGGTACGCTCGAGCAGCTGCTGGTGATGCCGTTCTCTTCATTCGACCTGATCGCCGGCAAATCGCTGCCGGTGGTGCTGGTTGGCTTCTTCGATTTCCTGCTGATGCTCGGCATGGTGCATTTCGCGTTTTCAGTGCCGGTGCGCGGCTCGCTGCTCCTGCTGCTGGTCCTGGCCGGCGGTTATCTGCTGGTCGAGCTGAGTAAAGGCCTGGTGATTTCGGTCATCGCGCGCACGCAGCATCAGGCCTTCCTGCTGGTAATGCTGGTGGGTATGACCGACTTCATGTTCACCGGATACGCCGCGCCGGTCGAGTCGATGCCACCTGTGATGCAGGCGCTGGCGAATCTGATCCCCGCCCATCACTGGCTGGCGATCCTGCGCGGGATCTTGCTCAAGGGCAGCGGGATCAACGTGCTCTGGCCGCACCTGCTGTGGCTGTTGGGGCTTGGATTGGTGATCGGGACGTTCTCGCTGCGCTTTGTGCGCCGGGCTCTGGATTGATGATGAGCAACCACGATAAGCAAGCAGCGGCGATCGAGGCCAAGGATCTCACCAAGCAGTTCGGTGACTTTACCGCCGTTGATGGCGTAACTTTTGACGTCCAACGGGGTGAGATTTTCGGCTTCCTCGGGCCGAATGGCTCGGGAAAAACAACCACGATCCGCATGCTCCTGGGTCTGCTGCAGCCCAACCGTGGCGAGGCGGTTGTGCTTGGCGTTTCGATCGCCGACCAGCCGGGAGCCATCAGGTCGCGTGTGGGCTACATGTCCCAGCATTTCAGCCTGTACAACGATCTGACCGTGATTCAGAATCTCAGGTTTTACGGTACGGCCTATGGACTGAAGAACGACGACCTCGAAGCGCAGATCCAGCGTTCACTGCGCATGGCCGGGCTTGAAGGGCGCGAGCGGGCCGAGACAAGGGAGCTGTCAGGCGGCTGGCGCCAGCGGCTGGCACTGGGAGCGGCGATCCTGCATCGTCCGGAAGTGCTGTTCCTCGACGAGCCGACCGCCGGCGTCGACCCGCTGTCACGGCGGGAGTTCTGGGACCTGCTGTACCAGCTGATCGAAGAAGGCGTCACCGTGCTGGTGACGACTCATTACATGGATGAAGCCGAGCACTGCCAACGCCTGGCGTTCATCCAGCGCGGCCGATTGATCGCCATGGGCACCCCGGCTGAACTCAAGAACCGCGTGCTTGGTGACAAGGTGATCGAGCTCGAGCCGGACGACCCGCTGCGGGCGCTGCAGGTGCTGCGGACTGCACAGAAAGCGGGCGAAGGGGGCTTGCGCGAGGTCGAGCTCTATGGCTCGCTGGTCCATCTTGTGACCGGCGATTCGCAGCGAACCGAAGAATTGAGGCGGCTTCTGGAGCGGGAGGGAATCGGGGTGCGCTCGATCTCCTCCGTCGAGCCGTCGCTTGAAGATGTCTTTATCGCCAGTATGCGGGCAGGAGGTTGATATGTCCAGAGTGCTTCGTACGCCGTCATTGATCCTGATCCTCATTCTCGCGCTGGTCCTCGGTGCTTGTTCCTCCAGCGGAGGCGGGAAAACGCTGCAGGCTTCCGGCACCGTCGAGAGCCGGCGGGTGGTGATCAGCTCCGATTTGGGGGGCGAGGTCGTTGAGTTGAATGTGCAGGAGGGAGACCGGGTGCAGGCAGGCGACGTACTGCTGCTCCTGGATGACACCCTGTATGCCGTCCAGCGGGCGCAGGCCGAAGCTGGCCTGGAGGCGGCCATGCGGCAGCAGGCGGCTGCCCAGGCTCAGGACAATGCTGCCAAGGCCGGTGTTGCAGCCGCGCAGGCGAACCTTGATGCAGCACAGGCGCAGCTCGACCTGGCGCGTGCTGGCGCACTGCTCGACCAGAACGCCGGCGGGTTCCGCCCCTGGGTGTTGGACGTGCCCGGGGCTTTCGACCGGCCAGGCTGGTACTTCGATCCGAGCGAACAGATCGACGCCGCGCAGAGCCTGGTGGATTCGGCCTCGGCCGATCTCCAGGATGCACTCGATGCGCTGGCAGAGCTGCTGAGAGGCGCTGATTACACCGGTGTTGCCCAGGCCGAAGCGGATCTGGCCCAGGCGCGGGCAACCTATGTGCTGGCGGACCAGATGCGGCGTGAGGCGGTCTCCCGTGAGCGCTACCGGCTCGCGCTGGAAGGATACTACGCCCTGCTGACCGGTGAGCAGTCGCTTACAGTTCAGGCTGCCCAGGCCGGCGTGGATGCAGCCGCAGCGGCCGTCACCCAAGCCGAAGCGGCGGCCGAGGCGGCCTACGCCGGGGCGGAATCGGCAGGCCAGGCTGTGGACCAGGCGCAGTCGGCGCTTGACCTGGTGCAGGCCCAGATCGAGAAGTTGACCGTGCGGGCGCCCATTACCGGCACCATACTGACCGTCTCGACCACGCGCGGCGAAACGCTGCTTCCGGGCACGCCGGCGCTCACCCTGGGCAAGCTGGACGACCTGACGATCACGGTCTATATTCCAGAAGATCGCTATGGCGAGGTCTCCCTTGGGGGTGAAGCCCAGGTCAGCGCCGATTCGTTCCCCGGCAAGACCTTCAAGGCGAAAGTGACCCGCATCGCCGATCAGGCCGAATACACTCCGCGCAACGTGCAGACGAAAGAGGAGCGGCAGACGACGGTCTACGCAGTGGAGCTGACGCTGCTCGAAGGCCTCGACCAGCTCAAGCCTGGCATGCCGGCGGATGTCGTCTTTGAGTCTGGCGGCGGGGGTTGAGCTTGAAATTCCGACCCGCGGCTGAGCACGGGGAGCTGGCCTGGATATGACTTTTGCGGGCGGGAGAGATTCGCCGGTTGGTATGTCGACAGCTGGATGTCAGCACCGGCGCTTGACAAGTGTGCAGTGCTTCTGGAGAATGGATGTGTTGAACTCATCCGGGTGGCTTGGCCACCGGCCTGATACCGGGAGGGATCCGTGACTGAACCACAGCGCTACGAGAAGGACGAAAAGGAAGAGAAAGACAGCCAGATGAACGAGAAGGGGGACGAGAAACAGCAGGAAAAAATGGATGAGAAGAGCATGGAGGAGAAGTACCGCCGTGATCCTCTCGGCTCGATGATCTGGGCCGGGATCCTGATCTGGGCCGGCGTCGTGCTGCTCGGCGGCAACCTGGGCTTTCTCGATACGCTGCCTCTCCCAGAGGGGATGGGGTCCTGGTCGCTGGTTTTTGCTGGTGCCGGCGTGCTGCTCTTCCTGGAAGTATTATTGCGCCTGGTCGTCCCGGAGTACAGCAGCCCGGTGATCGGCACGTTGATCGTGGCGCTGATCTTCCTCGGGATCGGGCTGAGCGATTACGTCGGCTGGGAGCTGATCTGGCCGTTCCTCATCATCGTGGTCGGCCTGATGATGCTGCTGCGCGGTTTCCGCCGCAAGTAGGCGGCTACAAGCGCCCCAGATTGAAGGTGCTGAACTCATCCCACCAATAGCGCAGCGGCGTCCACCACCGCTCGCGGCCGATGCAGCGGAAGTACGGCGGCTGCTTGGCGAGAATCAAATCACCAATCTACGAGCCCAGCTCCCCTGGTTTCATTTCATGCAGCATCTTGACCCCGTCGCGCGTCTGTACCTCGAAAAAGAAGAGATCGTAGTTCGGCGACCAGGCACGCTTCTCGTCCAGCTGCTGGCCAAACATGCCCTCCGTCGCGCCATAGATCTCGCGGATCTCGACCGGGCCATACAGCGCCCGCAGGGAGGGGACGTACTTCGTGTTGATACCGGGCACGCTGCCCAGGGTGACGATCTGGGTCTGCCACAGGTCCTTTGGATAGACCCCATGGGCTTTTCGCAGGAAGCGCCCGAAGAGCACGGCGGTGGTGGCCACACCGCCGATGAGAGTCACATTCTCGTCCTTGCATTGCTGGTAAGCCAGCTCGAAGCGGGCATCCCAATCGCGCTGCGTCTTACCGCCGCCCAGAGCGTCGATGGCCTCCTGGGTTGGCAGTGAGCGGATCGGCGTCCGCGTCGAGACGAACTTGGTGTAGATGCCGGAGCTGTAGCCGTACTCGAGCACACGCTCGCCCACCCGGAGCGTGCCGACAACTGAGGGGAAGTTCAAATTCAGGTTCACGCCGGCGAAGAGCTCAAATCGTTTGGTGTTCATGACGTAGTTCATCATCGCCCGTCCGGCGCTGACACGCATCGCCATGTCGGTTGGTGTCATCGGGATGAATTTCGATTCGCCGGCCGTCGTGCCGCGCGTGATCGCCCAGCCAATCGGCTCTTCATCCAGCAGCAGGTCGACCTCGCCCGCCATCACGCGGTCGATGCTGGGCTTGATCTGATCATAGGTGACGACCGGGAAGTTCTCCCGGTAGCTCTGTACGTCGCCCACCTGGCCGGCGTTATGCTCCTGCCCGTAGCGTGTGCGTGCGTAGCGTGGGAGCAAGCCCGACAGCACGGATTCCTGCGCCGCAGCCGGGTTGGCCAGCGATTCATGCCATGGTTTGAGCATCCCTTCGAGCATTGCGGCTGGATTGCCGTTGTCCATCGTTCTACCCTCCCGGTCGTGGCGTGCAAGTGTAGCGCAGGTAGGCTCGTGGGGCGAGTGCGCGCGCAGCTTATGCATCATTAACGCGCTGCCGGTAGAATTCAGATATCGAGTGCGAGCAGGAGGGTACATGATGTCGGACGATCCGATCAAAGGCGCACTGAAAATGATGCCTTACGGTTTCTACCTGATCACCTCGGCCAGCGGTGGCGATACAAACGCCATGGGAGCCAACTGGTTGACGCAGGTCTCGTTCGAGCCGCGTCTGGTGGCGCTCGGGCTGCAGAAGACGGCCTACACCCACGGCCTGGTAGAGAAGGGCGGCTCCTTCGCGATCAATATTCTGCGGTCGGAGGATGTTGAGAAGATCAAGCCCTTCACCAAGAGCCGCGCGAAAAGCCCAGAGAAGATGAAGGAAGCCAGCTTCGAACCCGGGCCCGAGACGGGTAGCCCGGTCATGCAGGGGGCGGCGGCGGTCATCGAGTGCCGCGTGAAGCAGATTGTGGATCTCGGCGGCGATCACGACATCGTCGTCGGCGAGGTGGTCGGCGCACAGGTGTTCACCGAGGGTGAACCAGAGGAATCACTCAAACTGACAGATCTCGGGTGGAGCTACGCTGGCTGATTCCCGGGCCGGCCATTGTAAAATCGAGACCGGCTCTGTATAATCTAAGC
>JARRJK010000120.1:0-7236 GCA_037379555.1 Anaerolineales bacterium | reverse complement strand
GATTAAATGTCCCTCCATATAGCCGCAGTTTCATCCGTAGGATCCGGAGAACGGAATCGTTTACTCGCTGAGCGAAAAGCGAATCCTCGCGATAGCGGTTGGCGAAGAAGGTCAGCGTATCTTTGATTGTGGTGAACTCATCCGAATCGTTGCTGTCGCGGAAATCCTTCACAAGCAGCAAATCATTTCCTGCAAGAAACGCGTCTCGAGCCACAAGGTGCGCCTGGAATGTTTGCTCTGTTGGGTCACGAAAGCGGCGGATCGCACGTGATCCCAGCGAATCTGACATCACCACACCCCCAGCCTGGTGCCATGCGGCCAGGGGTTCCAGTGACATGAGCTGATTGAAGGCTTGTTGATCCAGGCTTACGGGTCGGGTGGTTTGGCGGATGTTTCCTTGAAAGCCCTGATACCGGATATGCGCAGCCAGCAAACCGTCCGCAATGCCTAGCATGCTGCCGGGCGTTCCGCTTGTCACAGTAAAGAATGGTGCCAGCTCGATTTGTTTCAGCTGCTCTAGCGACTTACGGACCGTTGCGACCTCTTCTGCAATCGGGCGATCACTGCTGCCAAGGCCAGGGAAATGCTTCGGAAAGACGGAGATTCTGCCGGCCGATGCTTCATGCAGTCCGCTGATGAACTCCTCGCCCAGCAGACCCACCCAGTAGGGATCGCCTCCGAAGGAGCGTGTACCGAGATCTCCAACACCGGTAATCTGCGGATCCTCAAGCACATCAAGCGAGGGACCAATAATCAGGTTAAACCCCAGAGCTTCGAGCTCGCTGCCGAGAATGCTTCCCAACTCATACGCCACCTGCTCGTCCCAGGTCGCTCCAATTGCCATCTCTGCCGGTATCTGAGATAGCCCGCTGAGCAGCTCTCGTTCCTCCTCGGGACCCGCATTGAGATTGAGCCCAACTAAAAGCGGAATATAGACAGGGGACGCAACCGAGCCTGTCCCTTCCGCATCCAGCGCACTAAGTTGGGAACTTTCAAACCGGAGGATTTGTAGACTACTGATCAATTCTGCTAGATCCGCAATGGTATCAGGGGCGGGACTGAAGTTATCGCTGGAGCGCTCTAAAAGGACGCCAGAGATGTTGTAGTCAGTTATGAGCTCGTAAATTGGAGTATCGGATTCGATATTTTGACCTTTAAAAGTCACAATGAACAACTGCCCTACCCGCTCCTCCGGGGTCATGGTCTCGAGCAGTTGCTCAGCCGTATCACGCGGTGGCGCGGCGGATGCAGTGAAACCGATGAAAGGCTGCAGAAAGATCACCACCGCAAGGAATAGCCGGATTTTATGCATAAAGGTGAGTATACCGTCCCCCCGTGAGGCAAACAAGATCGTGGATGAAATCAACTCACGCCAATTGGCTATGCGCAGCTTCTTTCTCGAGAATTTCACGCAGAGCCTGCCGCCGTTTCGGACCTGAAAGCAACTCCAGCTTCCTGATGCCAAGCGGATCGATCACTGTCCGCAACAGCTCAACTTCGTGCTCTGAAGGCGAAGCCGTCACTTCAAGGTCAGGAGCCATTGCCAAGTCGAATCCAGTCTTGGCCTGCAATCTCTGCAGCGAGACGCCCGGATGCAAGCTGAGAAGCCGCATCGTGCCCTCGTGAAAATCAAACTGCCCAAGATCAGATACCAGATAGCAGGGGCCGCCGCCACGTACCCGCTTCGTGGAATGGCCCAGCCCTGATACGTAATCTACTTCTGGCACAAACGTCACACGTGAATGGCGAGGGACATACAGGTAAGTATGCGGCATGAAGGTCGTCACATCTGGAATCCCGCCTGTTCCAGGCATCCGCATCCGTGGTCGTTCGTAATTCGCACCAAAGGCAATGTTATTGAAATTGCCGGCGGGATCTACCTGCCCGGGCCGGAAGAACTCTTTGGGCTTGATGCGCGGCAGAAGGTCTGCTGCGGCTGCGACAAAACCAAAAGCCGCCATGGCACGGTCAAGCCATAAGGCCTCTACCAGCGAAAGTCCCAAGGGTGCGCCCTCGCTGCAGATTGTCTGGCCGATCGCCGACGCGAAGGTGGCATTGGGCGCGTGAGTATGCCAGGCGAGCAGATATCCGGCAGCAACCAGTGGCGTTGCCAGACCCTGGGCCAGCACATCGCCGTCTTCAACCTGGCGGGCGATGCAGGCGCAAATCAACTCATCGACTGCCCACTCACCACTCATTTTCCCGTGTCCGCTCCCCGCAGAACATCCAACACCATCTTGGGATCATCGCTGATTATCGCATCAACACCCAGCACTGCCAATTCCGCGACTCTTCCAGGCTCATTTACAGTCCAAACACGAACGTAACGGCCATGGTCATGCTGTGTGCGTAAGAGCTCGCCATCAACTATCTTATCTGGTGGATGCAGATCATCATGAGGTATCACTGCTTCCATACACTTCCACAGGAACTGAGGGCCACCGGATTGAACGAGCAATCCGGTTCGCACGTCAGGACAGAGATGATTCGCTTGCAGCAGCGCAATTGGGCTGAATGACGAGAGTAGTACCCGGGTCTCCAGCCGGTAGCGGCGGATCAGTTTGGCTACAGCCGGGACGAGTTTGTCATACATGGAACCGTAATTCGTCAGTTCAACGTTAATCAGCAGCTTCGGCCCTGCATTCGTGAAGACTTCTTCCAGAGTTGGAATCTGCTCCCCCCTGAACCTCGGATCAAAATGACTCCCTGCATCCAACTGCCTGAGTTCTGCCAACGTCTTTTTCCTGAGCAGCCCTTCGCCATTCGTTGTTCGTTCAAGGGTAAGGTCATGGTGCACGACGACACAGCCGTCGGCACTCAACTTGGCGTCGAGCTCAATACCGTGCGCTCCGATCTCCTCTGCTCGTCTAAATGCGGCGAGCGTATTCTCCGGTGCAAAAGCCGAAGCCCCGCGGTGTGCAATCACCAGCGGGGCTCCCGATGTCCAGGATAAACTCCCGTTTTGGATCATATTTCGACGAAGTACGCCCCTGCAGCACGGTTCAGAAGATCCTTGGTCATCACAGGGTCCACATTGATGTAGCGGGAAATATCGAGAATCTGATCACAGATATCACGCGGGTGCGAGGCTCGCAGCTTGCGATTGCGCTTGATGTACCACTCTTGCAGCAGATAGGCCAAGCCGCTGTCTGAATATTCCACCCCCTTCTGCATCGCGGTGCGCTTGAAGATTTCCCGGTAAGCCTCGTAAGAAGGATCCTCAACCTCAATCTTATGCCGCAGGCGGCGCAGGAATGCCTCATCAACGAGGTCGCGTGGCGGCAGGTTCGTCGAGAAGACAACAAGCACGTCAAACGGCACTTCGATCTTGCGGCCGGTATGCAGCGTCAGATAATCAATCCGGTTTTCCAACGGGACAATCCAGCGGTTGAGCAAATCGCGAGGCCGGACCTGCTGGCGGCCAAAGTCATCGATTAAAAACACCCCACCGTTTGCCTTAACCTGGAACGGCGCTTCGTAGAATTTATTTACGTCGTCGAACACCAGGTCAAGCCCAGGCATCGTCAATTCGCCGCCGACGATGACGAACGGCCGCCGAATGCGGACCCAGCGCGGGTCGCGCTTGGCCCCGGTCTTCAGCGTCCCCGTGCCATCGGTTGAGTTCTCCTCATCGGGAGACAGGACGTGATTGACACTGTCATAGAGTTTGACCACCTGCCCGTCGATATCGATGGCATAGGGAATGTACATATCCTCCTGCAGCAGGATACTTCCGATGGCACGTGCAATCGAGGTCTTTCCATTTCCTGGGGGGCCATACAAGAAAATTGAAGTTCCGGAGTTTACCGCCGGGCCGATCTGGTTGAATGTCTTCTCGGACAGGACGAGCTCATCCAGCACCTCACGCATCGTGTGCTCGTGAACCGTGGGGCGGCCGCGGCTCTGTCGCCGGATGGAATCGTTATAGACCCCGATCGGTACGGGTGCCGGCCCAGCATATTGACTGCGGTCAAGCGCTTCACGCGCACGAGCGATTCCGGCGCCTGTGATCGCGTACTGGTAGGACCCTTCGCCAAACCCGACCTGAGTTTTGACTTCAACGAATTTCTCCCGCTTCAAAGCCTCCAGGATCTGGTCAACCAGGCCGGCGAAAGGAAGCGACATAGCCTCAGCAACCTTAAAGCCTGTCATATAGCCGCTGAAATAAAGGATTTTGAGTGCGAGATCCTGAAGCCAGAGCTGCTGAAGGCCAGTGTCGGACACGCGGCTTATGGGCGGCGGGACGAACCTCAGGTTCGACGTGGTCGGGCGATCATCAACACCCACCGTTCGAACGGGACTTCGTGGTAATGACATTGATACCTCCAGGTGCATTCCGGCAAACCATACAAAAACCAATCCACGGGGGAATGCTTCGATTATAGCGACCGCATTGGGTGCAAGCAAATAGTAAGTTGTGCCCACATCATCTGCAGGATAAAATGCCGGCATGAAGCTCAGTATGGTCATGCCCGTCTACAATGAGGCAACCACCCTGGGAGCGATCCTGGAACGGGTTGAATCCGTGGGCTATGCTAACGAAATCATCCTCGTCGATGACGGATCCAGCGATGGAACCCGGGAGCTCTTCCCTGCCCTACAAGAACGCTATTCCAACCTGCGCATCATTCTGCACGAAACGAACCAGGGGAAAGGTGCAGCGGTCCGCACGGGCATTGACGCCGCTCTTGGCGACCTGATCCTGATCCAGGATGCTGATCTAGAATACGACCCGCGCGACATCAGGCTTCTGCTTGACCCCATCGAAGAGGGCAATGCCGATGTCGTCTACGGCTCGCGCTTCCTTGGGGCACCTCGCCGGGTTGCGATGTTCTGGCACATGGTCGCAAACAGGCTTCTCACGCTGATGACGAATTTGCTTTACAACAGCATACTTACGGATATGGAGACTGGTTACAAGCTGTTCAAGCGCGAGATTATCAAGGACATACCGCTTCGATCGAAAAGATTCGATTTCGAACCTGAAGTCACAGCCAAACTTCTCAAGCGTAAAATCCGCATCTTCGAGGTGCCAATCAGCTTCAATCCGCGTGAGTACTCCGAAGGCAAGAAGATCGGCTTGCGCGATGCCTTCGAAGCCGTCTGGACGTTGATAAAATACCGCTTTATCGACTAAGGGGCACTTTAATCCTCGGCTGGTCGAATATCGGCCAGCACGAGCTGCGGGGCGATCGTCCCGCGGTATTCATTCATCTCGAGACGATAGGCTACATCGACAACTTCTGGCAGATCGCGCATTAGCTGCCCTAACCTGAAACCGATCGCGTCGATGGCGGTGCTACCGCTGGCCAATCTCAGCTTGAGGTGCCGGCCCTCGTCTCCTACCTGTCTGCGGTACACGATCCTTACAGCCCGCGTAGCCAGTAGCGGGTGCGGGTTCTCCTGACCGGTAGGTTCCAGCCGATCGTGGAATTTGAGCAAGCGTCCATCGATTTCATCCAGGCTGATATCAGCGTGTAGCTCAAGCTTTGGCGTGAGCAGCTCATCATCAAGCATGCTCTGGGCAACCTCTTCAAACTGTGCAAGGAAGCTGTCGATCTTGCTATTTTCCACGGTAAAGCCGGCTGCCCTCGCATGCCCCCCAAATCGTACGAGGTGTGAAGAGCAGGTGTCGAGAGCCTTGGCGAGATGGAATCCGGGGATACTCCGGGCTGAGGCGCGGGTGCTGGTGGGTCCGATCTTTCCCACCAGCGAAGGACGGTAGTACTCATCCGTCAGGCGTGAAGCCGCCAGGCCGACCACGCCTTCGTGATAGTCTTCGTGGAATGCGGCCAGAACACGCCGATCGTACTCGGTTATTTGCTCGGTAGCCGCGTCCACGACTTCGTAGGTCAGATCCTGCCTGCGTCGGTTGATGTGATCGAGCTTTTCCGCCAGTTCGATCGCGGCAGTCTCATCATCAGAAACCAGCAGATCGAAAGCCAATCGGGCGCTCTCAAGTCGACCCGCCGCATTGATCCTTGGCCCGATCACAAAGCCGATTGCTCGCGCATCGACTTTTCCGGGCTGATACCCAGCAGCGTTAAGCAGCGCCCGGATGCCAGTCCGTGGGCTTGCATTGATCCGTGCCAGGCCGGCTCTTACTAGCTGCCGATTTTCCCCCGTCAGAGGGCCCATATCCGCCACAGTTCCGATGGCGACCAGATCGATGAGCTCAGGAGGATTACCTACAGCAAGCGAAGCCAGCAATGCGCGAGCAAGCTTGTAAGCAACACCAACGCCAGCCAGGCTCTTGTTGGGATAGTAATCATCAGGCAGGTTTGGATTGAGGATCACCGCTGCGTCTGGAAGTTGTTCGGGCGGGTGATGGTGATCGGTGATGATGAGATCGAGTCCGAGTGTCCGAGCGAAAGCAGCTTGCCTGACTGCTCTGATGCCGCAATCGACCGTGATCACCAACTTCACGCCCTCCGCAGCAAGCAGCTCGAGGGCTTTCGCATTCAGTCCATACCCCTCGGTGAATCTGTCAGGAAAATACACCCTGGGGTGGACTCCGGTTGCCTGAAGAGTTGCATCGAGCAATGCAGCCGAGGTCACGCCGTCCGCATCGTAGTCTGCGTAGATCGCGATCGCATGTTTGTCTTCCAACGCGTGCCTAATGCGCTCGACGGCCGAATCCATGTTCGCCATGAGCAGCGGATCAAGGTCTTGCTCTTCTTCACCATTGAGAAAAGCAATCGCAGTATCCTGGGACTCGAATCCCAAGGAGGCCAGAATCTGTCTTTCCGGTCGCGTGAAGCGGGGGAACAACTCTTCCAATCTGCTCTCGTTATGCGAAGGGAATATCCACTTTGGTTTCCGGGTTAAGATTGCCATAGGTGTGCCGGCTAGCCCTGCTCAAGAATTGGTATCGCGCCGTTGCCAATGGGTCATTTTACCCGCGATCGACGTATATCCACCAGGAGCAGCCTTCCGCTGGGATACATCGTGTGCTAGGATGAACGCATGCGAATCATCTTTATGGGCTCCCCTGAATTCGCCGTTCCCAGCCTTGAGATCCTGCATCGCGAGCACCATATCGCAGCTGTCGTGACTCAACCGGATCGCCCTTCCGGTCGCGGGCGCGCGCCGCGCGCCTCAGCCGTAAAAAAGCGGAGTCTGGCTCTTGGACTCGAAGTCCTTCAACCACAGACCTTGAAGGACGAAATGATGCAGCGCCAGCTCGAGATGCTGCATCCCGAGTTGCTCGTCGTGGCGGCCTTTGGCCAAATCCTG
>JARRJK010000119.1:0-7565 GCA_037379555.1 Anaerolineales bacterium | reverse complement strand
CGAGGATGGATTCCATTCGTTCACGATGGCCGCTCAGGATCTGATCGATGCGGCCTGCGAGATCCCGAATCGGACGTTCATGACCGCCAAGCGTGAGCTGCACGCGCTTCGCCAGCGGCCTGCTTGCTTTGAGTGAGGCGATGTAGTGCTCGAGCCCGGTGCTGAGAGTAAGCTGCTCCGGCGCCTGATGGGGCGTGATATGTTCGAGAATATGATCCCCCGAAAGCATGATGTCGTCTACGAGAGCCATAACCTGGCCAGGGCAATGACCTGGAACATGGATCAGCTCGATCCCATTCACATGCATGCCGACCGTTTCAAACGAGAAGTCGACAGGGATGGAGCGGAATAACTGCTTGTTCAGCAGGTAGAGCGCTATCAGTTCCTCACGCTTGGCGGCCGGCACGCCGCACTCAATGAAGAACTCATGCAGCCGGTGAGCGACATACGCCACGCGTCCCTCGTATTGGATCAAGATTCGCCGGTCGAGCTCATGAATGCCGATGCGAGCCTCAGTGCGTTCACGGACATAATGCAGCCCGCCGAAATGATCGATATGGCCGTGAGAAATCAGCACATGAGTGAGGCGCTTCCAATCCACCTGCTCACCGTATTCCTCTCTGACTTGCGCCATACCCGCTTCAAGCTGGTCATTGGAATCGCCAAATCCCGAACCTACATCGAAAAGCGCGAGAACCTCGCCTGATACGATCAGATGGGCGAAACCTTTGAGCCCGGGGAACAAATCGAGCGGCAGGCGATATATCCGGCTCCCCAATGCTGTTTCAAAGCGCTCTACCCTGCTTGTCAACCTCTGGCCTCCAGTCACCCTGCCAGCAATCCATGTAAGAACAAGTCTGTGTAAAGGTCTGCAACCTGGCCCGGGGAGAACTCCCCATCAGGTCGGTACCAGGTAATGGTCCAGTTCAAAACACCCAGCAGAGCAAACGTTGTCAATCTTGGATCCTGAGGGCGGAATTCCCCCACCTCGATCCCACGCTGGATGATTGAGCGCCAGAGGGTTTCAAACCGATCTCGCCGGCGGATGTGGGAGGCGCGTGCGGCGTCATCAAGGCTGCGGTGTTCCAGCAGGAGCACCCCCGCCAGATCAGCATCGTCGGCCAGGCGGCTGACATAAGTAAACATCGCCTGCCGTAATTGCTCAGCAGGCGATGCGTCCGAGGTGACCACAGCTTGCAGGTCATCGATCATTAGATCGAGTGCGTGATCGAGAATCGAGACCAGAATTTCCTGTTTTCCGGATATGTGATGGTACAGGCTCGCCTTCTGAAGGTGCACGGCGTCCGCGATGTCCTGCATCGAGGTCCCGTGGTAGCCTTTCTGACGAAAGATTTGTGCCGCAGCCTGGATGATGTCCGCTTGCTGCAAGGCCCGCTCCCTACCGACCGGTCGGTAGTTTTACTGTAGCACAGGCTCATTCGCAAAGTCAAGCATCAGGCGCACCTTGAGAGGATATTCATGGTTAAATGGATAGGTATCGTGCTGGTCCTGCCCTACACTGGTATCAAAGGAGAACATCGATGACGATTACAAAGGAAGATGCCTTCGAATACCACCGGCGTGGAAGGCCTGGCAAAATCCAGGTGACGCCGACGAAACCGCTGGATACCCAGCGTGATCTGTCGCTTGCCTACACCCCGGGTGTCGCACAGCCCGTGCTTGAGATCGAGCGCGCCCCGGAAACGGCGTATGAGTTTACCGCCAAGAGCAACCTGGTGGCTGTGGTCTCTAACGGCACTGCGATTCTCGGACTGGGGGACCGCGGAGCGCTCGCTTCAAAGCCCGTCATGGAGGGCAAGGGCGTGCTGTTCAAGGTCTTTGCCGACATCGACGTGTTCGACATCGAAGTTGAGACGCGCGATCCGGAGGAACTCATCCGCGTCGTCGCCAACATCGCCCCCACCTTCGGCGGCATCAACCTCGAAGATATCAAGGCGCCTGAGTGTTTTTTGATCGAAGAACAGCTCAAGGAAATGCTCGACATCCCTGTATTCCACGATGACCAGCACGGCACCGCGATTATCTCTGGTGCCGCCCTGCTGAACGGGCTCGAGTTGGTGGAAAAGGATCCCGGCGAGGTGAGGGTCGTGGTTTCGGGCGCCGGCGCTTCCGCAATCTCGTGTTCAGAACTGGCGGTGCGGCTGGGTGTAAAGCGCGAGCACATCACGCTGGTTGACTCACGCGGGGTCGTTTACCGCGGCCGTGAAGCCGGGATGAACAAGTACAAGCAGCGCTTCGCAGCCGAGACCGATGCCCGCGATCTGGCGGATGCCGTCCGGGACGCGGATGTGTTCTACGGCCTATCCGTGGCAGATGTGCTCTCCGCGGAGATGGTGAAAACCATGGCTCCAAAGCCGTTGATCTTTGCGATGGCGAACCCAGACCCGGAGATTAAGTACGAGCTGGCGAAGGAGGTACGGCCGGACGCGATCGTCGCCACGGGCCGCAGCGACTATCCAAACCAGATCAACAACGTGCTTGGCTTCCCATTCATCTTCCGGGGTGCACTCGACGTGCGGGCGCGGGCAATAAACGAAGAGATGAAGGTTGCGGCCGCCAAGGCGCTTGCCGGCCTGGCCAAGCAGGATGTTCCAGACAGCGTATTGCACGCATATGACCTTGAACGTCTTAAATTTGGACCGGACTACATCATTCCCAAGCCCTTCGACCCTCGCGTGCTGACCTGGGAGGCACCAGCAGTCGCCCAGGCAGCGATCGACAGCGGGGTCGCGCGCATCGAGATTGACCTCGAGGAGTACCGCGAGGAACTCACCCTGCGCCAGGGGAAAGGCGCACGAGTGCGTCAGCTGATCATGAACGAGGCGCGCAAGTCGCCCAAACGCATCGTCTTCGGTGAGGGCGAGGAGGACAAGATCATTCGCGCGGCTGCTCAGGTCGTGGACGAGAGCATCGGCAAGCCGATCCTGCTCGGGCGGCCCGAGGTTGTACGCAAACGTATCGAGCAGCTTGGCCTGGATTGTGAGCTCCAGGTGATCGATCCGGTTACGTCGGAGCTGACCGAAGGGCTAACGCAAGCCTATTTCCAGCTTCGCGAACGGAAGGGCATCACTCTAGCCCACGCTCAGCGCCGCCTTCACAATCCGAATGTCTTCGGGCCGATGATGGTCGCTCAGGGTTACGCTGATGCGTTCGTCGCCGGGCTGACCTATGACTACCCCGAGGTCATCCGGCCTGCGCTGGAGATCTTCCATACGCGCACCGGCGCCAGTCGGGCGGCTGGCCTCTACCTCATCATTGTCGACGATCGTGTATACATCTTCACAGATGCCACAGTGAATATCGATCCGTCCGCGGAGGACCTGGCCGAAATCGCCTGCCTGGCGGCGGATTTCGCCCACCAGATCGAGCTCGAACCGCGCGTGGCGCTGCTGTCCTTCTCCAACTTTGGCAGCACTCGCCATCCATTTTCAGACAAAGTGCGCCGCGCGGTCGAGATCATCCGAGAAAAGCGGCCGGACCTTCAGGTCGATGGCGAGATGCAAGCCGACACAGCAGTCGTGCCGGAGATCATCGATCGACGCTACCCATTCAGCGAAGTCCGCGACGCAAATGTTCTGGTCTTCCCCTCCCTGGAAGCAGCCAATATTGCCTACAAACTGCTGGCCAGGCTGGGGAAAGCCCAGGCGATTGGTCCGATTCTGCTTGGAATCGATGCGCCGATCCATGTCTTGCAGACAGGGGACGACGTGGCTGACATCGTCCGCATGGCGGCTGTCGCCGTCATGGACGCTGGTTCCCGGACCAAGGATGCCGCCTGACCTTGAGCCTGTCTGTCGGATAGATTACAATCGGATAGGAATGCCCCTGTAGCTCAGTGGATAGAGCGCTGCCCTCCGGAGGCAGATGCCGGCGTTCGAGTCGCCGCAGGGGCGCCTGATCCCCGCCTGATGGGCGGGGATTTCTTCTCGGTTGATATGGCTGAGTGGGACTACTCCCCTGCCTGGCGTAGAGGGAGGAACAACCCGTTCCGAGTTGAGTGGGGGGTCATTATCCGATGGAGAGATAATGTTTCCAGCCAATTGCAGGCAGCATCGAATGGGAGGTTGACGTACTGATGGATCGTAGAAGACGCATCGATCAAAGAAACAAAGTTCAGGTGTTCGTAGCTGTATTCGTACTGCTGCTGTTCAGTTCGCTCGTTCTCGCGGCATGTGGCGGCAGTGCAACCGGAACGGCTGCGGCTGTCCAGTCGCTCACCCCTGCCGGTTATGAAGAGATGTTCGGGGCTGGCCAGACACACATGCTCATCGATGTTCGAACGCCGGAGGAATTCGCCAGCGGGCACATTGAGGGCTCCGTCAACATCCCGGTCGAAAGTCTGGCGGATCGACTCAATGAGGTGCCGCGTGATCTTCCACTCGTCGTCTACTGCCGGACGGGCAACCGCAGTGCGACCGCAGCCCGGATTCTGGTCGATGCTGGGTACGCACCGGTTTACGACCTGGGCGGACTCCAGTCCTGGGTTGCAGCTGGCTATCCCATTATCCAGTAACGTGCAGGCAGGTTGCTCGGTTCAGCTGGAGACTGACGCGACGTTCCGAAGTTCCTTTGAAACGGTAGCTATAAGTCGATCCACCGGACTTCTCTGGTCTCGCTATCGACCAGGGCCAAGCTGCTGCGGCCATTCAAACCCATCACCTCACCTGGATTGAGTAACAAACAGTCGCCGACCTCGCTCAGATGGGCTGTGTGATCATGACCGTAGCAGACCAGGTCGAAGTCCCGGGAAGCGGCCAATTCGGCGGCGATCTCCGGGTAGTGGTTGACGGCTAACCGTAACCCGCCCAACTCAAGGATCGCGAGCTCACCTTGAAGGGTGACGTTCGGGAAGCCCTCCGCCACTCGAGCGATGGTGAGCCGATCGCCTTCATTGTTCCCCCACACAATGTGTACAGCCTGGCTCTTGAGGCCCGCGCCCAAGCGCTTGATCATGAACGGCGAGCATAGATCGCCGCAGTGGACCACGGCCCCTGCCTCCTGCAGGTGTGGGAACGCAGCTTCCATTTTCCAGATGTTGTCATGAGTATCGCTGATAACCCCGATCAGCATTCGAACCTCCTTCGACGTGTCTGCCGCTTTCGATCCCGCTCATGCTGCCGGCCTGCAGCTCAGGGATCAGAGCAACCGCGCATGAACCCGCAATTCACACAGATGATCTTGCACTGCAGGTAGATCGTACTGCCGGAGCAAATCCAGCAGGTGCGGTCCGCAGCCGAGGTGCCGGCCGGCCAGCTGCCACGACCGGCCGCCTCCGGATATCGTGAGGTCGTCTTGATGATCTTAGGAGGTTGGCGCCGTTCGTCCATACAGCCAGTTGAGCTCTGAGAGTTGTTGCGCGAGATCCTCAGTTAGCGCATTTTCCTGCATCCGCCAAGACCAGCTGTTTCCGGTCTTCCCCGGCGTGTTCATGCGTGCTTCTGATCCCAATCCTAGCGGGTCCTGCATCGGCGATACAACCCAGCCGGCACTCGAAGCCCAGATCGAACGCATCATATCCCTTCCGATTTGGGCACCATCGCTCTCGAGATATCGGCGGCAAAAGTCCTGGATTTTCTGCGTGGAACTGTTGTACCAACCCGCACTGGTGTCATTGTCATGGGTCCCGGTGTAGGCGATGCAATTCGGGATGTAGTTGTGCGGCAGGTAGGGGTTCTCCGGATCACCCTCCAGGCCGAATTGAAGCACCCGCATGCCTGGTAGATTGTACGCATCCCTCAAATCTTCTACATCTGGCGTGATGATTCCCAGATCCTCGGCCAGAAGCGGCAGGCGGCCCAGCTCAAGAAACAGGCGATCCAACAGGTCCCGGCCAGGACCCTCCACCCAACGCCCCTTGACTGCTGTTTCCTCTTCGGCCGGGATCTCCCAATAGGCCGCAAATCCACGGAAATGATCGAGCCTGACCACGTCTGTCAGCTCCAGGGCTGTCCCGAGCCGACTCACCCACCAGGCGTATGTGTTACGTCTCATCTCCTCCCAGTCATAAAGCGGATTCCCCCACCGCTGTCCGGTTGCCGAGAAATAGTCTGGCGGTACACCGGCAACGACAACCGGCATGCCGTCGGAATCGAGCTGGAAGAGTTCCGGGCGGGACCAAACCTCAGCCGAGTCATGGGCGACGAAAATCGGCATATCACCGACAAGCATGATCCCGAGTTCGTTTGCTTTCTCGCGAACTTTGCCCCACTGGGATCGGAAGATGAACTGCAGGATTTGTTCATGCTCGATCCCGGACGCGAAGTCAATCTGGGCACGTTCCAGCGCAACTTGTTCGCGTCGAGCGAGTCCCTCCGGCCAGGTTGTCCATGTTGCTCCTGCATACGCTTCCTTCAAACTCATGAAGAGCGCATAGTCCTGCAGCCAACTCCCCTGTTGGATGACAAATTCATTGTATGCATCGATGAGGGATGGATCGGCGCGCTGCTTGAAACGCTTCGCTATGAGCTTCAAGACCGGATGTTTCCAATTCAGGAACTGGCCATAATCAATTTCGGCCGGCCAATCGGGGATGGGTTCAAGGTCCTGGCTATCGAGCAAACCCTGCTCGACCAGGCTTTCCAGGTCAATAAGATTCGGGTTGCCGGCAAATGCTGAGAAACTCTGGTACGGGGAATCCCCGTATCCCGTCGGCCCCAGCGGCAGGAACTGCCACAGCCGCATCCCCGCCGATGCCAGCCATTCCAACCAGCTTTCGGTGTGCTCGCCTAGGGTCCCGCAACCATGAGGACCGGGGAGCGAAGTTGGGTGGAGCAGGATTCCGCCGCGCCTTTCCTGAATGATCGAAGGGGGTTCCGCATCAAAGTTATGCATTTTTGATGGACCGGTATAGTTCGGCGTAGGCACCCGCAGTTCTCACCCACGAGTGATCCTGCTGCATACCAGCCTCCTGAATGGATCGCCAGCGGACCGGGCTTTGATAAGACTTCAGCGCCCGCAGGACCGCTTGAACGAGGCTGTCCGGCCTGGCTTCTTCGAAGACAAAGCCCGTCCCGTGAGGGCTTTGATCTGCATCAAGTACGGAGTCCTTCAAGCCGCCGGTAGCTCGTACGACGGGGACAGCCCCATATCGCATGCCGATCAGCTGTGCCAGACCGCATGGCTCATAGCGTGATGGAATCAGCAGCATGTCCACGCTTGCATAGAGTCGGCGGGCCGCCCGGCTATCGAATTTTAAAAGCGCCCGCGCCCGTTTAGGGTGCTGCTCTGCAAATCCCCGCGACAAGGCCTCAAGCGCTGGATCGCCTGTCCCTAGCAGAATGAACTGCCAGGCTTCATCCGTGATTTTTTCAAGTGCCTCCAGCGCCAGGTCGACTCCCTTCTGGTGATCAAGCCGGGTGATCATGCCGATCAAAGGGATGTCCTCAGCGGGCAGTCCCAATTCTCCTTGCAGCTTGCTTTTGTTCTGGGAACGGAGTTCGAGCGTTTTGATCGTATAGGTCTGCTTCAGCGCTCGATCGACTGAGGGATCCCAATTCTCGTTATCGATGCCATTCATGATCCCCGAGAGCCGATCCCGGCGGGCG
>JARRJK010000118.1:0-7649 GCA_037379555.1 Anaerolineales bacterium | reverse complement strand
GCCTTGATCGGCGGAAACATGATCCACGATGTCGGCTACCTGGAGCAGGGCCTGACGAGTTCGCCCGACCTGATGGTCGCCTCGGATGAGATCATCAGCATGGTCAAGCGCATCCTGCGCGGCATCCCCACCCGGGATGAGGACCTGGCCTTGAAGGTGATCGACGACGTCGGCCCCGGCGGCCACTACCTCGAACACGATCACACGTACACTCGCTTCAAGCACGAGATCTGGGCTCCCAGCCTGATGGATCGCAGCAACTTCGACACCTGGGAGATGCTGGGATCGAAGAAGTTCCGCGAGCGGGTGCATGAGCGGGTGATCGAGCTGCTCGAGGCTGAAACCGAGCCGCTGCTGGACGAGGGGATGCTGAAGGAGCTCACGCGCATCTGCGAGCTGGCCGATGAACGCCATAAGGACGAGGAGCTTGACGTGGATATGTTCGCGCCGGCATAAAACCCGGCTTTACGATCAGTCCTGGAACGCGAGTCATTACCGGAGGACCTTCAGGGCGGGGCAGGCGGTTGCCCTGCCCTGATGCACGAAGGATGGCAGCAGGTGGGAGAGGTACAGCGTGACTAGCGCGCTTGTGCTCGGCATCGACACCGGCGGGACCTACACCGACGGCGTGCTGCTCGAGTACGACACCCGGCGGGTGCTGGCGACCGAGAAAAGTCTGACGACCAAGCATGATTTTTCGCTCGGCATCGAGCAGGTGATCGAGCGCATTCAGGTCGAGGATCCGGGCGCCATCCGCATGGTGTCGATTTCGACCACGCTGGCGACCAACGCCATCGCCGAGGGGAAGGGCAAACGGGTCGCACTGCTACTTATTGGCTACGATCCAGAGCTCGTATCAACGTTTAAGCTCGGAGCACGCTTTGCCACGCCGCGCTTCGAGTTTTTTAAGGGGGGCCATGACCTGTACGGGCGGGAGAAGGAATCGCTCGACCTGCCGTCGATCCTGGCCTGGGTAAATGAGGTCAAGAATTCCGTCGATGCACTGGCAATCTCGAGCTACTTCAGCCCGCTTAACCCGGAGCATGAGCAGCGCGCCCAGGCGGCGATCGAGCGCATCTGCGGCCTGCCGGTCGTGCTCGGACACCAACTCTCGACAAAGCTCGGATCGATTGAACGGGCGACCACCGCGGCATTGAACGCCTCGCTGCTGGCCGTGCTTCAGGATTTCATCGTTGCCGTACGCCAGGCGATGGAGAGGCGTGGGATCGATGCGCCGTTGATGGTCGTGCGCGGGGATGGCACGCTGATGAGTGACGAATTCGCCGCTCGAACGCCGGTCGAGACCATCCATTCCGGGCCGGCGGCGAGCGCCATCGGCGGACGGCTGCTGGCTGGCCTCGATGATGCCCTGGTGGTTGATATCGGCGGCACGACGACCGATTTCGCGCTGGTGCGCGATGGACAGGTGGCGATCAGCGAAGAGGGCGCGCTGGCCGGCGGATACAAAACGAGCGTGAAAGCAGCCGACCTGCTCTCGGTTGCGCTTGGAGGCGACAGCCGCCTGCGTCTGGATCACGATGGCGGGCTGCACATCGGTCCGGAGCGGGTGGTGCCGCTGGCCTATCTGGCGGAGACCCACCCATCGGTCGCCGGCCGGTTGCAAGCGCTCTCGAAGCGGAACTGGTCTGGCTCTTCACCTGAGTGGCTGGATTACTGGTACCTGATTCGCGCGCCGGGCGAAAGGCGGGCAGAACTCAGCCCACGCCAGGCGCGCACGCTTGAGCTGCTCGAAGAGAAACCGCTGCCGCTTCCAGAACTCTTGCAGCGCCTGGAAATCACCCATACCGCTCAACTGGAGGCCGATCCCCTGCTGCAGGCGGAGTGGGTTGGCCGGGCCGGGCTCACGCCAACCGACCTGCTGCATGTCGAAGGCCGTTTCGAACGCTGGGATCGGGCGGCGGCGGACCATGCGCTGGAAGCGTTCTGCAAGTTCCACTTTCTCGACCGGGATGAATTCATCCAGCGCGTGTGGCGCCAGATGACGGAGATGATCGCACGTTCGGTTGTCACGTTCCTCACCCGGCTTGAGTTTGATCAGACGGCGCTAGCGGAGTGGTTTTTTGAAAACAGCCTGTATGGGACGCATCCCGAGCTCGAGACGAAGATCCAGCTGCGGCACCCCATGATAGGGATCGGGGCGCCGGCCGATATCCTGCTTGCCGATACCGCGCGCGTGCTGAACGCTGAGCTGGTGCTCCCAGAGCACTTTCAGGTTGCGAACGCCGTGGGCGCTGTCGGGGGAAGCGTGATGGTCGAGGAGCAGGTGCTGGTCTACCCCGAGTTCGACGGCGCAGGGCTGGACATCGTCGGATACAACGTTCAAAGCAGCCGCCGGCGAGCGCGGCGTGAAGAACTCGAGCAGGCGCTGGTCCTGGCGCGTGAGGAAGCGGGCGAGCTCGCGCTGGGCGCGGCGATCCGTTCGGGAGCGGACGACCCGCAGGTATCGATCGAGGAGCGGGTGGATGGTATCGACACCTACCGGGTGCAGGCGCGGGCGATGGGCAACCCGCGCTTGATGAAGTAGAGGAAAGGCGGCCGTGATGGATTTAGTGCGCATAGACATTCAAAAGGCGTATGAGGCGCTGCGGGAACGCATCATCACGCTTGAACTCGAACCCGGTTCGCTTGTTGACGAGGGGGCGCTGGCGAAGGATCTAGGCATGCAGTCCGGGTCGGTGCGGGAGGCGCTGAAGCTGCTCGCCCATGATGACCTGGTGATGTTTTCCGATCGCGGCATCTACATCACGGAAGTCAATTGGCCGGATCTGGAGCAGTTGAGCGAGGTGCGGTTGCTGCTCGAAGCCTATGCTGCCCGACTGGCGTCCGAGCGTGCGACCGGGGACGACCTGGCTGTCCTGGAGGCGTTGCGAGCGGAGCAGGCTGCGATCCCGGCTGATGATGCACAGCGCCTGTTCGATCTCGATCACCGCTTCCATCTGGCGGTCGCGGCCGCCGCGCGCAACCGCTACCTCTCACGAGCGCTGGAGCAGTTCTTCGGCCTGTCGCAGCGTTTGTGGTATATGGTCCTGCCGGGACTGACCGGATTGGGCGAGGCGGTGGAAACACACCTCGAACTGCTGGAAGCGATCAGGGCTGGCGAAGGCGACCGGGCGGCGGAGATCATGCGCGCACATGTGGCCGGTTTCTATGAACAGGTGCGCGTGCTTATGCAGGATGGCGATGCGAAGTAGAATCGGAGCGTGAGGTGGCGATGGCACATGTAACGGTTGTCTATGGAGAGCAGCAGCGCGAGATCGAAGCAGAGGCAGGCGAGGTGCTCGGGGATGTCATTGCCCGCACCGATCTGCCGCTGGAGCAGCCCTGCGCCGGGCGCGGGACCTGCGGCAAGTGCAAGGTGCTGGTCGAGCATGGCCTTTCCGAACCGGATCCGGTCGAGTATGAGCACCTGACGCCAGGCGAGCTGGCGCTGAACAACCGACTGGCGTGCCGGGCGAAGCTCGCCGGCGATGCGCGCGTGATCCTGACCCCCATAGTGGTTTATTCCAACAAGATCTTCCGCGGCAGCAGCCGCTACCGCACGACCGATGCCCCGCTCGGCCTGGCGATCGATCTCGGATCGACGACCGTCGCGGCCTTCCTGACGATCATGGACGACGGTGAGGTGTGCCGCGGGGCGGGCAGCCTGAACCAGCAGACGATCTACGGCGCGGATGTGATCTCGCGCCTGAAGGCTGCGCTCGAAGACCCGCTTGCCGCCGAGCGGCTGCACCGCCTGGCGCTGGCCTCGATCAACCAGGCCATCGACGCGCTCAAGCTCCCGCAGAAGGTCCTGGCGCGCGTGGAGCGGGCAACCGTGGTGGGCAACGTCGCCATGCATCACCTGCTGGCGCGCCAGCCGATCGAAAGCCTGGCGTGGCTGCCGTTCCAGCCGCATATGAAGGATTCCATGCATGACGCGCGCGAGCTGATGGGCGGAATCTTTAGCGAAAACGTGGCGGTCACGCTGCCGCCTTTAATCGGCGGGTTCGTCGGTTCGGATGCGTTAGCCTGCCTGGCTTATTTCGATTTCGACCGCAGCGACGTTCCAATGGCGGCGATCGACCTGGGCACGAACGGCGAGGTGATGGTCACGGACGGGAAGCGCATCCTGACCGCCTCGACCGCCGCCGGACCGGCCTTTGAAGGAGTGAACATTTCCTGCGGCACGCGCGCAATCGACGGCGCCATTACCAAAGTAGCGATCGCCGGCGGGGAGATGAAATTCGAGACGATCGCCGGCGAAGAACCGATCGGGCTGACCGGATCGGGCCTGCTGAGCCTGGTGCACGAATTGGAAAATCAGGGCGTGATTGAAACCAGCGGGCGCATCCCTGAGAGTCCGCCGGTCTTCGGTGACCGCATCACGCGCGATGATCATGAAGCGCGCGCCGTCCGCCTGGACGAGGGCGGTGAGTTGCTGCTTTCCCAGTGGGATGTGCGCGAGCTGCAGAAGGCAAAGGGTGCCATCCGGGCTGCGATCGACATCCTGCTCGACCGGCTTGATCTGGCGCCAGCCAATCTGGAGCGCGTCTATCTGACGGGATCGTTCGGTGGCCAGGTGGATATCGATTCCGTGCTCGGTCTGGGCATGCTGCCACCCGTGCGCCGGAACGTGGTTGAGACCGTCGCCAACGGCGCCGGTTTCGGTGCGGCGCTCTTCCTGACCGACGAAGGATTTGCACGCGGCGAAGCGCTGGCTGCCCAGGCTGAGCAGATCGACCTGGATACCGATGCCGATTTCAACCTGCGCTACGTGAAAGCGATGACCTTAAGCCCGGAGTGAGCGCAAGGCTCAAGCCGGACGGAATGGCAGGGAGCGGATCCCTCAATCCGCGAGGAGTACCACGATGATCCAGAGCCAATTCACTACCAGGCGGACGCCATACATCAAGCTGCTTACGGAGGATCAGAAAGCCGAGGTCCACCGGGCGACGCTCGAGGTGCTCCGCCGTACCGGCGTCGAGGTGCTGGACGAGCAGGTGCGCGAAATGCTGGAGCAGGCCGGCTGCTGGCTGGATGGGGAGCGCGTGCGTATCCCCCCACACTTGATCGAGTGGGCGGTGCGCACGGCGCCCAAGCGAGTGGTGCTCTGCAACCGCGATGGCACACCCCGCATGGAGCTGGAAGGCCGCAAGGGTTACTACGGGACCGGATCGGATACGCCCTTCGTGATCGATGCCTACACCGGCGAGCGTCGCAGCGCCGTGCTGGAAGACATTGAAAATGTCGCCACGCTGGTCGACGGGCTGGCGGAGCTCGACTTCCTGATGTGCATGGGCATCGCTTCCGACGTGACCGAGTCGATCTCCGACCTGCATCATTTCCGGGCGATGGTCACGCACACTGAAAAGCCGCTGGTATACACAGCCTGGAATCGGGCCAACCTGGAGGCGATCATCGGGATGGCGGAGGCGGTTGCCGGCGGGGCCGAGGCGCTGCGGCGCAATCCGTTCTGCGCGCTGTATAGCGAACCGATCTCGCCGCTCACGCACGCCAGGGAGAGCTGCGAGAAGCTGCTCTACATCGCCGGCAAGGGCCTGCCAGTCGTCTACACGCCGGGGATGCAGATCGGTGGCACGGCGCCGGTGACGGTGGCCGGGGCGCTGGTACAAGCCAACGCCGAGCAGCTGAGCGGGCTGCTGATCTGCCAGCTGGTGCGCGACGGCGCGCCGGTGATCTGCGGCGGCGGGATCCTGTTCATGGATATGGCCCAAGGGCTGATTTCGTACGCCGCCCCCGAGTTCATGCTGGCGATGACTGGGCTCTCGGAGATGTGCCACTACTACGACCTGCCGATCTTCAGCTTCGCCGGTTGTTCGGATGCCAAGATCTTCGACGAGCAGGCAGCGGCCGAAGGGGCAATGTGGATGTTGCTCACGGCGTTGAACGGTGGCAATCTGATTCATGACGTCGGCTACCTGGAGAGCGGGCTGACAGCCTCCTACGAGATGATCGTGGCGATGGACGAGGTTATTGGGCACGTGAAGCGCATCATGGGTGGAGTCGAAATCTCGTCCGAGACGATGGCGGTGGAGGTGATCGACCGGGTGGGGCCGATGGGGCATTACCTGGCGGACGATCACACCTTTGAGCACTTCCGTGAAAACTGGCGGCCGGGGCTGTTCGACCGGGCGACGCGCGCCGAGTGGGAAGAGGCGGGATCGTTCGATTTGAGGTTGAAAGCCAGGTTGAGGGTGCAGGAGATCCTGGAGAACCACCGAGCGCCGGAGGTCGACGGGGAGATCCTGGCTGCACTCGACGCGATGATCGAGCAGGCGGAGGACCAGGCGCGGGAGTAAGGCTTCCGCGCCCGCAACGTATCTGTGGAGTCAAGCAGCTCTGCTGCTTGCCAGCGGCAGAGCCAGTGGACTCCAGACTCAAGCGTGGGATTGATGGATTGTCGGGTGTGAAGAAGAGGTAAAGCGTGGATCAAGAGCTGAAGAGAAGACTCGGGGGGATGGCGCTGGTGGTGCTGGCGACGATGTGCTGGTCTACCTCGGGCATCTTCATCAACTGGGTGGTGGATGGGAGCGGCATCTCAGCCGTCGGGCTGGCGTTCTGGCGCGATCTGGGCACGTTTCTCGCACTGCTGGCCGGGCTGGGGATCCTGAAGCCAGATCTGCTGCGGGTCAAGCGCAGGGACCTGCCCTGGCTGGCGGCGATGGGAGCGCTGAGCATCGGCGCTTTCCACGTACTATGGAATACGGCCGTCCTGATGAACGGCGTTTCGGTGGCAACGGTGATCCAGTGCAACGCGCCGATCTTCGTGACGATCATGGCCTGGGTGCTGTGGGGCGAGCCGCTCACGCCGCTCAAACTGCTGGCAATCGCCCTGGCTGCCGTCGGCATCGCGTTCATCGCCCGTCTTGACAACCTGGCGGGCACCGACATCACGCTGCTTGGCGTGCTGATCGCGCTCGTCTCGGCTATCGCCTACGGCTCTTTCAGCCTGTTCGGCAAGAAGTTGACCGGCAGCTACAGTTCGTGGACAGTGCTCACGTACGTTTTCGGTTTCGCCACGCTAACGCTGCTGCCGTTCCAGTACGGCCGGCCGCTCCCGGCGCACATCCCGGCGGAGACCCTGTGGTCCTACGCCGGGCTGGTGCTGTTCACAACGATCAGTGGCTTCGGCCTGTACACGATCGGACTGACACGCCTGCAAGCGAGCATCGCCTCGATCACATCCAACACCGAGGTGCCCTTCGCCGCACTCCTCTCCTATTTCCTGCTCGGCGAGCGGCTGGATTGGCTCCAGATCCTGGGCGCGGTGCTGGTCGTTAGCGGCGTGGCGCTCGTCTCCTGGCCGCGCAAGCGGCGCGGGGCGCAGACTGCGCCCCAGGCGGGTTGAGATGCCGGGATTCGTGGTGGGAATCGACACCGGCGGGACCTACACCGATGGTGTGCTGCTCGACCATGACACGCGCCAGCTGCTGGCTTCGACGAAAACGCTGACCACGCATCAGGACCTGCGGCAATGCATCCTCTCGGCGCTGGATGCCATCCTTCCGGATGACCGCGAGGCCGTCCAGCTGGTCTCCATCTCGACCACGCTGGCGACATACGCCATCGCCGAGGGAAAGGGACGACCTGTAGCTCTCTTCCTGCTCGGCTACTATCCGGAGCTTGTC
>JARRJK010000117.1:0-7667 GCA_037379555.1 Anaerolineales bacterium | reverse complement strand
CCATACTGCTGTCCGAGGTCGGCAAGAGCACTTTGATGAATATGCTGACCGGCCTCTACCAACCGGAGCGAGGCACGATCATCGTCAATGGACAGGAAGTTGAGTTCCGCTCACCACGCGACGCCATAGACCACGGGATCGGCATGGTCCATCAGCATTTCATGCTAGTCCCGACACAATCCGTGACAGAGAACATCCTGCTCGGGTTGGATGAGCCTCGATTTCGATTGAACTTATCCCATTATCATCAAATCATCGCCGACCTCGGACAGCAGTATGGGCTGCACGTCGACCCGCGCGCGAAAATCTGGCAGCTTTCGGTTGGCGAACAGCAGCGGGTTGAAATCCTGAAAGTGCTCTATCGTGGGGCGAAGGTGCTCGTACTGGACGAGCCAACCGCGGTGCTCGCCCCGCAGGAGATCGAGGGACTGTTTAAAACCCTTCGTTCCATGAGCGAGGAGGGCAAGTCGATCATTTTTATCAGCCATAAACTTGACGAGGTCATGGCGATCGCCGACCGGGTCACGGTGCTGCGGAAGGGCGAGGTCAGCGCAGCCGGAGTGGAGGTCGCCAGCACAAACAAGCAGGAACTGGCGCGCATGATGGTGGGCAGGGAGGTGCTCTTCCGTCTGGAGAAGAAGGCCCAGCAACCGGGTGAGGTTGTGCTCGGGATCACCGACCTGCAGGCCTTGAACGACAAGGGGCTGCCGGCCTTGCGCGGCATCTCGCTCAATGTCCGCGCGGGCGAGATCGTCGGCCTGGCGGGAGTCGCGGGCAACGGTCAGCGCGAGCTGGCGGATGTGATCACCGGGTTACGTCCGCCGACCGGCGGCTGTGTGGAGGTTCACGGGCGTGTGCTGGTCGGGGAGGGATGTGAGGAGCCGCGCGGCTCCAACACGGTGCGCACAGTGATCGACGCCGGTGTATCCCACATCCCCGAAGACCGGACCCATGTCGGCACGGCTCCAAATCTAAGCATCACCGACAACGCGATCATGAAAGGTTACCGCCAGGCACCGATCGCGCGCGGCTGGTCGATCGACCTGTCCACCGCACGAGACTATGCTGAAGACCTGCGCGAGGCCTACGACATCATGGCGCCGACGGTCGACACGCAGGCCAGGCTGCTCTCCGGCGGAAATCTCCAGCGCCTGATCCTGGCACGCGAGATCTCCAGCGAACCGCGCCTGATGATCGCCATGCAGCCCACGCGCGGCCTGGACGTCGGCGCGATCGAGGGCGTCCAACGCCTGCTGCTCGAGCAGCGTGAAAACGGCGCCGCCATATTGCTTGTTTCGGAAGAGCTCGAAGAGCTGATCTCACTTTCCGACCGGATCTACGTCATCTACGAGGGCGAGATCATGGGCGAGACGCGTGAATCGGATCCCGAATTGATTGGATTGATGATGACTGGAACGAGGCTGGAGGATATTGAGCGCGAGGGCGAGGTGGGGTCATGAGCACAGCCGGAACGACCAGCTCGCGCTTCACTATTCCCTACCGCATCAGGTTCGAACCACGCTTGAAGCAGCCCGGATGGCTCTCGGCTTTGATCTCCCTGGGCGCGGTCGTGGTGGCCTTGATCCTGGGCGCAATCGTGCTCAAGATCGTCGGTGGCAGCCCGCTGCGCGCCTATGGCTTCATGGTCAAAGCGGCGTTCGGCGATATCGGCGTGATCTCGGATACTCTGACCAAAGCGACTCCGTTGATCCTCGTCTCCCTGGCGGCCGTGATCGCGTTCCGCATGCGCTTGTGGAACATCGGCGCAGAAGGACAGTTCTTCGTCGGTGCCTTTGGGGCGAGCGCTGTCGTTCTCACGCCGCTGCTCCCACCCGAAACCTCCCCCTGGTTGATGATCCCGGCCATGATCATCGCTGGCATGGCGGCTGGCGCGCTGTGGGGCTTCATCCCCGGTTTTCTCAAAGCCCGCCTGAACGTGAACGAGATCATCACCACGCTGATGATGAACTACATCGCTGTAGCCTGGAATAACTTCTTCATCTTCGCCGTCTGGACCGAGGGTGGTTTCCAGATGACTCCCCAATTCCCGAAGACGGCCTGGCTGCCGCGGCTGACAGATCTCTCGGCTCAGATTCCGGCTTTTCGCGGCCTGACGACTCATCTCGGCCTGGTTTTCGGTATCATCGCCGCCGTGGTCGTATGGTGGATCCTTTACAGGAGCCGCTGGGGCTATGAAATCCGGTTGATCGGCGATAACCCGCGCGCAGCGCAGTATGCGGGCATCAATATTGTGCGCAACACGGTGCTTGTGATGATGCTCTCTGGCGCGCTGGCGGGCCTGGCAGGCATGGCGGAGATCTCGGGTGTCGTACACCGGCTGCAAGGCGCGATCTCACCCGGGTATGGTTTTACCGGCATCATCATCGCCTGGCTTTCGAAACTCAATCCGCTGCTGGTTCTGCCGATATCGGTGCTCTTCGGCGGCCTGCTGTTGGCCGGACGTGAGATTCAGCCGTCCGGCATCCCGATGCTGATCCAGGGGATCATCCTGGTCTGCCTGATCGCCAGCGACTTCCTGCTCCGCTACCGGGTGCGGATCATCACCCGCGTCGAGGAGGCGTAGTCATGGACCTGATCATCATCCTTCAGGCAGGTGTCGCCTCCGGAACCGTTCTGCTGTTCGCCACGCTGGGCGAAATCCTTGCAGAACGTGCGGGGATTCTCAACCTCGGACTGGAAGGCATGATGCTGATCGGCGCAATGAGCGCCTTCAGCACCACGCTGTCCACCGGCAACCCATGGCTCGGCGTGCTGGTGGCGATGGTTGTCGCCGGTTTGCTCAGCCAGGTGCATGCCTTGATCTCAATCCAGTTCCAGGCTGACCAGGTTGTGAGCGGACTGGCCCTGACATTCCTCGGAACCGGCCTGAGCCTGGTGTTTGGGGAGGGCTTGAGCAAAGCCGGCGCGATTTCGCTCCTGCCATCGTTCTCTGTTCCAGGTCTGGTCTCGATCCCGGTCCTCGGTCCCATTCTGTTCCAGGATCAGAGCATCATGGTCTACCTCGGGTACCTGATGATCCCTCTGACCTGGTACTACATCAACCGCACCCGGCCCGGCATGCACCTGCGCGCCGTCGGCGAGTTCCCGGCAGCGGCGGATGCGCTCGGCATCAACGTCGCCCGTCTGCGCTACTTCTACGTGTTTGTGGGAGGGATGTTCGCCGGCTTATCCGGGGCGACGATCAGCCTGGCTGTCTCGCCCGGATGGTTCAGCCAGCTGACCACGTCAGGGCAGGGGTGGATTGCGATCGGCCTGGTGATCTTCGCACAGTGGGATCCGATTCGGGCGGCCGGCGGGTCATATGCTTTTGGAGCGCTGCGGCGGCTGATACTCGATATTCAAGGTCCTACCAAGCTCTTCGGCCTGCGCAACCCGTTCTATTTCAATCCCTATTGGGGTTTCTTCCTGCAGATGCTGCCGTACGCGTTCACGATCATCGTCTTGATCATTGGCTCACGCGAGGCGATCCGCAAACGGCTGGGCGCGCCGGCGGCTCTCGGATTGCCGTATATCCGGGGCGAGCGAGGGTTATAGCTTGAACGCCTTCAGCGGCTACGCCTGTTCGGTTTGCGGCAAGGAATACGATCCGCAGGAGGTAACGTACACCTGTCCCGATGACGGCGGTAACCTGAACGTGGTCCTCGATTGGCCTCAGGTGCTGTCTGCATGGGATCCGGGGAAGATCGCTGCCTCGCGCGAGGGATCGATCTGGCGCTACCTGCCGCTGCTGCCGGTCGGCGACCCCGGTTTTTATGGCACCCCGCTGCGCGCGGTCGGCTGGACGCCGATCTACGATGCGCCATCGCTCGCAGCCGAGCTGGGTGTCAGGAAGCTCTGGCTGAAGGATGATGGCCGCAATCCGACCGCTTCCTTTAAGGATCGCGCCAGTGCCGTCGTCGTCGCCCGGGCGCGCGAGATCGGCGCGCAGGTCGTTATCACCGCCTCGACCGGCAACGCCGGCGCAGCCCTGGCCGGAATGGCCGCCGCTGCAGGCGTGCCGGCCGTGATCCTCGCGCCGAAGACCGCGCCTCCTGCCAAAGTCGCACAGCTCCTGATTTTCGGCGCCCGGGTGATTCTCGTTGACGGCACCTACGATGATGCCTTTGATCTGAGCCTGGCCGCCGCAGAGGAGTTTGGGTGGTACTGCCGCAACACCGGCTACAATCCGTTCACCGCCGAAGGCAAGAAAACCGCTGCCTTTGAGATCGCCGAGCAGCTCGCGGACCATGCATCACAGGACAGATGGCATGTGCCCGACGCGGTGATGGTTTCGGTCGGAGATGGCAACATCATCTCTGGATTGCACAAGGGTTTCAAGGACCTGCGTGCGTTGGGCTGGATCGAACGCATGCCGCGGCTCTTCGGCATCCAATCCACCGGTTCGGCCGCGATCACGAACGCCTACCGCGCCGGTTCCGAGCACATTGAGCCGGTGCAGGCGGATACGCTGGCCGACAGCATCTCCGTCGATCTGCCGCGTGATGGGCTGCGAGCGCTGCGCGCGGCAACCGAGACGAGCGGTGCTTACCTGGCCGTGCCGGACGACTCGATCCTGGCGGCGATCGCTGAATTGGGAGCCCGGGCGGGCGTGTTCGCTGAACCGGCCGGCGCCACGCCCTACGCCGGCCTGAAGGCGGCCTGTGAGGCTGGCTTGTTAGGCGAGAAGGACGAGGTGCTGGTGTTGATTACGGGAAGCGGCCTGAAGGATGTCAAGGCTGCGAGGCAGGCTGCAGGACAGCCGGGCGTGATTGAACCTACACTGAAAGCACTGCGGATCGCACTGGAGCAAGAGTCCTGAGGAGCGGGGATATGGCTGACGAGCACGTGAAATTCACTATCGCCGTCCCGGTCTACAACGAGATCGAATCGCTGCCTGAACTCCACCGGCGCATCTCGGAAGTCATGAATGGCCTGGGAGAGCCCTGGGAATTGATCCTGATCGACGATGGCTCCTCGGACGGATCCCGCGAGTGGATCCAGGCGGAAGCAGCCAGGGATGAGCACCTTCGGCCGGTGATCTTCGCCCGCAACTTCGGCCATCAAATCGGCGTCACAGCCGGTCTCGATTACAGCCGGGGTGAGGCTGTGGTGATCATGGACGCGGACCTGCAGGATCCGCCGGAGGTGATCCCGCAGCTGGTCGAACACTGGCGGCAGGGTTACGATGTGGTGTATGCCGTCCGCGCCGAACGTGAGGGCGAGACCTGGTTCAAGCGCTTCACCGCAGCCCTGTTCTATCGGCTCATCAATCGGATCACGGACGTGAATATCCCCGTCGATACCGGCGATTTCCGGCTCATGGACCGGGCCGTCGTCGATGCCCTGGCCAGCATGCGCGAACAGCACCGTTTCCCGCGCGCCATGGTCGCCTGGGTGGGTTTCAAGCAGATCGGCGTACCCTACCGGCGCGCGGCGCGCTTCGCGGGCGAGACGAAGTACCCCTTCCGCAAAATGCTCCGCCTTGCGTTGAACGCCATTACCGGTTTTTCATACTTCCCACTCCAGATCGCGACCTACCTGGGGTTCGTCAGCGCGGGCTTGAGCATACTCGCCATCCCCGTCGTGGCGATCCTGCGGCTGGTCGGGAACCAGGCTTTCTTCGGGCAGGCCAGCACGTTGATCGCTGTCCTCTTCCTGGGCGGGGTTCAGCTTATTTCGCTCGGCATTCTCGGGGAATATATTGGCCGTATCTATGACGAGGCGAAGGGCCGCCCGCTCTACATCGTGCGGGATCCCGAACGCGAGAAGCAAAGAGAGCATATCAAACCTGAAGGAGAACAGCAGAGCTCATGATCGACCTTTCCATCTACGAAGAACAGCTCGAGCGGGCCGTAAAGCGCGCACGAGAGCGCAACATCATCATCCCCACCTTTGCTCAGATGAAGGATCCAGGGTTGATCCCGGATGCGATCAAGAAGGAATTAAGCAGCCTCGGGCTGTGGGATGTCGAACCACGCAATCTGTTCCGCATCACCTGGAAGAACGAACCGGTCGCCAAGGGCGGCGGTTTCGGCGGCGTGAATTATCTCGAGTTCCCCAGCTCGCTGACCGGGGTGGAGGCACGCATTATCGGCCTGGTGGGCAAATGGTTCCCAACCGGAGCGCATAAAGTCGGAGCGGCGTTCGGCTGCCTGGTGCCACGGCTTGTCACGGGCCAGTTTGATCCAACGACGCAGAAAGCCGTCTGGCCATCGACAGGCAATTACTGCCGCGGCGGGGCGTATGACTCGGCGCTGCTGGCGTGTGATTCGATCGCCATCTTGCCGGAAGGGATGAGCAAGGAACGTTTCGATTGGCTCTCCAACATTGCCGGTGAGGTGATCAAGACCCCGGGCAGCGAGTCGAATGTGAAGGAGATCTTTGATAAGTGCTGGGAGCTGCGTGAATCGGGCGAGGACCTGATGATCTTCAACCAGTTCGAGGAGTTCGGCAATTATCTCTGGCACTATGAGATCACCGGACACGCCATGCAGGAAGTCCTGGAGAAGGAATTGGGACCTGGCGACACGTATGCCGGCCTCACATTGACCACCGGTTCGGCCGGGACAATCGGCTGCGGCGATTATCTCAAACAGGTCTTCCCGGGCTCGCATGTCGCCGCCGGTGAGGCCTGGCAGTGCCCGACCCTGCTTGAGAACGGCTTCGGAGCCCACCGCATCGAGGGCATCGGCGACAAGCATGTGCCCTGGATACACAACATGCGCAGCACGGACATGGTTATCGCGCTGGATGATAACGTGATCGTCAATGTATCCCGGCTGTTCAATGAACCGGCCGGGCGTGAGTATCTCGTCTCTCAAGGCCCACCGCAGGAGCTGGTGTCCCATCTCGATCTGCTCGGGTTTTCGAGCATCGCAAACCTCTCGATGGCGATCAAGTTTGCCAAATACTACGAACTGGATTCGCACGATATCGTGCTGACGGTTTTCACCGACTCGATGGAGCTGTACCAGAGCAGGCTGCAGGAAATGCACGAAGAGTACGGGCGGTACGACCGGGAGCAGGCGGCCGTCGATCACGCCCGCTACCTGCAGGGATTGACCACCGACCACATGCTCGACCTGCGCTATGAAGACCAGCGGCGAATTCACAATCTGAAATACTACACATGGGTAGAGCAGCAAGGGCGTACGTTCGATGAGATCCAGGATCAGTGGTATGACCGCGAGTACTGGACCTCGGTTCAGGGACAAGTGCCGGAGATCGATGGGCTGATTGAGGAGTTCAACGCGAAGGTGGGCCTTTAGGGAGTTGGCAGATCGCTCAGCCGGGGCGTGACTGCGCCGGCTGCGGATCGAAGGAGGGGGAGAGATGGAATCGATCCAGGCGGAGGACTTGATCCTGGTTGCGATCCTGCCTGAGCCGCGCGATCTCGAGATCGTTCGTGTGCTTGGATGGTACCGCATCCCGCTGGAAAGCGCGCCGAAGAATCCGCATGTCGACTGGTTGGCGTTCTATCTGCCGGGTTCGTTTATGGAAGGCCGCTGGTCCGTGCGCTACGCAGCACGTGTGGAGGGGGTTGAGCTCGTGCGGCGCAATGAACTGCTGCGCGAGGAATCAGATCACCCCCGGGCTGAGGATCCATACCTCAAGTACCAGCTCGGTCCGCTGTTTGAGTTGGAGCGTCCCATCCCCTCCAGGCGTTG
>JARRJK010000116.1:0-12325 GCA_037379555.1 Anaerolineales bacterium | reverse complement strand
ATCCCATCCCACTACCTGGGATTACCACCGGTGGGTGACCCACGCTACGGATCCAGCGCATAATCAGGGATGTGGTGGCTGAGAAAGCGCTCAGTGAGCGCTTTCGTGCAGCATCAAATTTTTATACCAGGTGATTTGAAAGGAACGCGAATTGAACGGCAGGCCCGGCCTTACGATTGAATTGGCCGTGCATGAAACAGGACGACCTGCCGTAAACCGGACGAGATTCGGCTTGGACATGCAATTTATGTAGTGCGAGAATTAGAAGGTGTGAGCGGTATATGGCATCTGGTTATAGAATGATGTTGGGAATTCAATCGATCCAGGAACGAACTCCATGTCTAATCGGACCTTGATGGTTGACGAGCTCCGATGATCATCAACTTTATTTATGGGCTCTGCTTCGCGGTTCTAGGCCTGGTGGCGTATCTGCGGATGCGCGAAGGGGTCGACCTGCCGCTCAAGAAGCAGATGCCCTGGTTGGCGGCATTCGGCATCGTGAATGCGTCCGCAGCTTGGAGTGAGATGTTTCTTGCCGCAAACCTATCTCACTCGGCCACGGACTTCTTGCTTCTCTGGGGGAGCATCACCCGCCCACTTACGGGCTTGCTGTTGCTTCGTTTCGGCTGGGGCGTGTTGAGGGAGCTTTCACCGTTGCCGGCGTGGGCTACGCTTATTCCTGGCATCCTGCTCGTTCCCTTTGCCTTCATGATCGCCTACGCCTCTACAACCTTTGTTACGCCTTCGCCCATCAACATCCCGATCGACATCTGGTCCCGATACTTGCTGTACCTTCCGGGAGCAATCCTGGCCGGAGTGGGCTTCATCCGGCAATCACGAGCACAGCGGCGTGAAGGCGTTTACGATGTCTCCCGGCTCATGCTGGGGGCGGGTTTGGCATTTCTATTCGAGGCTGTTGTCGTGGGCCTAGTGGTTCCAGCCGCACCTTATGGACCGGCCTCCTACTACAACTACGATCGCGTGGTCTTCAACGCCTTCTCCGGAGAGCAAGCGAACCTTTACCGCCCCTACGGCCTCTCTGCCTGGCTTGATTATGCTCAGGTCCTGAATGTGACCGGTTTTCCAATCGAATTCTGGCGAATGCTTTCCGCCATCGCGGTCACATTCTTCGTTGTGCGCGGGCTGGATGTCTTCGAGACATTCCGCCGGCATCAGCTGCAGCTGCTCCAGGAGGATCGTGATCGCGCCCAGCAGGCCGCGTTTGAGGTCGAGCTTTCGGCTCGCCACACAGCGGAGGACTGGACCAACGTCCTGATGAGCATCAACCGTAAAATTGCGGAGCTTAACAGCGTCGATACGATACTCCTGGAAATCATCGAGAATGCCCGCCACCTGCTGAAGGCTGACTTCATCGGCATGGCTTTGTATGATGGCGAGCAAAGCGACCTCGTTCTGAAGTGTTTCGCTACCGAGCGTGGAAGCCGGATGGCGCCAGATCCTGTGAGCATCTCGAATGCGTTGATTCTTGATGCCGTTCATTCCCGCGAGCCGGTGTTCATACAGAGCAAGCCTCGACAACCAGCCCATCGGTGCATTGTGGATTGCGAATCACGAACGCGAACCGTATTCGAAAACGAACTTGATCTATCTGGATTGCATGGCTGACCAGGCTGTCATCGCCATCCAGCACGGATTGATGACATCCCAGCTGCAATCATTCTCGATTATTGAAGAGCGCACGCGAATCGCCCGTGAAATGCACGATGGCCTTTCCCAGGTCCTGGGGTACCTGAACCTTCAGGTTCAAACCCTCAACTCGCTGTACAAGCAGAACGAGCAGACCCGCTTCATGCATGAACTCGAGAATATGCGCGAAGCAATCCGGGTAGCACATGCCGACGTCCGAGAGAATATCCTCAGCCTGCGAACAACGCTGGCGAATGAAAAGGGGCTGTATTCCGCCATACATGAGTATCTCAGCGAATTCGGGATTCAGAACCGAATCGAGACACGGCTGGAGAATAACATCCAGGGGGATCCACGGCTCTCTTCGGTGGCCGAGGTTCAGCTTGTTTGCATCCTGCAGGAGGCGCTAACGAACGTGCGCAAGCATTCAAATGCGCGCTGCGTCGTGGTGATGATTGATCGTCAGCTTCAGCCGGATGACCGGGTGATCATGGAAGTTCGCGATGACGGCACTGGTTTCGAAGAGAAAGAATCCGCCCGCACGTTTGGACTTCAAACGATGCGTGAGCGAGCTTGGAGCGTTGGTGGTGATCTGCGGATCTCATCCACACACGGAAGGGGAACCCGGATTGTTGCGGTCTTCCCCTGCCTGTCCCCGGAGGGGATCAGCTCGAGAGATCCGGCAATACTGAACGGCGCCCACTCACCAGTGGATCGAGGCAGGGCTTCGCTGTGAATGTGCGCGAGTGGGCGCTCCCGGTATACACAATCCTGATGCAAACCGCGACCGGGTCGTTGTCCTTCCTGTGGCTTATCCGTCTCCAGCAGTCCCGCCATCAAGGATCAGACGAGGCCAGTCGTTTGCTTGACATCCCGCTGACGGTAATTCTGACCACGATTATCTTCGCTATGATAGGTTCTCATTTCCATCTGAGCCGGCCTTTCCTCTCATTGCTCGCCGTCACAAACCTGCGCTCCTCATGGTTGAGCCGTGAAATCCTGTTTACGATCCTTTTGTTCCTGCTCACGCTATCGATTTGGGTGCTACACAGGGTACGCCCCTCATCCCACCGTGTGATCGACATTCTGGGCTGGCTGGGGATTACATCCGGTTGGATCATGATTTACTGCATGGCGCGCATCTATCTCCTGCCAACTCAGGTCGCCTGGAACTCACCGGCAACGATCCTGTATTACATCACGACTACCCTCTTGCTGGGTTCCTCGGCACTGCTGGCGATTCTCTGGATGGATCAGCACTTCGTTGAGGTGAGAGATCCGGATAGTTCCGGCTTGATCCTCACCCGACATCCACAAATACTGGCCAGGATGGGCGGAGTGGTTCTGTTTGCAGCAGTCCTGGAAATCGCGCTCGAATTTTTCCGGATCAGCTGGCTGCATTCAGGGAATGTTGTTGCCAGAACAAGCCTGGACCTGCTCTTCGGGCTCTACCAGCCGCTGCTCTTGATGCGCATAGGATTGGTCCTGATCGGCTCGATCTGGCTGACATACAATATCTTTCAAGTTGTGCGTGATGGAACCCGCTACCGGATCGTGCTCCTGCCCATCTATAGTTCATTCCTGCTGCTGATGATCGGGGAGATCCTGGGTCGTTTTCTGTTTTACGCAACGCATGTCCGCATCGGATTGTAATGACCTTGCGATGACATTCATTCCTTCGCTGCCCTGATCCTGGTCGCCGGCAATCGCAAGTTCCTCCGTCAGAGTTGTTATTCATTCCTGCCCGTACGGAGTTCCTAGGGCGTCGTCAGCTAACCCGAGGGGGCTGGGCAGTTCCAGTCAAGGGAGGGGGAGTCTTGTGGTGTGGTGGAAATAATCCAGGGGTCAAACCACATGGGAAGCCGGCCATTCGCAGGCCGGATTGCACTATCTCACTCTGAAGGCATTACAGGTCAATGTCCGGCTCGAAGTCGGCTGGACGGACGAGATCCACGCTGATCTCACGAATAACCTGTCCGCCGGCGCGGTGCTCGACGACGTTATACGAGAGCGCCAGATCGATCTCGAGCGCGCGCAATGCCGGGATGTACTGTGGGTGAAACTCGATGTATTCGTGCTCGGTATCTTGGTAGACATTCGGCGCGCCTTCTCGGTTGAGAATGGTGCGGACCGGGCCGACGTCGCGTCCGAACGCCTTGGCGGTCTTCAGAAAGAAATCGCGCTCCGAAAAATAGTATCGTTCCGGGAAGCTCTTTCCATGGTTCTGCTGGTAGATCTGGCCGGTGTGCTTATTCTCAAGTGAGCAGTAGTGGATCCCCATCTTGAGTTCTCGTTCGAGGGCAAACTCGAGCAATTTCAAACATTCAATCTCGCTGTACGCAATCGGCAGCCCACCCGCGTACCAGTAATCGTACAGGATGTCGTAGGGGGGATTCTTGATCTTGAAACCACGGCTCTGGAAAGCCTGGACGTTATGGAATGGAAAGCACAGTCATCATCGGGTAGCTGCCCGGTGGAACCGGCATCTCGACCATCACCGAATCCAGGTATGTTTTCGAGAGCGCGATCCGCTCGAGATTGGCTTGCAGATCCTGCTCGCTGTCCTCAGTGCGAATGCTGAACCGAATCTCGTCCAGACCGGAAGCAGCAAGCTGCTCCAGCGTCTCCTTGTCGATGAAGTCACCGGCGGTGTACAGGCGGGTGTGCGCTTCGGGAAACAGCTGTTTGGATAGCTGGAAAAAGTCGAAAGCTTCCTGCTTGTGGAGCAGGGGCTCGCCCCCTGTCAGTGCGATATGGTGGGCGTTCATCCCGCTTTGCCGGATCTGCTTGAGTTCATTCGCCAGGTCGCGCTTGCTTTTCCGGAACTTCTCGTAGTGCTCCTGGTTTGGGTTGAAGCAGTAGTAACAGTGGCGGTGGCAGCGGAGCGAGATGAAGAATGTCGCACTGCCGACTCCCTCCCGGCAGGCCTCGCAGGCAGGGGAAATCTGGTTGATGTAGATCGAATGGTCGTTATTGCGGAAAACGCTTGATATCCTGGTATATCGAAAGGTATCGGGCGAATTCGGGATTGTGAATGAGGTTCTGGTTTGCGTCGGTCAACTCTATGATCATCTCCGGTCCACCGTCGAATGTACCCTGGCAACAAAGTTTCAACGACGAGCGCTGGAGCGAAAGCCTCCAGGATTGCTTAGGACTGCATCTCTCCGCCAGGCGGACTGAGATTGATCCCCGGGGGTAGCTTCGAGCTAAAGGGGTTCTTGCTCCGGAAGGTGCAAACCGGGCAGAGTTCAGCGTCTCCCGTGGCGTTAAACCATCCACCGCAGCGGTAGCACTTTCTGCGTTGGCCTTCCAGCAGCGTGATGGCCGTGGGATTCTCAGCGAACTGCCCGGCGGTAAAGTTTGATTCCAGCTCGATTGCGTTCAGGAAGCAGACTTTGCTGCAGAGTCCACAGGCTATGCACAACTCGGGCTTGAAGGTCAGCCTGAAAAGGTCATCCCTTTCCAAGAAGGCCAGTGCGCCTGTGGGGCATATCCGGGCGCAGGCGGCGCAGGCCGAGCAATCATCGCTCAGGGCTACCGTTGCGTACCCGAAGATGTCCAGAGCAACGTCGGGCCGGACGCGCTGCGCAGTGTAGAGGCGCTGCAGACCAGCGTTAAAGCGCAGACGGTTCTCGCACACGGTTTTTCCGCTTTTCTCGACCTGCTCTCCAACGGCTTCGATAGCGAGCAGGGTCCTACTGTGCGTAGTGAGCTTGAACAGCTCACGGCGGCTGATAGGTGGGTTATCGGCGTTCCACAGTGGACCGAGCTCGCCCTGGCGAGATTCCGGTTGCTGGCGTTGGATCGCGATGGATGTTTTGTCTTCAACATCAAGCAGTTCGAGGGTGTTGTTCACGGTCTTTTCGATCACGGTTTGCAACGCGCTTAGTGAGCATGTGCTGCATTGCTCGCAGCGTAGACTGATCTGGGATAGTCCGGCTTCGAGCAGGCAGAGGTAGACTCCAGCGCCAAGCCCCGCCAGGCATCCGCGCACGCTGACAGCTGGTGTCCCGCTCTGACCCCCGGAGGGGGAGGGGTGGAACTCGCATAGCAGCTCGATTTTTGCCGTTGGCGAGTAGGCACCACAGCGCAGGAGTGCGGCGAGCTGGCTCTTCTTTGTGAAGACCCCTGTCGGGCAGGCAGGGACGCACGCAAGGCATTGAGCGCAGCTGGCTCTTTTGAAGACGAGCGTATCACCTTTCGTAATGGCTTCCGTGGGGCAAACCTGCAAGCAGGCATCGCAGTCTGCCTCGACCGAAAACTGATGCAGGCAGCGTTCAAAGTGGGTGATGGGCAGCTCGTCGCCGGATGAAATCAACCGGGCAGCGGCGTCGAGCGCGTTCACGCCTCGGTTTCCTCGTCGAGGACGCTGTGAAATTCTGCGAAGACGCCTTGGGCGAGCTTGATTACTCCCTGATAGAAACCGGAGCGGGCACCTGCAAGCGCCATCTCGGCCCACTTTGGGGCCCATTGCAGGAGATGCTCATCGATGAAACGGTCCTTCGATTTCACGAGCTCTTGGTACCTGTCAACTTCGCCCGAGGAGAGCGCTTCTGCCGCCCGACCGGCCAGCGTGGCGATGAACGCTAATTCCAATCCAATATGATCATCGGGCTCTTTATGCAGTTTTTCAAACTGCAAGCCATAGCGCGCGTACCACTTGCGAACCTCCACGGTGTCCTTCTGGAAGGTGAGATGGGTGATATCCCGGTGGACGGACTCCCAGGGCGGAGCGAGCAACTTCCCCGGCCCGACGAACAGGCGGCAGTAATCCACCTGAAGATCGTCAAAGTCGTCTTTGGAAAGCTTCTCCCCGGTCTGTTCGGCCCATTGGGCGAGCAACTTTAACCCCTGGGTGGTTTCCGGGCGCCCGGCGGCATATGGGATCTCTTCGAAGACATTCTCCTCAAGCAGTGATTGAAGGAACTCTTGCTCCGGATAAAGGTACAGGATTTTCCCAATCAAACCGCACACCAGGGATTGACCGACCAGCTCCTCATATGACTGATCCAGCAGCTGTTTGTTCGCGGGACGATTTTCCATCAACTACACCTCGTGGTTTTCTGGTGGTGCAACGGTCAACGAAACTATCGGCTCATCACGAGTAATGTGAGCTCTTCATGTTTCAGACTTCAGGCGAGATCTTACCGGGAGGCAAGCCATCAGTCCGGCTTGCTACCCATACGACGCCTTATTAACCAATATATAAGGATTAGAGGCAGGGCACCGAGTATCAAAAAGATCAGATAGTAGGTGATTAAGGTAATAATTCCGGCGATCGTCTGCACGCCGGTCTTCTGCTGCGTCACCGCGCCAGGATCATACGCCCGGGGGATCTCGATCCCATACTCCGCCTGGATGGCCTGGTCTACGATGGCGTTCTGCAGGACAGGGATTGAGCGATCCGGGTTGGTGAGATCGATCATCTCGCCCGCTGATACTTCTGATTTGAAACCGCTGGCTCGCGACACGATCTCCGCGTGGCCCTTATCAATGAAAAGCCGGTTGATCTTGCCCGGAACGACCTCGAGCGCAAAGCTGCCGCCATAGATGGTGATGTCGGCGTTGGGGAGCTGGACCTTTAGCGGAGCATCGCCGCCGTCCGTGCCCCAGATCCATCCATGGCTAAGTTGGATCAAGCCGTTTTTCAGCGCAGTCTGGGTGCCGGCGGGGATCGTTACGGACCCCGGGCCCCATTCCAGGAGCTGTGTCTCCGGGGATGGTTCCAGTGCTAGCATGTTTGTTGACCGAGAATCCGGATCCACCTCAAAGTTTGCAGGGAGATATCCTGGGGCAGTGGCTATGAGCGTGAAGGGGATGCCTGGGGCGTCATAAAGGCTCCATCGCGCAGTGCTGGGCAGGATATCTGCACCAACCGAACTATCCTGAACCGTCACTCTTCCGAAGGGGATAATGCTTCCGTTGCTATCAATGAGTTGCCCTTCCACGCGAGTGCCTTCCATGGCCGTTGCCGTGAGTACGATGTCCTCCTTCGACGAACTCGTCAGCTCCACTACCTGCTGATCGGTGCGCCATCCCAGTTCCGCCAGTACTGCCGGATCTGCTGTCAGGATGTACCGGCCGAGCGGCATATTTGAAAATCGGAAGCGCCCGTATAGATCAACGCTGGTTTGGTAAAGGGATTCATCCCAGACACGAACCGCCCACATGGTTAGCGGCAGTGGCACTCTGGAGTTCAGGAATCGTATTCGACCGCTGATAAGCTCGAGTGCTCGCCTGACTTCAACTACCACGGGTCCGTTGATTTCCGAACCGGCTGGAATTGTCAGCTCAAGCGCCCCCGCGTCTTCATAGAACACACCATCCTGCACACTTGACTGGGCTTTAACGATGTAGCGAGTCGGCGCCTGCGATAACGCCTCGAGGTTGAGGTAGGTGATTCCAGTCTCATCTGTTCTGGCGTAGGCATGTCGCGCCCGCCATTCATAGATCCAGGTAGAAGCCTCGATCGTGATCCCCGGCATCGTATGCCCTGGGTCATCGGCAGCAACTACCTTCACGGGGACCGAGGTGTAGGCCGAGCGATCGACGATGATGCTCCGCTCGGAGATCGCCATGCGTCCTTGCGGATCGGTCGCTGTCACCTTCAATCGCAAGACTCCATTCGGAAAGCTGTTGGCAGTGACGTAGTGGCAGTCTTCACACCCGGCTTCGACCTCAACCGGGGTGAAATTGCCCTCCGAGCCCTCGGGATTAACCGTCACCGGAAAGCCGTAGGACCCATCCGGTTGAGGGGAGGTGATCAAGCGCGATTGGAGGACGTCATCCTTGAAGATCTCAAGCTGCAAGCTGACATCGGCCGGATCGTCAGTCCCGGTCACCCAGCCCCGCACCTCCACGGTGTAGAGCAGGGTCGTGGGTCCCGCGTACAGCGTTTCACCTTCAGCCGGCGAGGCGATCGAGACGGCGAAGACGTTATCCTGAGCTGAGGCGGATGAAGGCAAGCAAAGCCAAACCCCGAGCAAGACACCGAGCGCAGCGGCGGCGGCCCGCCTGATCCATCCCGCTTGGGCGGTCATTCTTCACCCTGCCCGTACTCATCGTTATAGGGAACAGGGTTCTGGTCACGGATGAAGTTTGAGCACCAGATCCACATGGCCCCGTCAGGATGGCAGGCAGAACAGCCTGTGGATACGTCCACCGGGCTCTTGCCGGTCGGTCCCGGATGGTGGCAGCGAATACACTCAATCTCAGTTGTGAGATCGTGAGAAGGCCAGGAAGTCAGGGAGTGAGCGAAGCGGACCGGGATGTAGATACCGTAGTATTTCGAGCTGGGGTCGGACTCGCGGTGGATGGTCAATCCTCCAGCGTCATGGCACGCGGTGCAGTTCACATCGGGATGGCGTGCATGCTCTGTAGCCCCAGGGCCTTGCTCTGGATCGTGGCAGTCGGTACATGATGAAGGACTTCCATGGGCACCATGGCAGTCTGTGCACTCCCAGCCTGTGTGGATAGGCGATTCGCGCTGCTCTTCGATGACTTTAAACCCGTGCTGACCTTCATGGCAGTGGGCGCAGAGCTCCATCACGCTCTCCACAGGCTGGTACGTCTCGCTGAGCTGATCCCAAAATGCGATTCCGGTCGAGTAAGAATCCCCCACCGGTTCATGGCAGATCTCACAGGTGATGTTGTTCCAATCCGCCTGAGGGACTGGATCCCCTCCAACAAGCTCGGGACGCGGCTCCCCCGGCACGTGCTTGCAGGAGTAACAATCCAGTGACAGCTCTGCGCCTGGCGCTTGTGGATCCCAGTTTGTCGGCGATTTGCAGCGCGCACATGTCGTGTTCGCCCCGACGCCCATGTCGTACGTATCGCTGTGCGACGATTCCAGCCAATCGGCCTCAGCTGCAGCCAGCTGCTCTGGGCTGGCGACGGCGGGTGTTGGGGTTGCATCGAGATTGCGATTTACTTCAGTGGTTGGAGCCGAGCTTAACGCACACGTAAAGAGAATAAGACCGAGAAGAAGAGGAACAGCCAGAGTGCGTAGCGTGTGCTGTTGGTCCATCTCAAGCCCTCAAAGGAGGAAGGAGGTGGTCTCTAGACCACCTCCTTCATTGTACATGTACTGCGGCGCCAAGGTTCGTCTATAGGCCGATCGAGACTTGAGTCGCGTAGAACAGGTAGCGTCCCAGAATCTCGGCCACCAGCACGATGGCGAATGCAGCGTAAGCCATCCCGCTCATCACGTTCTCTCTACCGGCGCTCATCGCGTTCGTATAGACGAACACGCCGAAGACGCCAGCGCCGAGGAACACAAGTACCAGCTGTGCTCCAAGGACTGCTCCATACTCGCTGAGGAGCATCTCGATGCTCGACAGTCCGAAAGCGGAGCCGGTAGCGATGGTGCTGATTTGAAGCGGGATGACCACCAGTTCGACTCCCAGCAGCACCACGCCGGAGATAGCCAACCAGCGCAGTACGCTGCGCAGCAGGGTGCACTGCGCCTCAGCACAGCTGGGATCTCTGCGCTGCAGGATGGCGTAGTTCGCGACGAACGCCGCGCCCATCGCCAGAACCCCCAACAGCAGAGTGGTCACGCCGAAGCGGACCGGCGTAGCCCAGGTGTCCCAGGCGGGCTGGGTCGGGAGCAGGTAGACCGCGGCCATGCTGACGACCAGGGCGATCCCCAGCAAAGCAGCGAGCACGGCCAGCGAGATGCGCAGGCCGAAGGGGCCGATCTTGCGCCACTGCATCAGTCCGAAGGCGCCTCCAACGATGGCGAACAGCACACCGAAGAAGATCTCGCGGCTGAGCCAGGAGGAGCCGAGGTTCGACACAGCCCGGTACGCGTTCATCACGTTCCCGAGGTGCAGGACGGAGGCGGCCATTCCGAGCAGGAGAACCGGACCTATTGCTAGCAGTGACAGGTCACTCAGGCGTTCGGCTTCTTCCCTCCCCGCCTTCCGGGCGGCGAAGAAATAAACCACAAGGAAGACAAGGAAGGCTCCAACCGACATCTTCCCGAGGATGGTGAAAATGACCAGGGACCATTCACGAACGTCCATGTCAGAGTGCCTCCTCGAGTGTATCGATCTTGCCCGTGCCCGTGCCACTCAGCTGCGCGTGTTTGTGCGGAGTGATGACGAGGGCTGGTTGGGTCAGGTTGCTCAAGGGCAGCGGTTCGATCGCATCGACGGTTCCATATTTAGCCCGCAATTCCTCCAGCGGACCGAAGTCGATGGCGCGCATGACGCATGCGTCCACGCAGGCAGGATTTTTGCCTTGAGCCAGCAGATCTTCGCAGAACGTGCACTTGGTCATTACGCCGGCTTCTTCGTCGATGCGCGGCGCGCCATAGGGGCAGGCCCACTCGCAGTAGCGGCAGCCGATGCACTTGCTCTGATCGATCAGCACCACGCCGTCATCGCGCTTGCTGATGGCTTTGGTGGGGCAGACTTCTGCGCAGATCGGCTGTTCGCAATGGTTGCAGGCGATGGAGACCGCATAGGTAAAGAAGTTATTCGGGACGTGGAAACCATCCTGAATCGTCCACCCTCCGCCGGTGTATGAGATCACCCGCCGCCAGAGCTGGTTGGGCGCAAGCTGGTTTTTGTCCTGGCAAGCTAGCTGGCACGCCTTACAGTATGTGCAAGCCGTTGCATCAAAGTAGAAGGCTAATTGACTCATGTCTCATGCCTCACGCGAGTGGGATTCGCTGTGGCCAGGTGTAATCCGGCGCCAGCGGAGCCCCAGTCCATTTCTCGACCTGGACGTTGACACTGTTCCAGCCCATGTGGCCTTCCATGTCCGGCAGGTCTCGAGTGATCCAGTTATCTGATCCTGCTTGGTCGATCATCGTGTCATCATCAAGCTCGAGCCACGCCCCATGGGGCAGGATCGTCACACCCGGCATGATGCGGTTGGTCACGCTGACCGGGCGTATGGATTGCGCAGCCCGGCTCGTGATGAGGACCGTGTCGCCGTGCTTGATGCCGCGCGCTTCGGCGTCGACCGGGTTCATCATGAACTCCTGCGGGAACGCCTTGCGCAGCTGCAGCACGTTGTCAAAGCAGGTGTGCGAGCGGCGGCCGTAGTGCAGCGTGAAGAGCTGCAGCGGATAGTCGCCCTTGATCTGATTCTCCCAGTCGGAGAAAGTGTCTTCATAGCCCTCGGTCGCCGGGATGTATGCCGGGATCGGTCGGATCGTATCCCAACCAAAGCTGTAGATGCGGTCCACCAGGGCCTGGCAGTGGATCTCGATCTTGCCGGACTCGGTCCGCAGCGGGTTGGCCTCGGGATCCTTGCGGAAATCCTCGAAGGCGATGTAGCCGTACGGATCGCCTTCATAGCGCTCGACCTGGTAGATGCCGCGCTGCTTGAACTCGAGAATCGGGATGCGCCCGGTTTGCGGTTCGCCTTCGACGCCGAGCGTCGCCAGGTCATCAGCCGTGATCGAGACCAGCGGTTCGTAGCCCTTGCCGTCCTCCGTGATGACCTCGGAGGTGGCGATCATGTTGAAGATTTCCTGTTTCAGGCTGATCGGACGCACTTCTGAGGGATCGAGACCCAAGCGGACGCCGAGTTGCTCGTCGATCCAGTCGTCGCTCTGGCATTCATACATCGGTTCCAGCACCTGGCTGGCCCAGATCAGGATCTCGCGGTTGCCGGTCGAGATCGTGCCGTAGCGCTCCCATTCGGTCGTGACCGGGAGCACCAG
>JARRJK010000115.1:0-10625 GCA_037379555.1 Anaerolineales bacterium | reverse complement strand
TTTTAATACCGTATCTTACAAAGGGGGACGGACTAATCGGGTGTGGGGATTCAAGGTGAGCTTGCGCCGGTATTTTTCGCCCTCAGATCCATTTTTTGAGGAGCACGGGAGACCGACGAATACAAGCTGCCTCGATCTATCCGGCGTCTCCGTTTGCCGCACCGAACCACACCTTAAGCTACCCTTAATGTCTCGCTTAGTTGTGCTTAAGGCCACCCATGGCGACACATGATATGCTGACTATGGAAATGAGGACGTATCTATATTATGAACACATTTCGAGAATCATCTGATATCAAGGAACTGATCGCCACGCTACAGAATCCTGATGGCTTCATACGGCAGGAAGCCCGGACCCGGCTTGTCGAGATAGGCTCCCCGGCTGTCCCGGCGCTGGTGGAGGCGCTGGAGCAGCTCACCGGCTGGGGACGGTGGGAGGCCGCCAAGGCCCTGAGCGATATCCAGGCTCCACAATCCGCCCCTACACTGGTCGCGGCGCTGGAGGACGAAAACGGCAGCGTTCGCTGGCTGGCCGTCGAAGGGCTGATTGGGATCGGTCGGGCGGCACTGCCTCCCCTGTTGGAAGTCCTGACCCAGCGGGCCGGTTCGGTATACCTGCGTGAGGGCGCGCACCACGTCCTGCATGGGATGAGGGAGCTTGGCATGCTGCGAACGCCAGAATTAGAAGTCTACCGCGCTTTGAGAGACCCAGCCCCCGACATCGAAGTGCCGTGGGCCGCCGAGGAGGCGCTCAAGGAGCTTGCCAAGAAGAGGGTGGGCTGATCGCCGTGCGGTACCCGGTATGGGGGCGGCCACGGCGATTCCGGGGGCTGGGAGGCGGCGTACGCTGGCTGCACATCGTCAGCACTACTTTTCAGGGAGCTTTCAACTGAAGGTGAAGTCTCTCCCTTCCTAACACCTTTTGTGTCCGCGCGTTGGGAACCATTTCGGGTCGTGGCGGTGGTTGCATAGCAGAAGAGGCGATAATGGTTTGAACGAACAGCTTATCCAACAAATCCTTGAGATCGAAAAACAAGCACAGGGCATCTACCAGGCAGCCGTCCGCGACGCCGAACAATTAGAAAAACAGGCCGACCAAGAAGCGCAGACTCTCATCGAAAAAGCGCGAGCCGAAGCTCAGGAAGAAGCCCAACGCTTAGCCTCTGAGAGCCAGGCGAAGGGCGAACGTGAATGTGAACGGATACTGGCCGAGAGCGAAGATAAATCCAGCCAAACAGAGACTCAGGCAGCGCAGAATTTCGACCGCGCGGTGAATTACGTGCTCGACCGACTGATGGGCAGGAAATAGCCAGATGCTCAACAGCGGTGTTTCGGCGTATGCAGCGATCCAGGCGCGCGTGCGGGCGATGTACTCGACACTGCTCACTTCACCCACATGGGCCGAGCTGTGTGAAGCTGACGACTTCAGCATCCTGATAGAGTTAATCAGACAAACCGCCTACGGCCCCTATCTGAGCCGCGTTCAGAATAACCTGCTCACGCCCCGGCGATCTATTTTCCAGATCGAACAGCGGGTGGCCGATGATTACCTCACGATCATCCGGCTGGCGCCAAGCTCGACCCGCCCGCTGCTGACTCAGCTCTACCGGCATTTTGAGATCGACAACCTCAAAGCTGTGCTGCGTGGCATTGTCACCGAGGCAGCATGGGAGCGGGTACTCTACCTCCTTTTCCCACTCGGCCCAATGACCGTACTCCCCGCACGGCGCATGATGGAAGCGGGGAGCATGGAAGCGGCGGTGGAGCTGCTGCGCAGCACGGTTTACTACGACACGCTTTCTCATTCCATGGAGCGTTATACCGCCGAACAGAGTCTTTTCCCCATGGAAGTGGCGCTCGATTTAACCTACTGGCGCACCTTGTGGCGCGATATGAACCAGCTTCCAGGCGAAGACCGCAGCCGGGCGCTGCGCGTCGTCGGGTCGCTGGTGGATATGAATAACATCATGTGGGCGATCCGTTACCGGGTTTACCATCACCTTTCCGAGGAAGAGATCATCAATTACACCCTGCCATTTGGTTATCGAGTGCAGGATGAGAATATCCGGTCGATTGCCGCCGGGGCCGATATCACCCAGATTGTGACCCGGCTATATCCGCAGCTGACCGGCGTCGACGCTTTGTTACAACAACCGCAGCAAGGGCTGCCAGAACTGGAGCTTCAATTGCAGCGCCAGGTTGCCGAACAGTGCCGGACGGCTTTTGCCGGCTATCCCTTCCACGTAGGTATTTTGCTGGGGTACCTGATTTTGACAGAATGGGAGACTCACGACTTGACGGTGCTGATTGAGGCGAAAGCCGCGCAGATGCCCGTCGATCAGTTTGAGTCCCACCTGCTGGTGGGCTATCCCTCCGCCTGACATTGGAGACCGTATGTTTTACTCGCAAGCAATGACCGAAGTGGAGATGGTCATCCCCGCCAAGCACCTGATGGCAGTGACGGACGAACTGGCCGGTCTGGACGTGTTTCACCAGATCGACACCAGCTACATGAGCTCGGAGGCAGGCCCCGACTCGGCGCGTTCCTGGCAGCAGAGAGCGGTGACTTATGCCTCACTGGAACGCCAATTGCTGTCAACGATGCAGACATTGGGTGTGGAACAGGGCAGCCCGCCCCTGGCCGACGAACTCACAATGATCGAGATCGAGGTCGTGCAGTCCCTGATCGAACGAATCGGGCAGGAAGTCCAAACCGCGAGCGAGCAGGAGGTCACCCGCCAAAACCGATTGGAGCAGCTTGAGAGTTATCTCTGCCAATTAGAGCCACTGGCGGACCTCGACCTGGACTTCGGCATGCTGCGCCATCCACACCATATCTTTTCCATGCTGGGAATGATCCCCGCCACGAACCTGGAACGGCTGCAAACAAGCCTGGCGCGGACGCCGTTTGTGCTGCTTACGCTCAGCGAAGAAGGCACCAAACGCGTCGTCTGGCTGACGGGAGCCAAGCGTGATGCCGATATCCTGGAGCGGGCCGCGCGCAGCGCCTACCTTAACCCGTTGGACCTGCCGGTCATACATCATGGCACCGTGCCCGAAATTATCGAATCGCTGCATACCGCTATCGAGCGCGCCCGGCAGCACCTCGCCGAGCAGGAAACCGAGATCAAGGTGATGCACGAAAACTACCAGCCGCAGCTTCGCCAGATTCTATGGCGCGTGCGCTCCAGCCGGATGATAACTGAGGCAATTGCGCACTTCGGCAAGCTGCATCACACCTACCTGATCGTCGGCTGGGTGCCCGCCGCCCGCGTAGCCGAACTCAGGGAAGGACTCAAGGGGGTGGCGGAAGAAATCCTCATCGACACCCACCCGACCCAGCGCAACAACCCCCAGCGAAATGTCCCGGTAGCGCTGGGTAACACCGGGATTGCGGGCACCTTCCAGCCCCTGGTGACGACATACGCTCAGCCCCGTTACGAGGAGATCGACCCCACCATGCTGATCGCGCTGACTTTCCCGCTGCTCTACGGCGTGATGTTTGGCGATGTGGGACACGGATTGATCCTGGCGCTGTTGGGGTGGCTGATGAGCAGCGGAAAGATCCGGGCGCTGCGCAGCATGGCGAGCCTGGGCGGGATTATCGTGGCATGCGGCCTGATGGCGACGGTGTTTGGTTTCCTGTATGGCAGCGTTTTTGGCAGCGAGAACCTGCTGCCTGCGCTCTGGCTCAGACCCATGGAAAACATCACACAAATCTTGCTGATCGCCATCGGGTTCGGGATCGTGCTGCTCAGCACGGGATTCCTGCTCAACATCTGGAACGCCTGGATCGTGCGTGATTGGGGGCGGCTCTTTTTCGATCACAACGGCGTGGCAGGCTTCATCCTCTTCTTGTCTCTGATCGGAGTGGGGGCGGGAGCACTCGTCAGTGGCTTTCCGATCCCCCCTACAGTGCTTATTGCGCTGGCGGTCGGCGCAGGGGCAGTCGTGATGTTCTCCGAAGCGCTGAAAAACCTGGTTGAAAAGCACCATCCCCTCATCGAGGGTGGCCCCGGCACATACATCATCCAGGCGTTCTTCGAACTGTTCGAGACACTGATCAGCCTGTTTAGCAACAGCCTTTCGTACGTGCGTATCGGCGCTTTTGCGGTGGCACACGGGGGGTTGAGCGCCGTTATCTTTATCCTGGCCGATATGGTCGGCTCCCCGCACAGCGTGGGGTACTGGATCGTGATCCTGTTGGGACAGCTTTTCATCGTGGGTTTCGAGGGTTTGATCGTGGGTATTCAGACCATGCGTCTTGAGTATTACGAATTCTTTAGCAAATTCTTCAGCGGTGGGGGGACGCGTTACGAGCCGCTCACCTTGCTGCCGCCAGCCGACAAGTAACCGATCAAACGAGCGATCAAGAGTCGGCGATGCGTTTTAGTGTCTATCTCAGTCGGGCGCAGCAAGCAGCGTCCAGGCAGTTTACGAACAGGCTGTCAATTCAAAATCGAGGAGCAATATGATGATCAGATTAGGCATAGCGATTCTGGTGGGCCTGCTGCCAATGGTCCCCGCCGTGATCTTTTTCCTGCGCCAGCGTAAGCAAGAACCGACCCGCGCCACACGCGGGCTGCTGTTGGGGCTGGAGGGCTTCAACCTCGTGTTGGGATTGATGGCTGTCGGGGTTGGGATCGTCTGGCTGCTCTCGCCTCAAACGGCGATGGCAGCCGGGAATGCGCAGGAGGTCGTCATCGACGCGTACGTTTCGCTGGGGGCGGCTATCTCCACCGGGCTGGCGGCTATCGGGGCCGGGATCGCGGTCAGCGGGACCGGAGCCGCCGCCGTCGGTGCGATTGCGGAAAAACCGGAAGCATTCGGTCGCTCTCTGATCTTCGTCGGACTGGCGGAAGGGATCGCCATCTACGGCCTCATTATCTCGTTCATGATCCTGAACCAGTAGAAACCCATGAAAATCCTGGTGATCGGACATCCTGAAGCCGTGTTAGGGTTCTCCCTGGTCGGCGTTCACGGACAAATAGCTACCTCGGCTGAGGAAGCCGATCAGGCGCTGACTGACGCTTTAGCGTCTCCGGAGGTGGGGATCATCCTGGTCACCGGGGACGTTGCCGGACTGATCGGGCCGCGCATGGCGCAACTCAAACTGCGCAGCGTGAGGCCGCTCGTCGTCGAGATCCCAGGGCCGGAGGGCGTACAGCCGGATCAACAGACCCTCAGCGAGGTGGTGCAGCAGGTGATCGGCATCAAGATATGATCGTGCAAGAGGATGGATAAATCGTGAGATCGGTAGATGAGAATATACAAGCCCTCACGCGGACGGTGCTGAATGAGGTTCACGGCGAGGCCGAGCAAATCCTGGCCGAGGCGCAAGCGAAAGCGCAGGCAGCGCAGGAGCGCGCCCAGGAACAAGCGTCCGCCGAGCGTACTGAGATACTCGCGCGCGCCTCTCAGGAGGCCGAACGTCTGCGTACCCAGGCGGTTGCCTCGGCTCAGTTACAGGTGCACACAGCGGAGTTAGAGCGCCGCGAAAAACTGCTGAACAGCGTGTTTGACGCGGCCCGGCAGCAGTTATCCGACGTGCCACAGCGAGCAGGTTACGATCAGGTCGCCCGTGAGCTGCTGCGAGAAGCCCTGATGAGCCTGGGCTCTGATACCGCCCGGATTCGGGCCGACGAACAGACGCGGGCGATCCTGACCGATCAGGTGCTCGCCGAAATTTCGGAGGAAACAGGGGTGCAGGTGACGTACGGGGCACCGCTCGAACACGGCGTAGGGCTTATCGTACAGACGATGGATGGACACCGGGAGTATGACAATACGCTGGAGGCCCGATTAAGACGGCTGCAAAATACGCTACGCGTCCCGGTTCTGCGCCTGTTAAAGGGAGAGGCGTTATGAGCCAGACGGTTGGGACGGTCACGTGGATTAATGGCCCGGTCGTCCGGGCGCGGGGATCACGCCAGACCAGCATGTTGGAACTGGTCGAGGTCGGCGACGATCACCTGGTGGGCGAGGTCATCGGGCTGGAGGGTGACGCGATCACGATCCAGGTGTACGAGGAAACCTCCGGGATGCGACCGGGCGCGCCCGTGTACGGCACGGGAATGCCACTCTCCGTCGAACTGGGGCCGGGCCTGCTGGGCAGTATTTTCGACGGCGTACAGCGCCCGCTCCCGGTCATGGAGCAGCACAGCGGCACATTCATCGGGCGCGGCATGAACCTCGCCCCGTTGGACCGCCAGGCCCGCTGGCATTTTGTGCCCCGGCTCAAAGCGGGCGACGCTGCGAACGGTGGAGCCACCCTGGGCACCGTCCAGGAGACAGAAGCCGTCGAGCACCGGGTGATGATCTCGCCAGACCTGGAAGGGGAGCTGTCCTGGGTCGCCCCGGAGGGGGACTATACCATCGAGGAACCTATCGCCCGCCTGAGCACGAAACACGGCGAACGAGACGTGGCGATGATTCAGCGCTGGCCGGTTCGCAGACCGCGTCCATATCAGACGCGCCGGGGACACAACGAGCCGCTGATCACGGGCCAGCGCGTGCTGGATACTTTCTTCCCGCTCGCCAAAGGGGGGGCGGCTGTTATCCCCGGCGGATTCGGGGCGGGCAAGACGGTGACGCAGCACAGCATTGCCAAATGGTCGGACGCGCGAGTCGTGATCTACATCGGCTGTGGCGAACGCGGCAACGAGATGACCGAAGTGCTACAGGAATTCCCGGAGCTGATCGACCCCCGCAGCAACCGCCCGCTGATGGAGCGCACCGTGCTGATCGCCAACACGTCGAACATGCCGGTGGCCGCCCGCGAGGCCAGCATCTACACCGGCATCACCATCGCCGAGTACTACCGCGACATGGGCTACCACGTGGCCTTGATGGCCGACTCGACCTCCCGTTGGGCAGAGGCCCTGCGCGAGATATCGGGGCGGCTAGAAGAAATGCCCGCTGAGGAGGGGTACCCGGCCTACCTGGCGGCCCGTCTGGCCGAGTTCTACGAGCGGGCCGGCTACGTGGAGACGCTGAACGGCCAATCTGGCTCGATCAGCGTCATCGGGGCCGTTTCTCCGCCAGGAGGCGACTTTTCCGAGCCGGTCACACAGCATACCAAGCGGTTCATTCGCTGCTTCTGGGCGTTGGACAAGGCATTGGCCGCGGCACGCCACTTTCCGTCGGTCAACTGGCTGGAAAGCTACAGCGAGTACCTGGACGATGTGGCCGACTGGTGGCGCGAACAGGTGGGCCAGGACTGGTACGCCATGCGCGCCCAGGCCATGAAGATCCTGAACGAAGAGAGCCGTCTGTCGCAGATCGTCAAGCTCGTGGGGCCGGATGCGTTGCCCGACGAGCAGCGGTTGACACTGGAAACGGCACGGTTGCTGCGCGAGGGGTTCTTACAGCAAAACGCGTTGGACGAGGTGGATGCCTATTCGACCATCCAGAAGCAGATACGCATGCTGGCCCTGATTCTACATTTTCACCAAAAGGCACAGCACATCATCGACTACGGCGCGCCTGTCGTGGTCATCCACAACTTGCCGGTGATAAACACTTTGATACGAATGAAGACGCTCGTCGCCAACGACGAGTTGACCAGGCTGGACGACATCCAAAAAGAGATAGACGAGCAAATGGATCAACTGGAGGCTGAGTACAAATGAGCGAGTTGCTGGATCGGGGAGGGTGTGGCCCGCATCGAGGGCCCGATCGTGGTGGTAGAGCGTGCGTGGAATGTCGGCTACGACGAGGTGGTAGAGATCGTTGACTCGCAGGGACGGTTGCGCCGTGGCCGCGTGGTGGAGGTGGGCGAGGGCATGGCTGTGGTGGAGGTTTTCGCCGGCACCACGGGCCTTTCTATTGACGGCACGCACGTGCGTTTTCTGGGAGGGCCGCTGCACATCCCGGTGGCTGAGGAGATGCTGGGGCGCGTCTTTGACGGCCTGGGAACGCCGCTAGACGGCGGCCCGCAGCCGCTGGCCGACCACTATGCCGACATCAACGGACAACCCATCAACCCCACGGCGCGCGTTTATCCTCGCGACTATATCCAGACGGGCATCTCCGTCATTGATGGCATGAACACCCTGGTGATGGGCCAGAAACTGCCACTTTTCTCCGGCGCCGGGCTGCCGCACGACCAACTCGCCGCGGGCTGCCCCACGACCAACTCGCCACCCAGATCGTGCGCCAGGCCACGCTGGGTGCGCCAGCAGGCGAGTTGCCATCCCAGTCAGCGCAGTTCGCCATTGTCTTCGTCGCCATGGGGGTCAAGCACGACGTGGCAGCAACCTTCCGCGACTCCTTTGCCGAAAGCGGAGCGCTGACCCGCGTGGCCATGTTCCTCAATCTGGCCGACGACCCGCCGGTGGAGCGCCTGGTGACGCCCCGTGCCGCTCTCACCCTGGCCGAGTACCTGGCTTTCGAGCGCGAAATGCACGTGCTGGTTATCTTTACCGACATGACCAACTATTGCGAGGCACTGCGCCAGATCTCAAACATCCGGGGCGAGGTGCCTAGCCGCAAAGGATACCCTGGCTACCTCTACAGCGACCTGGCCTCCCTGTACGAGCGCACGGGACGCATCAAGACCGCCGAGGGTTCCATCACCCAGCTCCCGATTCTCACCATGCCCAACGACGACATCACCCACCCGGTGCCTGACCTCACCGGCTACATCACCGAGGGCCAGATTGTGCTCGGCCGTGACCTCACGCACCAGGACATCTACCCGCCCATCACGGTGCTGCCCAGCCTGTCGCGGCTGATGAAGGACGGCATTGGCGAGGGGCGGACCCGCGCCGACCACGGTCATCTGTCGGCGCAGCTCTACGCCGCCTACGCCCACGTGCAGGAGGTGCGTTCGCTGGCCTCGGTGATCGGCGAGGAGGAGCTTTCGACAATAGACCAGCAATACCTGAAATTCGGGCGGGCTTTCGAGCAGGGATTCGTCAACCAAGGGGTGACGGAAAACCGGACCATCGAGAAAACCCTGGACATCGGTTGGCGGTTGCTCTCCATGCTGCCGCAAGAGGAGCTCACTCGCGTTAGTCCAGACGAGATGAAGGGATACTACGAGGACGGCCATGGCGCGCATTAACGTCCCGCCCACACGCAGCAACCTGCTGCACATGAAGCAAGAATTGCAGTTCGCCCGCGAGGGGTTCGAAATCCTGGACCGCAAGCGGGAGGTGTTGAGCACGGAGCTCGTCCACATCGCCCACGACGCGGAGGTGCTCCAGGAGCAGGTCTGGAAGCTGCTGGCCGCGGCTTACGATGCCCTGGAGCAGGCCAAGCTAACGATGGGCCGGGAGCACGTGGAATGGGCAGCGTTGGCGGTGAACAAAACCGTGGATGTTCGACTCAAGTCCCGGGGGGTCATGGGCGTCTCGATCCCGCTGGTTGAGGCCCGTGGCGGGCCACCGGAAATGCCCTACAGCCTGGGTGACACTACGGCTTCGCTGGATCAGGCGGGCGCCGCCTTCCGTGAGGTCCTGAGCCACATCCCCGAGCTCTCCGAGTTGGTGACGACGGTGTGGCGATTGGCCGCGGAGCTGCGCAAGACGCAACGACGGGTCAATGCCTTACAACATATCTTCATCCCGGAGTACGAGGAGACCGTTGCTTTCATCGAGAGCGCGCTCGAGGAGCGCGAACGTGAGGAGGTATTTCGCCTCAAGCGGCTCAAGAACAAGACGGCCCGGCCGACCGTCGGGCCACCCACGCGTCAATACGAGCAACCTACCCGCGATATCGCCGGTGGGAAATCACCCACCTATCGGGACACCGGCGGCGGGCCGGGGTCAGGTGAGTCTGGCTAGCGCACGGAGGTGACAAATGGCAGAGATACAGGCACTCTTTCATCACATCCTGGCCCCCACCGACGGTTCCCAGTCCTCAGTGACGGCCGGCAGGCTGGCTGTGCAATTGACCGCCCTGCACAAGGCTCGTATCACCTTCATCTACGTGGTCGACGACACCGTCGTTGAGGAATTGGCCAGTGTGTCGGGGAGGGTGGCAAAACGGGTGCAAAGCGAACTGGAGCTCAGCGGTCAGCGCTACCTGGACTACCTGTCCCGCCTGGCATCAGAAGCGGCCCTGACATCGAACCAGGTCACACGCCACGGGGTGCCGTACAGAGAGATAACGAATCTGGCCCGAGAGCAGGGGGTGGATCTGATCGTCATCGGGCAGGTGGGGAGCCGCGGGCCACGGCGCATCCTCATCGGCAGTGTCACCGAGCGCATCATAGAGCACTCTCCCTGCGCCGTGCTGGTGGTAAAATGAGCATCCAATCCCGCAGTCCCTCAACAAGGTAGGTATGGTTCTCCAAGTAGCCATGAGGAGAAACTACAAGATGCCCGTGTGGTCGTGAAAGCCCCAGTAGCTAATGGCAACCAGCGCTTCGGCGTCCGTCACCGGCGCCTGGCAGGCGAAATCGCGGCACACGTAGGCTGCGGCTTGCCCATCAACTGGTCCGCGATTCCTCAGGAGAGGCACAGCCGTGTTACGATCAGGTGCCCCCAGGGCCATTACCTGGAATGGTAGGGAGCCATCGCGAACGACATCTAGCAAGGCTTGGGTGTCGGCGGCTTCAGGGTCACCGACGATGGCAATCTCCCGCGGCTTCGAGAGAGCATACGCCAGCGTCTGGAGCC
>JARRJK010000114.1:0-10772 GCA_037379555.1 Anaerolineales bacterium | reverse complement strand
CGAACGCACAACCGTCGGATTAGAAGTCCGGCGCTCTATCCATTGAGCTACAGGGGCGTGAGTTCATTTTAGTGCAAACGGAAAAGGCGATCAATCCTCGATGATCGGTCTGATCCCTTTGTAAACCCGTCCGCCGGAGAGAGTGCGCAGGATCGTCCTGGCTGGGCGGTTGAGCTTATCTCCGAGCTCTTTGGGGGAAAGCGGGGCGTTGCCGTTCGCCAGGAAGACCCTGAAGATGGCATTGATAAGAGTCGTCTGCGGCGTCAAATAATCGGGCTGCTGGGCGCAATGCGTTATCAGCGTATTCTGGATCCCCAGCACGCGCGTCACCTCAGCTGTCTCGGGATTGACGCTGTCAACCATCGTATCAGCATCCAGATCGGCATAGGCCGCCTGATGTTCCTCACACAGGTGGCTGCGCAGGTAGACGCCCAAATCGCGACCAGCACGATCCCACCAGTCGAAATCGATATGGAAACAGGTGTCCAGCGTCGGCCGGGCGAACAAGCGCGAGGGTGGCGTCTTGGGTGTCGTCATCAGGAGCTCAGCGCATTCGTATCGAGCCGCCAGTAAAGATCGCCAACGTGTTCGAAATATGGCTCACGGACCAACTCGGTGAAAACTGCCGCTGGGGGCTGCCGCTGCACAACATTGACAGCAGCATAGAGAGTCTGGGCATGTACCGCACTCTGAGGTGTGAGCTTCGCCAGCTCGCGGAACATATGGGTGACGGTTTTATCGAGCGGCATCCGGTTGCGGCTTTGCTGTGCCCAGGCCTCGTCAATGGCCTGGGTGTCGATGACCCCGATCACCATCAGGTCCTCATAAGCCGTGCCGACCGGCTGCTTGAGCATCGTAAAGCCGATCCGTCCGCTCTCGTCGATGGTGACGGTGCGGATCCAATCGTTGCGCATGCGGCGGTCTTTGGTTTCGACAATCACCTCACCCGGTTGGTCACCACGGCGAACCCGCACCAACCCACCAGCAGGGACTTCATACTTTTGATACCAATCCCACAAGCCAAATACATAGCCCTGGTTGCGGACCACCCAGCCCGGGAATTTCTCTCCGCTGTGGCCGTCAACAAGGATAAACCGGATGCGGGGTGTCTCATAGGCTGTCGGGAATAATTTTCGCAGCCTGGCGGAGAGCGGCAACGCTCCAACGCGCCAGTGCGGGAAGAGGAGCGAGATCGTAAGATCATCCGCAGCCCCATGCTCCGGCAGCGTATTGCTCAACTCGTCATCCAGCTGCGTTTCCAGCCTTATGAGCTCGGGAGTGAATAGACTACGATCGATGGGCCCGACCTCTGCTTCAAGGCGCGGTGGCACAAAGAGCACCTCCGGCGGCTCAAGCCGTTTGAGGAACCAGAGCACCTCTCCAGCCGGGCCAACTTCGTCAAACCGTTCATCCTCTTGAAGCGCATAATCGAGTGAAAATTCTGCCAGCTGCGGTGAGAGACTGGACGGGAGTTCCAGGTGACCGATGAGCTCCTTCGTCGGCAGCGGTCCTCCGCTTGAAACATCCAAGACCGCTTCGGCCAGGTTCAGATGGCCCTCATTGATGTCAGCCAGCAGCGCTTTAGGAAACCACTTGCCGGCGATTCGGACGATATCAGGATTTCCATTCAGCTTCGTCTCAAGCCGGTCAGTGATCAATGAGCCGAACTCACGGATCACGCTTTCACCGCTATGCAGATCCTCTGCATCCGTCTCGAGTTCAGGCGGGTGATTGAGAATATGATCCTCAAGCTGGGCGGCAAATTCACGGACTGCCCCACTCCCATCGAAGTCCACCTTGATGACCTTGAAGGGTCCCAGATCGGGATTCTCCCCGGCGCGGATGCCAATAACCTTGCCAATCCGGTTTTGAAGCGCCGGAAAGACGAGTTCCTCGCCCTTCTCAAAGCTTTCGCCGGGCGTGTACACGCGATGTTCCGGCTCTTGAGCCGCCTCTGCTTCCTTGGCCAGGCGCTCGAGCCGCATCTCGACCAGCGCCTGCGCCATTTCGGAAGAGGTGAGCGGCACCTCTCGCTCGAGGAGCAGATTGATGATAAAGTTGATGTCAGCCGCGCTGACTTCGAAGGACGTCCAGTATGATTCAAGCGTTGTAGGTTGAGCTAGCGACATGGGCAACGTAGCGTCTATTCATGGGGAGTCTTTCGACATTATACTATATGCGCTGGAGGCAAAGTCATGCAGGATCGATTCGTCAGCCTGGATACCGTTGAAGGAAAGCTGCAAGCAGAGATCATCCGCGGCATGCTGGAAGCGCGTGGCATCGAGACTATTCTCGTTCAGGAATCGGCTGCCGCTGTCTACGGCCTTGGAGTCGGCCCCATGGCGGAGGTTGAGATTCTTGTTCCGCGCGAACAGCTCGAAGAAGCCCGGAAAATGCTGCAAGCCTACAATATGGGCACGCTCGAGCAGGATGAGATTACCGATGAGGAGGATGAAGGGGAGTAACGAGAGCCATCACTGACAGTTTCCGTTTGTACCCGGTTACTGCTGGGGATCCTCCGGCAGCAGATAGCCGGGAGAGATCCAATCCAGCGGCTGCACGGGGACGTCTCCGACCCATACTTCCCAGTGTAGATGCGGGCCTGTTACACGCCCTGTAGCCCCTACCTTCCCGATCACCTGCCCTTTCTCAACCTGATCACCTTCCTGAACGTACATTTCCGATTGATGCAGGTAGCCGGAATACACACCCCAGCCATGATCAATATAGGTCACATTGCCGCGTACGGTAAGCGGTCCAGCGAACACCACGCGTCCCGCAGCCGGCGCGTAAATCGGCTCATCCCGGCCATAGAAATCGACGCCGGTATGGTAGTACATCAGGCTGCCATTGTTGTAGCTCCGGCGTGTACCGAAGGTGGCGACAAACTCCGCCGTATAGTAGCGCGATGGGTACTCGAAAGGACCCTGCCATAGCTTTTGCGGGGATGCCGCAGCGAGCAGTTCAGCCGGATCGATCGTCTCCGGTGGGACACCGTTCAGAACTTGAAATCCGTAATCCCCCGACTCGAGCAGCACGGGTTGCTGGAATTCATAAAAAGGCGCGCTGGCATCCGATTCGTAGAACCCCAGCCGCAGATCGAGCAGTCCCGGCTCAGCGAGTGCGTGGATACCCTGCAGGCTGATCCACCGATCATTCTCCAGGGGGAAGAAAGCCAGCCTGTGTTCACCGAGATCACCCTCAATCCTGCCACTCGAGCTAGCCGTCACATGGATCTCGGTCGTGTGGCCCTGTATCAGCGGTTCGGGTGAAATGGTCAGCGAATTCACCTCATCTGGCAACCCCGATCGCTTTTCATCTGCCCGGGAACCAAACCCATACAGATCACCCGGCAAGACCCAGAGCTGGAGTTCGGGCGTATGATCTGTGTGGATCGCCCATGGATCCGTCCTGGCACGGGCGGCGAGCTCCAGCCTCGTCTCACCGGGGCGTGCTGCAAGAAGATGCCTCGCTGGCTGCGCGCTGAGCCCCTGCTCCGTGGCTGCGACAATGAGCGACATGCCAGCATAGATCCTGTCCGGGCGCACAATCCGGTTTAAACGCTTGAGGGAGGTCTGATCCAGATCGAAATCGTGACTCAGGCTTTCGAAGGTATCACCCAGCCTGACCGGTTCGAGTGAGAGCCGGCCGCTGATCTCCGGAAAGCCGGGGATGGTCAATTCCATTCCTGGGAAGATGCGTGAGGGATCGCTGATGTTGTTTTCGAGGATCAGAGCCTCAATCGTCGTTCCAAAGCGCCAGGCGATCCCCGAAAGGGTGTCCCCTTGCTGGACGATGTAGACCGGGCCCTGCCCCTGCGCCTGCACGCTCAGAGGGAAAACCAGGGCTAGCATGAGCACCAGGAGCAGCCCGGATGTTTTAAGACGCATCGCGCCACTCCAGGCGATCTCCCACTTGGACATCCGCGAGGACACCTGGCTGTGTTTCCAGGATGTACTGCGCAGCGGCGGAGGGCAGGTATATCCGCCAGGGTTTTGCAACGATCGTATCCACGACTGCGCGCCGGGAATTAAGCCAGATGACGCCAATAGGAAAAAAGACCATCCACATGTGAATCGAAGCGCTCATCCGACCTTCGGAACGATCAACAAGAAGCAGCCCTTCGCCGGGCTCTAAACTCTGGCGGAAGGTGAGGCCGCGCAAACGGCAGAGGAAGCTCTGACACCAGCGTGCCCGTACAAGCGGTTGTCCGCCTGCGCCAGATTTGAAAACATCAATCCACTCAGCCATGTCAACCCAGGGGCAAACAAAAACAGGCGGCCAGGGGCGCCTGCTCAACTCAGGCCCGAAGGCCTATTTTACTCTATTCAAGCGCCGATGATCTTCTCGACGCTCTCCAGCAGCTCCTGCGGGCCGAAAGGTTTCGTGATGTAATCATCGACTTTCGCAATGTGCAGGCCGAGGACTTTGTCAATCGATTGCGCCTTAGCCGTCACTACAACGACCGGAATGCCCCTTAGCCCCTCGTCAGCCTTCATCTGCTGATATACTTCCCAGCCGTCCATATCGGGCATCATCAGGTCAAGCAGAACGAGATCAGGATGTTCACGCCGTACGGTCTCAAGACCTTCGATGCCGCCGTTCGCTCCGATGACGTCGAAGCCTTTGCGACTGAGAATCAAACGAACCAGATCGATCATTTCCGGTTCGTCTTCAATGCAAACCACGCGCTTGGCTTCTGCAGCCATTCAAGCCTCCAGCCGGAGCGAAAGTCACCCACCCAGTGTATCATAACCAATACCCTGCGCAACGAACCTTTACTCCTACCGTATCACCCCCACTCAATACCTATGCGAATAAGTAAGGCGCATGCAGATACACTCGATCTGCATGCGCCTGGGTTGATTACACGCGAACGCTACAGATTGGCCTCAACCGTCTCAAGAACGATCCTGCGCTCCGGCTGAAATGCAGCCAGACGGAACACCTCCGTCAGGTCGCGCTGCGTCAACAACCCCACAAATGATCCCCTTTCGATCACCGGCAGGGCATCGGTTCTGGATTCGGCCAATATCCGCTGGGCCTCGACAAGCGGGAGATCGGGATGAAGCGGTCGAAAATCGGTCTCCATAGCCTGCTCGACCGGAAGATTGGATCCGTGCCGGCTCAGGACGTCCAGCAGTCGGGTGTGCGTGAGCATCCCCACCAAACCCCGCTCATCGCACACGGGAAAGTCGGATTGAAAGCCCGCCAGCGTCAGGTCGATCGCTCGCTGAAGGGAATCCCCTGGGGCGAGAGATTGTGCCTGCCTCGAATAGGCATCGGTGACCTTGAAGTCTGCCAGAATGCTGCGCGTTACGACCATCTGCCGCTCCTGGTTCGCACCGCTGTAGATGAAGATCGCGATCAGCACTAGGAAGAAGTCACCACGTAAAAACGCCCACAGGCCTATCAAGAATGCCAGACCCTGACCGATGCCCGCTGCGGTCGCCGTCGCCACAGGGTAGGCCATGCGTGTCGCCAGGAAGGCACGCAGGATGCGGCCACCATCCATCGGAAACGCGGGCAGCAAGTTAAATAGGCCCAAGAGCAGGTTGGCCGCAAAGACGTACCCCAGCAGCGCCCCGATTCCCATCCACTGCAGGTTGAAGAGCATATCCGGCAGCCCGGAGAGACGGAGGTCTACGCCGCTGACCAGCAGTACGCCGCTTAGAACAGCAGCCAGGATGAAGTTGACTGCCGGCCCGGCGATCGCGATGACAAACTCCTTCTTCGGATCTTCCGGGATCTCGGCGATCTGCGCCACACCCCCGATCGGCAGGATCACGATCTGCTTCACTTCGATTCCATAGTGTTGTGCTGCAAAGCTGTGGCCGAATTCATGCAAAACGACAATGCCAAACAAAATGACCGTCGCCAGCATTCCGAACAATGCACCACCCCATCCGCCCCCGGCCAGTAAGCCGAACTGCAGTGCAGCCCAGATGAGTATGAGCGGAAAAGTGATGTGCATCCGCACAGCGATGCCTCGCAACGTGAACAAGCGAAGGGATTGGTTCATCTGTACACCTCAGTATTTGTCAAGGTTGTGTACAGTATATCAAAGTATTTTTATCTGGTATGTAAGATTTAGATCAGAAATCAGGGCCAGCTCCGATAGAAATCCTGAGGCAAGATTTTCGAGGCTGGGTCGAGGTAGCCCGCCTCGAAGATCTCTGTCGCGAGAGGGATGCCTACATAGCGGATATGCCAGGGCTCATAAATGAACTCGGTGATGTACGGCATCCAGCGGTTGCTGAAAGGCCACTGATCAAAGATCCGCAACGGATAACTGATCACAAATCCATAGCGATGGGCGTGCGTCTCCAGCCATTCGTACAGCTCCTGGTTGCGAGGGTCGGCAAACTCCACCTGCAGCCCCGGCCAGACGACGTCGAAAGCTGTTCCCAGTTGATGCTCGCTGTGACCTGGCTGCGCGAGGAAATACTCAGCTTCAGCCTGGCCCGTCAGGCGCGCACGCCCCAGTGCCTGCAGCTGATCCTCATAACTCCGGTACCCGGAATAGACGGCCACCCGGATCTGATCCTGCCAGGCTGCTTGGATGAGCTCGTCCAGTGCTTCCAGCGCTACTGCACTGGAACCCGGTGCGTACCAGCCCGGAAGGCCGTGGTTTTGGTCAACCAGCACGTCCATTGGCGGACCAAACAGCAGCCGTACGACGATCAACAGCAGGATATGAGGTGCCATGCCAGGTCCTATTCGCCCTCCCGAGCATGAGTCTACCCTCCCGCTTAACGCAGGCCAAGTCGCGGACGTTAAACCTGTAAGTTAGCTGTAATCTCCCTGGTTGCGGGCGCATGTTAGTATGGAGCCATCGAGGCACATCATTGGCATCATCTCAGGAGTCGCAGGTATGGCAGCTGGCACACGATCAAACGGATTCCAGTCGGTCGAACAAGCCCTGGATATTGGCGTCGAAGCCGTCGAGCAGGGAGATCTCACACGCGGAGAAGCGGCGTTAAGCTGGGTGTTGAAGAAGGATCCCGCCAACCAGGTCGCCTGGTTCTGGCTGGCCTGCTGTGCCCCTGATGACGACGCCCGGCAGGAATGTTACCGCCGCGCATCAGAGTTTGCACAGGTCACTTGAGCCTGGCATCCTCATCAGCCGGGCGAGCGAACTATCCAAGGGACAAACATGAATCCAGGCAACAGGTGCATTCTCGTTATCGATGATGAAAAACCATTCTGCGAGGTGGTCGCCGAGATCCTGACCAACTTCGGTTTTGACGTTAAAAAAGCTTTCAATGCCACGCAGGCGCTTGCGCTGCTGGAAGAGATCGATCCTTCGCTGATCATCCTGGACATCATGATGCCTGATATCGACGGCCTGACGCTCGTCCGCAAGCTCCGGCTCGAAACTCGGTTCGCAAACCTGCCGATCATCGTCTCGAGTGCGAAATTCCTCGAAGAGGACCGCAGTGCTGCGATCAATGCCGGCGCCAGCATGTACCTCACAAAACCGTTTTCCGCGCAAGAGCTGCGCGCATCGATTCAGGAAGTGCTGCCGGATGGCGTGGGCTTAAGCTGAAAGAGACATCGGGGATCCGGCAAGCCCTACACGCTGCCCATCGACTTCAAACAACACGCCGGTAATAGAAAGCCGCTTCGAGAATTCTCGAAGCGGTTCTGGCATGACCCGCACAGGACTCGAACCTGTAACCTACTGATTAAGAGTCAGCTGCTCTGCCAAATTGAGCTAGCGGGCCAGTGGACTAAATTATACCAGCCGTACTGAGCGCGTCAATTGTGAGCCCCCACACATGCATCCCAAGCCTCCTTCGGACGATTTTTCACCAAACGGTACTTGCATTTAGCAGGCGAGCACCGTAACCTACTAGAGGTTCGAAATCGGTCCGGTGCCCGGTCAGCGTGATGCATGCCCACCGGTTCGGTCGATCATTCGCTCGCAACCACAGTATGCAGCACCCTGACAGTGTTTCTTCTCACCGCAATAACCTGGGCCGTCCTGTAGCATGCTTTCAGGTGTTCCCTGGATCACCTGAAACCTACCCGATCAAGGAGTGAAACCGTGCTGCGTGCGATCCTTCTCTATCTTTCCAACGCTTCGTGGGCTCGTGCAATCGTGACCGGGTGGGGCCTTGCCCGGCGCATGGCAAGCCGCTTCATCGCTGGAGATGAAATTGAGGCTGCGCTTCAGGTCGTCAAGAGCTTGAATGACTCTGGCTTGTACGCATCGCTTGACCACCTCGGCGAAAACGTGACGAATACCGAAGAGTCAATTGCCGCGACCGATGCGTATATCGAGATCATGCAGCGGCTTCAAGAAACCGGCGTGCGCGCCAATTGCTCACTCAAGCTCAGCCAGCTTGGCCTGGCCTTAGATACCGAACTGGCCCTGGGCAACATGCGCTGCATCGCCAAGCGAGCGCGTGAATTCGGCATCACGGTCCGCATAGACATGGAGGACTCTTCCACTGTCGAGGACACCCTGGCCATCCAGCGCACACTCCACGAGGAGGGGCTGACGAACATCGGCCTTGTCATCCAGGCGTACCTTTATCGAAGCGAACAGGATGTCCGCAATCTGGTTTCGTCCGGGACTCGGATCCGGCTTTGCAAAGGCGCTTATAACGAACCGGCCTCCGTAGCCTTCCCCAAGAAGAATGATGTCGATGCCAATTTCGACCGTCTGGCCTCGATCATGATCGACGCCGCTCTGCAGCAAGGAAGCGAGCCCTCAGGCGGCGACGGAACCCAGCCCCCGCTCGCAGCGATTGCAACCCACGACGAGCAGCGTATCGAGCATGCCCGCCGCTATGCTGACCAGATTGGGCTTCCGAAAAGCGCACTGGAGTTCCAAATGCTGCACGGCATCCGCACCGATCTCCAAGAATCGCTTGCGGCAGAGGGCTACCCGGTGCGCATCTACATCCCCTACGGGACGGAGTGGTATCCCTATTTCATGCGGCGCCTGGCCGAACGGCCGGCAAACCTTTGGTTCTTCCTCAGTGCATTCTTCAAGCGCTGAGCTTAATCCCATGCCCACGGAGAACCCCGTTGCACTTGTCACCGGCGCCGCCCATCGCGTGGGCCGGGCGATCGCCGCCGGGCTCAGTGAGCGTGGCTACCGGATCATGCTGCACTACAACCAGGCGCAAGAGGAAGCACGCGAAACTGCCGGTCATCTGACCGCTCGTGGGACTGACGTCGCCCTGCATCAGGCCGACCTGACGGATCTGCAGCAGATCGAAGCTCTCTTCAATCATGCAGCCGAGCATTTCGAGCGCCTGGACGTGCTCGTCAATTCAGCTGCCATCATGCGCCGGATGGACTTTGATCATGTGAATGCAGCAGAATGGGCCGACTCGATCGATCTCAACCTGCGGGCACCTTTCTTCTGCACCCAGCAAGCAGCCCGGATCATGAAGCAGAACGGTGGGGGTGTGGTGATCAACATCTCCGACATCGCCGCACGCCAGCCCTGGCCGCGCTTTCCGGTGCATTCCATCAGCAAGGCCGGATTGGAGATGCTCACGCGGGTGGCAGCAGCATACCTCGCGCCCGAAATCCGTGTGAATGGAATCGCACCGGGACCCGTGCTGAAACCCGAGGGGATGTCTGAAGACCGCTGGCAGAAGCTCGGTGCTGCTCTTCCCCTGGGCAGGACGGGAACGCCGCACGCGGTGGTCGAGGCGGTGTTGTTCTTGATCGAGAACAATGAGATCAACGGTGAAATCCTGGCGGTGGACGGTGGAAACCAACTCTTATAATCCGAAAGCAGGGCAGGTGAAATCACATCTGACTCAACGGTTGGAAAGAGAGGGCGAGCGCTGCCTGGCCTTCTTCTCTGCCCTGAAGCCCGACCAGTGGGAGCAAACGGTGTACACAGAAGGGGCTCAGTGGGACGTGCGCCAGATCCTCGCCCACTTCATTGCCACCGAGCGCGCACTCCGGGCACTTGTGGATGCAGTTATCACCGGAGGTGAAGGCGCTCCACAGGATTTTAATATTGACCAGTTTAATGAATCGCAAGTCAGGCTGCTGGACAATGAGACACCCAACGCGCTGCAGAAGGTCTACCGCGAGGAACGCAGATCGACCTTATCGCTGCTCCAAGCGCTGGAACCCGCGCAGACCCGGCTTCGAGGCCGTCACCCTTACTTCGGCATCATGACTGTCGAGCAGCTGCTGAAGTGGATGTACCAGCACGCTAAAGTCCATCTGCGTGAAATAAGGCGAGCACTCTCCCGGGGTGAGTCCGATTAACACCACCCATATGGACCTCGCTTTCTCATAGCCTGCACATCTCCATTCACAACGGGTACAATGCATCTACATATCCAGGAGCGACAGCCTTGAATGAGTGCGGGCTATCACATTAAACGGAACTGACTGACAGATGCCCTACGAGACGAAGATCCCGGACCTCCTCATAAAACCCCTGTCTGATCAGGAGTTCGAAGGAGGAAAGCTGTTCCCGCTGCTCCGCTTCGATGATCATCTCCTGCGGCGTTTTGGGGCAATGGTTAAGATCGATCTGAAGGCGGGAAGCAGGCTGCAGCCAGTCCTGCGAGAATCCGCAGATGAAATCTGGATTGTCCTGAGTGGAGCGATGCAAGGTTATTGGATGGATAGGCGTGACAATTCTCCTACAGCCGGAACCCGTGAGACTCACCGGCTCACATCACAAACCCTGGCGCTTCTTCCGTTTGGAGTAGCTTTTGCATGCCGCACAGATACAGAGGATTGCGAGCTGCTGCGGGTGATGACTCATGCCATCGATCCAGCAG
>JARRJK010000113.1:0-13054 GCA_037379555.1 Anaerolineales bacterium | reverse complement strand
GGACGTCGTTCACTGCGGAGAGAACGACGTCCGAAGGGTGGCGCACCCGACCCCATGACAATTCGGATACGTGAATCAGGCCCTCAACGCCGCCCAGATCGATGAAGACGCCAAAGCGCGTGATGTTTGTGACGTTGCCGCTCACGCGATCGCCTGGCTGTAAATTGGCGAGCAGCTCCATTCGCCGACCGGGTCCCGCTTGTGCAGCACGCTCGGAAAAGACCAGGCGGCCACGATCCGGATCAAACTCGATGACCTTCAGGCTCAGTTCCTGGTCGACGAGCGTTTCCATTTGAGCGTCGCGCTCGTTCTCCTGCGCTGTGGGCTCCACTGTGAGAAGGTGCGAAACCGGAACGAAGCCCCGTAGGCTGCGGGCTTCGACCAGCACGCCGCCCCGGTTGTAACCCACTACCGGCAAGGTGATCACGTCGTCAGATTCATACAGCTCGCGCGCCCAGGCCCAATCCTGCGGGTCACCCTGCTGGAACGCCCGGGGCTCGTGATTCGGCTCGTTGTGCGGAACAGAGTTGATTTGCTGCTGCTCCGCTTCCTCCATTACCGCTTTCCACCAGGATTCATTGTTCGATGGCGGATTGTCTCCCCCCCACCTGTGAATCTCACTCTCTTCCATCTTCATTCCTTCAACCTCTGTCGCTCGGCTCACATGACAGCTGAGTACCGTCCGAAACGTGGTCGTAGGATACCCAATTCCCCCCTGTACGCAAGTTGGTGAGGTCGATCAATCTCCTTCCTCCCCGTCTTCAGACGACACGGCTTTGCGTTCCATCGAAGCTATCGTTTCCGCAACCGCTTCGATGGCTACACGCTGTTTTCGGTACAAATCCGCTTCGGACATCGCCAGTTTGCTGGCAACATCACGCACCTTACGCCCCTGCAAGAATTTCAACTCAAGAATATTGTACAGCATCCATTCGCCGGTAAAACGCCGCTCACCTTCCGGCCGCGTGTAGTCAATCGCCCGGCGCAGAATCGCCCGCAGCGCATTGACCGGATTTCCTTCGTGCTCATCGAGCGCCTGCCGGACCACCCGCAATCCGAGCAGCGGGCTCTGTGTCAGGCGCGGTCCTCCCCAATAATGCCCGAGCGCCTCACGCACGAGCTCTGTGAGCTCCTCCTCCGAGCCGATCCCGTCCAGAGGAGCCGTCAGCACATCGGCTCCGGCATAGCGCGCCTCCGCCCGGATCTTCTGTATCGCCTCGACCTGCGGCACCAGCCGGTCGACAACGGCAAATACTTCCTTCTGCAGCTTCTTCTCCCCGAGCGCTACCGCTGCCCGATCGATAAGCGTCTTGATCCGGTCTTCTTCCCCTGGCGAAAAGTCAGGTGAACCATCGCGGGATCGAAGCCCCAGGAAGCCGATCACCTCCGGCGGGTTCGCCAGGCGCAGCGGGATCAACCAGTAGACGTCCCAGATGAACACCGTTCCAAGCCGCTTGAATTCCACTGTCTCGTCGGTCACCAGCAGTGGGGGAAGCTCCTCCGAACCTCGCAGTGGATCATCAGGCCCAACAGCAACTTCAAGCTCGAGCCCTTCTGGACCGACGACAGCACAGAAGGCAGATCCCACACCAACCAGATCACAGATGGCATTCAGGACCGATTCCAAGAACTGGCGCAGGTCGCCGGTCGTCAGCAACCGTTCTTCGAGCAGCTGTAGCCTGGCAACGTCATCCCGGTCATCACCGTAGAAAAACCAGCGCTCGATGGGCCGGCGGATCAAGGTAAACAGGTACTGAAGCAAAAGCAGTGATGCGACCATGGTGAAAGGCACCGCACGGCTGTTCTCATAGCCCAGCAGCACCGCCAGGCGGTTCACAATGACCGTGATCGCCAGCACGGTGGAAGCTACGATCGGCCCGCGCAGGATCCACTGAAACAGCCGGCTCTTGACCACCCGGTCGGGATAATTTACGCCGAAGTAGGCAACCGAGTATGACATCAGGATCAGCTGCACGGCGACAAAGGCGTTGATGATGATCAGAACGCTCCAGAAGAAGACGCCGGCGCTAACAAATCCGCTACCACCCAGCATCAAGAAAGGATAGGCGCCCAGCAGCGGGCCGAGCGAGCCAGCCATGAGATAACGCATTCTCCTTCGGCTGGAGCGTGTAAGGCACCGCTTGTAGGTTCGCCAGAAATTCAAGCCCGCAAAGGCAAGGTCGATAACGAGGAAGAGCGTGAAGATGTAGAAGTATAGATGAGGCTGAAGGTAAGCTGCCGAATCAGCGTATACGACATGCCCGGCGAGTTCGGTTGAGAAGGCGACCATCCCCAGGGCGACCCCGCCCAGCAGGTAGCTGATCAGTACAACTCTTGATCGCCGACCGCGAGAGGGTCGGCCGGTCGCTGCTAGCAGTGCGTCTGAAAGCTGCAGATAGGCAGCGGGCACAAAACTGATCCCAACCCACTGTAAACGCAGCCAGACTTCAATCTCGGGCGAGGGTCCAGATGTGGCGACGATCACGTCACCGAAGTATGCAATCGTGACGCACAACAACAATACCGCCAACGAACGGGCAACGCGCTCCCGCAGATTGAATGTCAGCGCGTAAAGCAGCAGCGAGAATGCCGTAATCGTGTTTCCGGCGGTCAGGATCTGGTTCAAGATGAGCAGCGGTGCAATCATGGCGGGATGGAGGCGTCCTCAGGTCAGCTCGCGCGCGAAAAAAAGCACGATATCCTGATCGGGATAATAATGATCGCTGTAGCCAACATAGCTGAAACCGCTCTTCTTCATCAAGCGGATCGCGGGGTAATTCTTACTCTGCATCTCAACAAAGATCCGTTCCCGACCGCGTTCCAGGCACCAGCTTCGGGCTGAGTTCAGCAGGAGTGTGGCCACGCCCCGCCGCCTGAAACGCAGGTCGACAACCAGGTCTGTCACCCAGCCGCAGCGGAACGCGGGGCCATCGATCAGCGCGAGGTAACCCAGCGGTGTTTCACCCGCCTCAGCCAGCAGAAGGGCCGCATGATCCGTCCAGACATCAGCAAGATCCCGGGGCTCACGCGGGTAGTTCACTCGCATGGGTCGGGGCAACCTGACCTCTCGAAATACCGCGCCGACTTCCCCTTCGCCCTGGTTCAAGACCAGCTGCCAGACATGGTCGGTGTTAACGCCATGGTCCATCTCGATCAGTTTTGGAATGTCGCTCGATATCGCTTGCCGTACCTCAGGATGGGCTTGCATGGATGTGTAAAGTACCTCCCGGAATAGACTTATGGGACGACAAGAAGCAGGATCTGACACGGCATGGGGGCATTACCCTGGGTATCCGTGACCACCAGCTGGACGGCGTATTGTCCTGGATTGACCAGCGTCGTATCCCAGGTTCCAAGCAGATCCCCATCCTCCGAACAGCCAGACTCACACACTGGGGCATTGCTAGCCCAGATAGCCAACCATGTACTCTCGGGCCGAAGATCGTGGTACTCGAGCTTGTAAAAAGCGAAATTCGGGATGTCCGCCGTCCCTCGGAATTCAATTTCACCACGCACGGTAGAGTTCATCTCCGGAGACCTGATCGTCGCCAGCTGGTTTTCGCAACCGACTCCATCGATGGCAGATGCCGCAATTGGAGTAGCCGTTGCGAAAGACTGCTCCACTACTCCCGGTCCCGGCTGGGGCGATGCCAGCAGCGAGACTGTGGGCAGGGGTGTCGGTCTGGCTGAAGCCGGGATCGCCGGGCTGGCGAACGTCGAGATCACGAAAGTCACGCCGAGACCCGCGGCGATCAAGACCAGCATTGCGCCTGATCGCGTGATGCGGCGCGTAGCCCGCTCGCGTTCAAGGCTGAAGACCGAGGATCGCAGGTCGCGGTATGCCCGCAGGACAAGCAGGGCATAAACCAGGCCGGCTAATCCCAGGATCAGATAGATCCATGACTGCAGCTCTTCAACGCCGAGAACGAATTCTTCCATCACCAAGCTGGTGCTATATCGCCTGCAATACGCCGCGAATCAGGGTCGTCAGGCGGGGCACAATGACCTCTCCCGCTTCGAGGACCTCTTCATGAGTCGTGATCGTCTTACCGTCAAGATTGGCCTTGTTGCTGATTCCTGAGATGCCGAGCACGCGCGTAGCGCCGTGGCGGGCAACGGTCACCTCGGGCACGGTCGACATGCCGACCGCATCGACTCCGATACCGCGCAGGAATCTCAGGTCGGCCGGTGTCTCGAAAGATGGGCCGGCCAGGCAGATGTACACGCCCTCGCGCATCGGGATATCTTGTGAATCGGCAACCTCACGGGCGATATCCTTTAAAACCGGATCGTACGCCTGGCTCATATCTGGGAACCGGGGGCCGAAATCCTCGAGGTTTGGCCCGCGCAGTGGGTTCAGACCAGCCATGCCAATCAGATTGATGTGGTCGCTGATTAGCATGAGTTCGCCTGGCTCAAATTCCGGATTGACGCCGCCCGCTGCATTGGTCACGATCAGTATCTCGATACCCAGCCGCTGCATCACGCGCACAGGGAGCCCGAGACGGGGCATGGAGTAGCCCTCGTAGTAATGGGCACGGCCCTGCAAAACAAACACGGGTTGGTTCTCCAGGGTCCCCAGGACGAGCTTGCCTGAATGCCCTACGACGGTTGACAATGGCCAGCCAGGAATTTGATCAGGCTGAATGATGGTACGTTCTTTTACGGAATCAGCCAGCGATCCGAGGCCTGATCCGAGGATCATTCCAATGCGAGGTTTGAAATCCGTTTGAGCCTGAACAGCCTGGACGGCCTCGTTAATATGGGCTTCCGTCAGAAATTCCATCCTTCACTCCTCCTCGAACTCTTCGTCCAGCCTCGGTTTTACGCGCACGCCGTTTGGACTTGCCAGGCCGAGGAATTCCTGCACCTCCCGCCGTGAGTTTCCCGCCGACAGCAAATCGCGCGCCCGCGTGTGACGCAGGGTATGTGGAGAAAGCGCGGGATCGAGGTTACATTCAGCCCCCCACCGCTTGACGACAAGCCATAACCCCTGGCGGCTTAGCTGTTGGCCGCGCTGGTTTAAAAAGAGCGTCGTTTCTGCCGGCGAACGAAGCAGATGCGGCCGGCCTTCGATCAGGTATTTGCGCAGCTGCGGCTCTGAGGCATCGATCGACCGCCAATCAGAACGATCCGGAGGACGCCAGATAATGCGTTCAGCCAGATCAAGATCCGATAGTTCAAGGGCGACCACTTCCGTGGCCCTGAAACCAGTCTCATAAGATGTAATTGAGGAAAGACTGCGTGCTGGCGATTTTTCGCGAGATTGTGGCCGGTTTGTATCCCTGCACATGCAACCACTCAACGTAGCCTTCCAGCAGCTCACCGGTCAGCGAATGCACGTCGAGCTCGGAGCCGCCCCGAGTCTTTATCACGCGATTAAATTGCACCAAGTCTGTGCGGTAAGCTTGGATTGTGTTTTCAGATGCGCCTCGCTCGAGGCTCAGATGCTGAAGAAATCGCTGGATCGAATCGTCCACTCGATCTCCTGTGAGGTGGTGCCAAACCGGACGGGATCGATTATACCATCGTGCTCCGTTAACTTACCATAACTGACATCCACCCCGGGATGATCGGTGCAGCCCAAATGCGATTTCGCTTCGCGCCCGTGGGCCTCCTTCGCAGGCCACGCGACCCCACCGGGTCCGGCTATGTTAGAATTAGCCGGCTTCGCAACGTCATCGTTAAAGGCACCTGCGTGAAGAATTCCAAAGCCCCCATTCTTCTTCTGCTCATGCTCGGGATAACTGCCGGCTGCGCCGCGTCCGGACAAACACTGCACGGCAATGTGTACGAAAATCCTGGCCAGGCACCGGATTTCACGCTCCCCTCGACCACCGGTACGGATTTCACCCTGAGCGGGGAAACAGGCAACCTGGTGTTGCTCTACTTCGGATACACATTTTGCCCGGACATATGCCCGGCCACGCTCGCGCAGCTGAGGCTGGTGATTTCCAACGCCAATGTTGATCCGAGCCAGATGCGTGTCGTAATGATCACCGTTGATCCCGCCCGTGATACTCTTCCGGTCCTCAAGGAGTACCTTGCCCGCTTCAACCCCGCGTTTATCGGCTTGCGCGGAGAAGGCACTCAACTTGAGCGGGTACTTGCCGCATACGGCGTGTATGCAGCTATCGATCCGGAATCCGATCCAGAAAACTATCTGATGACCCACACAGCTCGCGTTTTCCTGATCGATCCAAATGGGCAGCTGGTGACAAATTACAATTTCGATACACCGCTGGAAGATATCCAGCAGGATATTGAGAACTTGCTCAGAACAAGATGATGATACCGATGATGCGACGTGTATGGCTGCTGGTCGCTGCCCTTCTGCTCACGAGTTGTGGATCACGGACTGCGGGGCTGCGTGTAGATTCTGCCTGGGCGAGACCGGCCGAGCGCGGGATGAACAGTGCCGTATACTTGCGGATTCAAAATGGTCCGGATCCGGAAGTGCTGACCGGTGCCGCCAGCGATGTAGCCGAGACCGTTCAGGTCCATCGCACGATCCTGGATGCGGATGGAAACGCAGCAATGGAAGAACTGCCGCGTGTCTCGCTCGCGCCAGGAGAGATACTCGAAATGAAACCCGGCAGCTACCATATCATGCTGATCAACCTCCGCCATCCGCTCAACGCTGGCGAATCATTCGACCTGGCACTTTATTTCGAGAAGACGGGTGAATATCATGTCAGCATCCCGGTTCTGGAAAACTAGCGTCTTACTGGTCTGCCTGATACCGACGATGCTGCTCGCAGCGTGCACGCGTCGGAGCGCGGCGATCGATCAGGCGGGAGATACCCGTTTGAACTGGGAAATCCAGCCTTTCCCGGCCCGCATGGGAGAGGCATCGATCGACATCTACTTGACCGACACATCAGGAGCGCCAGTTCAAGGTGCACAGCTTTCCTTCCGGGGCGACATGACACACGCCGGAATGACGCCAGTGATCACCGACCTTCAAGAGACCGAGCCTGGCGTATACCGGGGAGAGATTGAGTGGACGATGGCCGGGGCCTGGGTTCTCACCATCCAGGGTGAATTGGAGGATGGCCGCACCCTGAAGCGCCAGATCGATTTGGAAGTCTCGCCTTGACCTTCGGTGCGGTATGAACGTCATAGAGCTCCCACCCGCGTCAAGCCGCAAGCGTCAAGGGATACGCGGCGACATATTGCACCTGCCGAGAGCCGGCCGGTTGCTCAGAGGGCGCTATGGCAGGCTGCTCTTCCAGGTGCCGCTGCTGCTCATACTGTTGCTTGTGCTCTATGACGGTTTCACCGGTCCCCAGCTCGCTCCGGCGAACAACGCCACTGTGCTGGCCTGGGTGCACTACCGCGGGTTTGTGATCCTGGCTCTGCTCGTTTTCGGAAACGCGTTCTGCATGGGCTGCCCCTTCACGCTGCCGCGCACCCTGGCGCACCGTCTCAGCCTGCATGGCGGGCGCTGGCCGGGTTTCTTGCGCAATAAATGGCTGGCAATCGCCGGCTTGCTGCTGATCTTCTGGCTTTATGAGTGGCTCGATATCTGGGCCAGCCCCTGGCTGACAGCCTGGCTGGCTGTCGCCTACATTGTGCTCGCCTTTACGCTCGAAGTGTTCTTCGCTGAATCTCCATTCTGCAAGTATGTATGCCCCCTGGGCGCATTTAATTTCACATACGCCGCGATCTCGCCTTTCCAGATCCAACCACGGTCCGCAGAGGTTTGCCGATCCTGTGAGGGCAAAGAATGTGTCAATGGTAGCCCGCAGGTTCCAGGGTGTGGAACAGAATTGTTTGTTCCGATGATCCAATCCAATATGGACTGCACGTTCTGCCTCGACTGCGCCCGAGCCTGTCCCTATGACAATGTCGCGCTTGGACTCAGGTCTCCGATCAAAGAGAGCATGGAACTGCGCTGGCCACGCCGCTGGTCGCTGTCCTTGATGATCATCAGCCTGTCTTTCATGGGCTTGATGAACGCGTTCGGCATGGTGCCGCCGGTCTATTCTTTGCTGGACTGGCTTGACACAGATCTCGGACTGCATTCAGAAGCCTTGCGTCTTGGCCTGTTATTCATATTCGGGGATTTTCTTTTACCCGCAGCTCTGGCAATCGGCGCGGCCTGGCTCGGCGCCCTGTGGAGTAGGAACCGGCACCCCGATGCCTTGAAAGATAACACCGCCGAGTACGCCCCGGCCTTTCTTCCTGTCGGATTCGGTATCTGGCTTGCCCACTATGGGTTTCATTTCGCGATCGGCGGCCTTTCGATCATCCCGGTCATGCAGTCATTTCTGCTCGATCATGGGTTGACCTGGTTCGGAAATGCACCCAACTGGGAATTGAGCGCCGTGATCCCGGTGGATTGGATCTTCCCCCTGCAGCTGGCGGCGATCCTGGCAGGCTACTTCGGATCGCTTTTTACCCTCGGCCGGCGGGCGCTGCGGCCCGATCGTGATCCGCTCGTGGGATTGAAGGAGATGCTCCCCTGGGCCATCATCATCACGCTGCTCACTCTACTATCGCTTGCTGTCTTCAATCTGCCGATGGAGATGCGCGGGACACGCATGTTCGGAGTCTGACCCGATGAGACGAACTCTTTTCTCGATCTTGATTCTGCTGCTTGCAATCGCTGCCCTGACACAGCCTGTCGCCGCCTCGGGGCCAGGAACCGGTGGACGCAGGGTTCAGCTCGACAACTACGCCACGGGTCCCTACCTGCTGCGCGCCGTGACCTCCCCGACACCGCCCCGGCAGGGCGACTTCAACGTCGAGGTACGCGTCACGAATGCGGAGACTGGGGTAGTCATCACCGAAGCCACCGTTACGATCAAGATTGAACCCGTTAACCACGAAGGAACCCCGCTCGAAGAGCAGGGTACGCATGCATATGCCCCATTGCCTGAGGAATATGCCGCCCACGTACCCCCGGATACAACGGGGCTCTGGCTGGTGACGATCAGGGTTGAGACTGAACTGGGAGTGGGAGAGGCGAGTTTCTACCAGCAGGTTACGGCTCCCTCATCCATCGGTGGAGTCCTATCCGTCGGCCTGCCCTTCGCCGGGCTGCTGCTCCTGGTGCTGTTTTTCTTCTACATGCAGCGCAGCAGCCGATCAACTGAGCCAAAGTCCGAAGCGAGAACAAACCACCGTTAATTGTCTCATTGACGTGAGCATCAGCCCAACAATCGCAGATATGCAGCTTTTCCTTTCTCAGGAACGATCGGAAAAACCCTGCTGCCAGCGGCCTTCAATTTGCTATGAATTCGTGGTTCTAGAGAAGCACGAGTGTATCAACGACGAGCGCGGTGAATATCAACGCCAGATACATGCTTGAATAGCGGTACATCTTCCATGCGAGCTTATTCGTGCCCTGTTTCCACAAGCGCCAGGCATGTAGCAGGAAGCCCAGACCGAGAGCGAGTGCCGTAACGATATACACGCTGTGGCCGAGACCCGCCAGAGGCAGAAGCATGGTGAGCGCAACCAGCTGGATCGCATAGAGCAGGATGTGGACCCGCGTTTCCTGCTCACCATACACGACTGGAAACATCGGCACGCCGGCACGTTCGTAGTCCCGGTTCTTCAAGAGCGCCAGCGCCCAGAAGTGCGGCGGAGTCCAGAAGAAGATCAACGCAAACAGGAAGAACGCAGGCATCGATAGCTGATTCGTAGCCGCAGCCCAGCCCACCAGAGGTGGAATCGCACCGGCCCCGCCCCCAACAACGATGTTCTGTGCCGTGGTCGGTTTGAGCACGATGCTGTACAGCAGCACGTAGTAGACTATACCCACCAGAGCCATGAGCGCGCTGAGCAGGTTCACCCCCAGCGCAAGCACATTGAAGCCCGCGACACAAAGCAGCAACCCGAACCCGATCGCCTGTGTGCCAGCCATCCGCCCGCCGGGCAGCGGCCGCTTCTGCGTCCGGGTCATCTTGCTGTCACGCTCGCGATCGATGTACTGGTTCAGCGCGCTTGCCCCACCTGCGGACAGCGCGCCGCCCAGTGCTGTCCATAAAAAGGTGGACAGAGGCGGCATACGGCCGGCGGCGATGATCATGGCCGACATCGTCGTCACCAGGAGCAGCAGAACGACGATTGGCTTTGTCAGCATCAGGTAATCCCGCCAGCTGGCCTTTCCTGCCACGGGTTCAGGGGAAACCGGCACAGCCTTCAGCTCCAGTGCGACCGCTGCCAGCCCAATCACGGCCAGGCTTGAGGCAGCCAGCTGGTACGAGGTGAGGTAACCGGAGTCAGGCGAATGCAGTTTGAGCAAGGTGGCGAAAAAAACGGCGATCACCCAGAGTGGCGAGGAAAGGGCCAGCGCATTCCAGACAGAGAACTTCTTCAGCCTGTGCCACAGCTTCAGCAGCAGTCCAAGGGATGACAGGCTGGCCAGGGATCCGAGAGCCAAGAGGACAGCTGTGGGACGCGTGATCCCGGCTGAGACTGCGATGGATGCGGCTTGCCCCGGGATTAGTACTGAGCTAATCACCGCAACGCTGAAAATCAGCCCAAAGCCCACGCCAAGCCACTGCACGCCATCTGTCTTGCGCATGCTATCGTCCACTCCGGGTCATCGGACTGTCGCCAGCAGTGCGAAGATCAGCAGCATCACAGCTGGAAAAAGAAAGATGGCGGTATAGAACTTCGAATCCACCTTCAGGTGCATGAAAAACGCCGCTACAAGGCTGGCCTTGGCGAGCGAAAAGAACAGGAACGCTGGCGTTAGCGCCGGATTGGCGACACCGCCCTGAGAATCGGCTAGCAGGATCTCAACCAGGGTGATGATGGCGAGCGCGGCGTAAACCACACCGAAGGTCCGAAGGCCAATCGCGGGTTTTGAATTCGCTTCCATGAATGACTCCACTCAGGTTAGATAGATCAGCGTAAAGAGCACGATCCACACAATGTCGACAAAATGCCAGTACAGCCCAAACAGCTCCACCCCGGCGGACTTCCCGTCATCAAAGCGGCCGAGAGCTCCTTTTCGCAGCGTAAGTCCTGCCCACAGGATCCCGATTAGCACATGCAGACCATGGAAGCCAGTCAGCGTGAAGAAGCTGGAACCATATACCGAACTGCTGAGCGTCATCCCGTGGTGGTAGAGATCGCTGAATTCGAGTCCCTGGCCGGCGAGGAAAGCTGCGCCCAGCAAGATCGTCAAGCCAAGGAACGCGACCAAACGCTGTCGTTTGCTATGCTGGGCCGCATCCAGGGCGAGCACCACAGTAAAGCTCGAGCTGAGTAGAATGAAGGTGTTGATCCCGACCAAAGTCACATCGAGCAGATCGTGCTCGACAGGTGATGGGTTGTTGACCTTGTAGTGCAGGAACGCGGCCAGCAAGCCGCCGAAGAACATGACCTCGGAGCCGAGGAAAAGCCACATTCCGAGTTTACGGTGATCGATACCCAGAAACCTTCCGGCTCTGAATTCTTCTTCATGAAGCGCAACTTCTGTTGACATGAATCTGCCTCTTTCAGTCCCCGGCCGCCGGCAGCGTGCCGGGCTCGGCCTGGATCGGTGGCTCGCCGTAGTCGTACGGCCATTTGGTCATCTTTGGAGTTTGCTCGAAGTTATGCTCGGGGGGCGGTGAGCTGGTCTGCCACTCCAGGGTGAGCGCCCGCCAGGGATTCGGGCCGGCTTTTGGACCACGCGCCCAGCTCACGATGGCGTTGTCCAGGAAGGGCAGCGTGGATACGCCCAGCAGGAAGGCTCCAAGCGTGGCGAGCAGATTAAAGCGGGCAAATTCGGGGGCGTAATCCACGACTCGGCGCGGCATTCCCAGCAGCCCGGCAGCGAACATCGGCAGGTAGCTTAAATTCGTACCCAGGAAATTCAGCCAGAAATGAGCCTTACCGAGCTTCTCATCGTACATGCGGCCGGTGATTTTCGGGTACCAGTAGTACAAGCCCGCATAAACAGCGGAAACCGCCCCGCCGAACAGCACGAAATGCAGATGGGCCACTACGAAGTAGGAGTCGTGAACGTGCAGGTCGACCGGGATCGAGGCCAGGAAGATGCCGGTGATCCCGCCGATGAGGAACATCGAGATAAAGCCCAGGGCGAAGAGCATGGGGGTTGTGAAACTCAACTTGCCGTCCCAGATCGTCCCCAACCAGGAGAAGATCTTCACCCCTGTGGGCACAGCGATGATCATTGATGTGATCATGTACGGCACGCGCAGCGCCGGATTCATACCGCTGGCGAACATGTGGTGGGCCCAGACGGTGAGTCCAAGAATGCTGATCGCTAGGCTCGAGAACGCGATTGCCTTGTAACCAAAAATCGGTTTGCGGGAGAAAACCGGAAAAACCTCAGAGATAATCCCCATCCCGGGAAGGATCATGATGTAGACCGCGGGATGTGAGTAAAACCAGAAGACATTCTGCCAGAAAATGGGATCGCCTCCAGCCGGTACGTTGAAGAACAACGTCCCCGCCACTCGGTCCATCGCAATCAGCACCAATCCCGCCGTCAGCATGGGCGTCGCCACCAGGACCATCAGCGCCGTGGCAAGCATGCTCCATACAAACAACGGCAGATCCCAGATCCCCATCCCTTCGGCCCGCATCGTGACGACTGTCGTCACGAAGTTGATCGAGCCCATGATGGACGAAGCGCCGAGCAGGATCACGCTCACAGCCCAGAGCGTCTGGCCAAATGGAGCGGCCACAGAGAGCGGGACGTATGCGGTCCAGCCGCTCTCAGCGGCACCGACGAAGAAGCTGGCCAGCATGGTGAATCCGGCCGGCGGGATGAGCCAGAATGAAAGGGCGTTCAGCCGCGGAAAGGCCATATCCCTTGCGCCGATCATCAACGGGATAAAGTAATTGCCCATGCCGGCCCAAACCGGGATGATCCACAGGAAAATCATGACTGAGCCATGATTGGTGAGGAACCGGTTGTACTGAATTCCGTTCAGCAGGTCGGTTCCAGGCTGGGCCAGCTCGGTGCGGATGAGCATCGCCAGCGCACCGCCAATGAGAAAGAAGACGAACGTCGTAACCATGTACTGGATACCGATCACATTATGATCCGTATTCCAGGTGAAATAGCGGCGCCAGTTTGGTT
>JARRJK010000112.1:0-9300 GCA_037379555.1 Anaerolineales bacterium | reverse complement strand
CCGGTCCGCTGCGCCGAGCTGTGTGGAGCGGGCCATGCCGCCATGATCACCGAGGTCAAGGTCGAATCGGCACAGGACTTTCAGGACTTGATTGATACTGGTGGTACGAGTGACGAAGTCCTGCGGCATCACGTCCTGCGGGTAGCCTTGTTCAATATAGGCATTCGGCTGGATGATAGAGTTGCGTATGTAGGTTGCGGCGTCCTGCCCCTCTACCCGGTCAGCCCCCCAGGTGCCGATCCCATCCAGTGCCGGGCCGACGATCCCTGCCGTACTCGCGTCGGTCAGCGTGTGACATGCGCCGCAGCCGAACTGGACAAACAGCTCCGCCCCACCGGCTACGCTCGCGGTTTGCTCGCCCTGACCACCTTCCGTGCCAGGCACGCTCGCCAATTCCTGACCACCAGAATCAATCCAGGCCTGAAAGTCCTGTGCCGATTCGACCTTGACCTCGGTGATCATGGCGGCATGGCCCGCTCCACACAGCTCGGCGCAGCGGACCGGGAAGGTGCCAATTTCAGTCGGTGTGATGATCAATTCATCGATCTGACCCGGAGTGGCATCATGCTTCACGCGAAAGGCTGGAACCCAGAACGAGTGAATCACGTCGCGCGATTCGATCTGAAATTGAACCGGCTGGTCGACGGGCAGATGCAGCACGTTCGATTTGATCCCGCTCTCAGGATATTCGAAAGACCACACGAACTGCTGGCCAATCACACGCACAACCAGAGGGTCCTCCGGTTTCCGCTCGACATCGGGTTGTTGCCATGGACTGGAAGGCCCTCGCGCACGTAATCCTTTTTCCGACGTATGCGCAGAACCGCGTACACGAGCGCACCCTCGACTATCAGTAAAATAACGACCGCGATCCCCATCATCACGCGAAAAAGGCGATCAACCTGGACCGCCCTCGTGGAAGCCTGTTCCGGCATGAGCCAGCTGAGATCGACCTGTGTTGCCACCAGGTATCCGACGGCCAACAGGACCAGGCTCAGGATAATGACAGTGAAAAGGGTGCGTTCTTTCACGGGTGAAGCACCTCCATCGCACGTACGAACAGAGAGCGGTAAGGTTGTCAATCGGACGCTATACTGACGATCGATTGAAATGGGTCTTTCTCACCAGGCTGCGCCCCCTACGAGGCGCATCGCGCGGACCGCGGCGGAGCATTGGCTTGCTCCCTTGCGAATTTTACCACTAACCCCCTAGCATGCCAATATCGGCCTTATTACTCTTGTTTTAGGCAGTGGATCTTTATCCCCCTGGCCGGGGCACGTTGCTTGTGAAGGCTTCGCGTGAAGCTCAATCAGAGATCGGTACAGAACGCCAGGCCGACAGTGCCCGGGCCAACATGTGTGCCAACGACCGGGCTGACCTGCGAGATGATCGTCTCGATCGGATTCAAGCGCTTCGTGGCTTCTTGCAGCAGTGATTGCGCGTCCTGTTCAGCGGCTGCATGCAGCGTCGCCAGGCGTAAATTTGCCTTTCCTTGCAGGCGTTCCTCGAGAATGTCGAGCAAGCGGTTGTAAGCTTTGGCTTTTGTGCGCACATTGGTGAAGCTCTCCACCTGCCCATCGGCAACCTGCAGGATGGGTTTGAGGTTGATCGCCGTCCCGAGCAGGCGCGCTGCCCCACCGATCCGCCCTCCCTTGTGCAGGAATTCGAGCGTGTCAACGACGAAGTAGACACCGGTGTGCTGCTTGGCCCTCTCCGCCAGGTCGACTACCTCCTGGAAGGATTTTCCAGCCTCAGCCGCCCGCGCCGCCGCCAGCACCTGAAAACCCAATTCCATCGATGCCGACCGCGAATCGACCAGCGCAATCGTCGCATCTGGAAACATGGCCTTCGCCTGGCGGGCTGACTGCAGCGTTCCAGAAAGTTTTTCAGAGATCACAATCGCCAGAATCTGTCTGCCTTCAGCGGCCAGCGGTTCGAAGATCTTATGAAACGAAGCCACCGTCGCCTGAGAGGTCGTGGGAAGCTGCTTGCTGTTCTGAAGTTTCGCGTAGAACTCGTCCGGGAACATATCAACCCCATCCAGGTACGACTCATCCCCCCAGATGAGTATTTGGGGCGCGACATGGATTCGGTAATGGTCAACAAGCTCCTGTGGGATGTACGCAGTACTATCAGTGACAATCGCAATGTCCGCCATACGCTGTTTCCTCCTCCGTTTGTTCCGGATCCCGATCCCAAGTGTAAAACCCCTTGGAGACCCATCCGTCGCGGAGGATACGTCAGCGTGCGCGGTCCGCCAACCAGTCCACAAGCTTGTCCAGCGGCCATGTATTCAAGACCGATTCAGCGGTTGCCCAGCCCCTGCGGGCTGTCCCGACGCCATAGACACGGAAGCCGAGATGCTCGGGATGGTGAGCATCCGTGTTGATCGCCAGCAGACAGCCGTGATCGATGGCCATCCGCACATGGGCGTCGCGCAGGTCAAGCCGCTCGGGGTTGGCATTGATCTCCAGCGCGACCTTGTGTTCCGCAGCAGCCTGCAGAACCGGCTCCAGCTCGAGGTCCGCTGCGTTCCGCTTGCCGATCAGACGGCCGGTCGGGTGTCCGATGATGTCCACATTCGGGTTAGAGATCGCCGAGATCAGCCGCGCTGTGACTACATCACGCGGCTGGCGCAGTGACATATGCAGCGAGGCGATGACGATATCAAGCCCTGCAAGGACTTCGTCCGGGAAATCCAGCGATCCGTCTGCCAGGATCTCGACCTCGCTTCCCTGCAGGATCTTTATCGAGGCACCTAGTTCAGACTGGAGTTTATCGATCTCCTGCCGCTGTTCTTTCAGGCGCTCGACGCTCAGTCCGTTCGCTACGCCCAGGCTATGGGAATGATCTGATATGACGAAATAATGAAGGCCAAGCGCTCGCGCGGCCATGACCATTTCGCGCATGCTCACACCACCATCGCTCCAGTCGGAGTGTGCATGCAGCTCGCCCTTCAAGTCGTCCACCCGGATGAGTTCTGGCAGCTCACCAGCTAGCGCAGCCTGGATTTCACCACGGTCCTCACGCAACTCGGGAGGGATCCACGGCAGCTCCAATGTGGCGTACAGCTCTTCCTCCGTCGAACAAGCGATATCGCCATCATCATCTTTCTTAAAGCCGTGCTCGGAAAGCGAAAGCCCCTTCTTGAGAGCAAGTTCACGCAGCCTGACATTGTGAGCTTGTGACCCTGTAGCATACTGCCAGGCGCTTCCGAAATGATCCGGCGGATGGACCCAGACCTGAGCTCGCGTTCCATCGTGAAGCTCCACGCTTGCCTTTGTCTCACCCTGGCCGAGTATGCGCCCGACCTCCGGAAAAGCGATGAAGGCTTCAAGGACGGAGCCTGGGTTCTCGGCCGCCACGATCAAATCGAGATCTCCCACCGTCTCACGGAAGCGCCGCAAACTTCCCGCCGCCTCTGCCCTGCGGATACCTGGCAGCGCTCGCAGCCGGTCAAGAAGCAGCTCTGAAATTTCAGAGGCTTTTCCAAGCAGCATCCTGCCGGTCTGCCGCTCCCGAAGAGCCTGGATATTCTCAAGAATGCGTGCTTCCGATTTCTCCCCCAACCCGCTCAGCTGCCGCAAGCGCCCTTCGCGAGCAGCTTTTTCAAGCTCATCAATGGATGTGATGTTCAGTTCTTTCCAGAATCGGGCGGCCTTTTTCGGACCGACCCCCCCAACGGCGAGAACTTCAATCAAGCCCAGCGGCACCTCGGATATAAGCTTCTCATAGTATTCAAGCTTGCCGGTCCTCAGCAGTTCATCGATCTTCTCGGCAATCGCCTTGCCCACGCCTGGGATCTCCTGCAGTTCGCCCTGCTTCCAAACGTCGTGCAGATCACGTCCCAGCTCCTGGATCGCGTCTGCCGCCCGGCGGTATGCCAGTACGCGGTATACCGCTTCGCCCTTGATCTCGAGCAGATCAGCGATGTGCCGAAAGACGTCAGCTGCCTCACGATTATTCACTGTCCCTCCTGCGGACTTTCTCCGACCACAAGCATCGTGACGGTCCACCGTTCGCCATTTCCCATGACCCCGATTCCGGCATAGCGGAACTCCGGGCTGAGCAAGATGAGGCTGTGATCCGAATCCTGGAGCCAGGCATCGACAGCCGCCTGTGATACTTCGGAAACCGGCCGTTCGGTTTGGAAGAGAAGCTCTGCAGCCCGGCCCTGGAATCCATTGGCGTGCAGCAGCTCCTCAGCAGCCTGACTGCCGTCGGCTGGATCGACATGCCCCAGGTATCGCCGGACAGCCATATCGGTGGATCGGGTATAGGCTGCATCGACCAAAGCTGGCTGCTGGATGAGCGGCGGGATCCCGGCCAGCGCCCGTTGCAGGTTGACGGCTGCGAGGATCGAATCGGCAGCTGTGGTTATCGCGCTGGTTAGATCCGTATCCAGATTCGCCTGGTTGGTCTGCACGAGCTGTGTTCCTTCTGCTCGCGACGACAGCCGATACGCTGGGCCTTCCGCTGCCCTTCCAGCGCAGGCTGTGCATAATCCAAGGATGGTGATCAGCAGCAACTTCACCCTCATTGACTTCGCTTCCGACATCTCAACATGAGCATGATTATATCTCTCCGAAAAACCGGGCGGCGATCGAACCATTCGTACATCGTGACGAGAGGCTGATTGCCGTGGCATCCAGCATGTGTTAAGCTTTGGAACGTTATCATCACCGAGAGTTTTCATGACAGATCATTCCATCATCCAACCGATCGTGGTCTACCTGGTCGATCGTCATCCGCTGGAAGTCCCCGGCACAGGGCCGCTCTTTCGCTGGCTGCACCTGAACAATGATTACAAGAGTCAGCTTGACGGATTGATCGGTCCGTTTGACCATGAATGCTTAACGGTGCTCGTCGACGATATGCCAGCCGGGAAAGCCTGGCGGCTGCTGCTGCACAACCTGCTTGACGGGAACATCCGCACCGTAGTGACTCATCTCGCACCACTCAGATCAGCCCAGCGACAGCAGCTGATCGGCATCTGTGCTCAGGTCGGCACCCGCCTGATTACACCGGGCGATGCCGGTCGCAGCCAGGAAGAATAGGCATTTTTCGGATTCGGCTGAATTCCGTATCTGGTATCCCCTGAGACACCAGGATCACGTGGAACACGAATACGTCGGTAATCTCCATACGCACTCACTTTATTCCGATGGCCATGGCAGTCATCAAGATATCGCCCGCGCAGCGATCCAGGCCGGTCTCGATTTCGTCGTCGTGACGGACCACAATGTCTGGGTTCAGGGAATGGACGGCTACCGCTACATGGAAGGCAAGCGTGTGCTGCTGCTCACCGGAGAGGAGATTCACGATCAGTCCCGCGAACCGCAGAAGAACCATCTGCTTGTTTACGAAACGCGCGCTGAGCTGGCGCCATTTGCTCCCGATCCGCAGAATCTACTGGACGAGGTGAGCTCGCGTGGAGGCTTGAGCTTCGCCGCGCACCCATTCGATCCTGCCGCCCCGCTCTTCAATGAAGATGACCTCTCGTGGGAAGCCTGGGACGTCCACGGACTCACGGGAATTGAGCTCTGGAATTTCATGAGCGAGTTCAAATCCAGGTTGACCTCGCTGCCGAGAGCGATCTTCTATGCCTTGAGCCCGTCGTTCATAGCACGCGCTCCATTTCCACAGGTCCTCGAGCGCTGGGATCACATGCTCGCAACCGGCAAGCGCATGGTAGCGATCGGCGGCTCGGATGCCCATGCACTTCCCGCGAGCCTGGGTCCACTGAAACGCACACTCTTCCCCTACCAATATCTGTTCCGGGCTGTGAATACGCATGTCCTGCTCGCGGACCCTCTTGCTGGTGAGACGGCACGTGATCGGAAGGCGTTGTTTGAAGCCCTGCGGTCAGGCGCGGCATTCGTTGGCAACGACCTGCCAGCGTCCACACGTGGCTTTCGTTTCCATGCCCTTGGCGAAACCGAAAATGTCGGGATGGGCGGCGAGCTCCGAATCCGGCTTGGCGTGACATTGCAGGTGCGGACACCTTATCCCGCTCGCATCCATATCATCAGAGACGGACGTGAGATCGCCTGCTGGAAGGGCGTCGAAACCGCGGTTCAAACCGTACGTGACCCAGGCGCATACCGGGTCGAGGCCTACATCCCCCACCGTGGCCGAATGTGCGGCTGGATATTCAGCAATCCGATCTTCCTTTCAAGCTGATACCCCAATCCGCTCCACGCCCCCGGGCTACTGGGTGATATACTATAAGATCATTTGTTCGACTCAAGGACGGCGCATGCACCCCTTCGAACTTCACGCTCCCTATCAGCCCATGGGCGATCAACCTGAGGCGATCGAGAAAATCGTCGCTGGACTCGAACGCGGCGACCAGCATCAGGTGCTGCTCGGCGCAACCGGTACTGGAAAGACCTTCACGGTTGCGAATGTGATCGCCCGTACTCAGCGTCCAGCGTTGGTTCTAGCCCACAATAAGACACTCGCCGCGCAGCTCTATGCCGAGTTTAAATCTTTCTTTCCCGATAACGCGGTCGAGTATTTTGTGTCCTACTACGACTATTACCAGCCTGAAGCTTATGTCCCAAAGCATGACCTCTATATTGAAAAAGAAACCGATATCAACGAGGAGATCGACCGTCTTCGGCTTTCGACCACCGCCTCGGTTCTGTCCCGGCGTGATGTCGTCGTCGTGGCCTCGGTTTCAAGCATTTATGGCATTGGCAATCCCGAGGCGTATGGACGTGTCGTGATCAACCTTGAGGTTGGAGGGCGATACCGGCGCAATGCGTTGCTGAGACAGCTTGTGGAAAGCCACTACGAACGAAACGACCTCGAGCTGCGGCCTGGCGCTTTCCGGGTGCGCGGCGATACGCTGGAAGTTCTTCCAGCGTATGAGGAAAAGGGCTTTCGAATGAGCTTCTTCGGCGACGAACTCGAACGGATTACTCAGTTCGATCCGCTGACCGGTGAACTGATTTCTGAGCGACAGAGCGTCAGCATCTTTCCGGCCAAGCACTTTATTACCGAAGAGGAGAAACTACGCGCAGCGATCACAGATATCGAAGCCGAACTGCAGGATCGATTGGAGGATCTTAAGAAGCACGAGAAGCTGCTCGAGGCCCAGCGTCTGGAACAGCGCACGCTCTATGATCTGGAGATGCTGCGCGAGGTCGGCTACTGCTCCGGCATCGAGAACTATTCGCGCCACCTTGACCAGCGGCCTCCCGGTTCCCCTCCCTGGACGTTGATCGACTACTTCCCGCCCGATTTCCTGCTCATCGTCGACGAAAGCCACATGACCATTCCCCAGGTAAGGGGAATGTACGCCGGCGACCGCTCCCGCAAGGAAGTCCTGGTAGAGTTCGGTTTCCGCCTGCCTTCAGCGCTCGACAACCGGCCGCTGTCCTTCGATGAATTCGAAGCCCGGATTGGCCAGGCGATCTACACCTCCGCCACACCGGGCCCTTATGAAATGGAACATGCCACCCAGATCGTGGACCAGATCATCAGGCCGACTGGCCTGGTTGATCCGGAGGTCGAAATCCGCCCGGTGGAAGGCCAGGTCGACGACCTTGTTGGAGAGATCCGGCGCAGAGTGGACGTCGGCCAACGAGCGCTGGTAACGACGCTAACCAAACGAATGGCGGAGGATCTCTCTGAATACTTGCGTGACCTTGGCATCAAGGTTCATTACCTGCATTCCGAAATCGACACCATCGAACGGGTTGAAATCCTGCGTGACCTGCGCCTCGGCGTGTACGATGTCGTCGTCGGCATCAACTTGCTGCGTGAAGGCCTCGACCTGCCTGAGGTCTCGCTGGTGGCAATTCTCGATGCCGACAAGGAGGGCTTCCTGCGTTCAGATACGGCGCTGATCCAAACCATTGGCCGCGCCGCCCGCCACGTAAACGGGCGCGTGATCATGTATGCGGACAAGGTTACCGATTCCATGCAGCGCGCCCTCGACGAAACGGAACGCCGGCGTTCCAAGCAGATCGCGTACAACAAGGAACACGGCATTGAACCTGTGAGCATCATGAAAGAAGTGCGGGATCTGACCGACCAGGTGGCTGCTCACGCGGTAGCGGAGCAATCTGGCAGCTACAACGCGCCCTTTGGGCGGGATATGCCCAAGGATGAACTCCAACGCCTGATATCTGAGCTTGAAAATCAAATGCGCGCCGCGGCAGAAGGCCTCGAGTTCGAGAAAGCGGCCGCGCTAAGGGATCAAATTTTTGAGATGCGGGAGATCCTGGCTGAAAAGGAGGATCTGCCGCCCTGGAAGCGTGCCCGCTTGCTCGCCGGGGAAGACGGAGGCTGAGCTTCTCAGGATCCCTGCTCCACCTTCGGCAGAGGCTGACGCGGAAGTTCGAAGCTGAACCGCGCGCCACCCAGATCGCTCTCCTCAACCCAGATGCGGCCACCATGTGCTTCAACCAGCTTCCGGGCGACTGACATTGAATGCGGATACAGCCTCCCGCCGGGGTATGACGCATGGCATTGGTGAGCAGGTTGCCCAGCACCTGCTCGATGCGAGCCGCATCGATTCTGGCCTCAAACTCATCCCCGGAAAGGTTCCCGGCTTCGAGTTTGAGGTTTCGCGCTTCGGCCGCTGCCGTATAGGACTCAACCACATGCTGAATCAGTTTGCCAAGATCGGTGCGAGTCTTGATGAGCGAGAGGGCGCCAGCATCTGCCATGCTCAAGGTGTGCAGATCTTCCACAAGTCGATTCATGAGCTGGGTCTGACCCAGAATGGAGCTCAAGTTCTCCTCATTCGCAGGATGGACACCATCGAGGATCGCTTCCAGGCGGGCCTGGATCACTGCCAAAGGCGTGCGGAGTTCATGCGCGATGTCAGCCGTTGTCTCCCGCCTGCGCTGTTCGAGCCGCTGAAGAGAATCTGCCATGGCGTTAAAAGCCTGCGATAAAGTGCCGAGTTCATCAGAGGTCTGGACAGGAACGCGGTAGTCCCATTCACCCCGGGCGAATGCCCTGGTCGCTTCCGTCAGATTGCGGACAGGCCGCAGGAGTCCGATGACAGCAGAGCCGCCAACCAGCAGTGCCGCCAGGACTGCGATGCCCGCCGCCAGCAGGAAGCTGCGTTGCAATCGATTGAGGAGTTCAAGCTCGGGCCGGATAAAGGCTTTGGAGGGATCCACCAGATAACCGACGGTCTCACCGTCGACGACGACCGGCGCTGCCCCCTCGAGATCTCCCTGTGCCATGTTGAATCCGATACGACCTGGCGGGCCGGCAATCACACGCCCGGCTTCGTCGGCTAGCACCAATCCGACCGGGCCCATCATCCCGCCCATG
>JARRJK010000111.1:0-9501 GCA_037379555.1 Anaerolineales bacterium | reverse complement strand
CAGCGCGCGCGCGAGCACGAGCCTACGGTTGGAACACACGTGCGGCGCGGATTCTGGAAGGCCTGCAGCATGGCTGAGGGACAGTTGATACGAGAAGGTGAGAAAGCTGCGGCCAGGAAAAAGATCTCGCTCTGGCTGATCGCGCTGATCGGGCTCATACTCGTCGTGCGCACCTTCCTCTATTTCACCTACGAGCCGCTGTTCTTCGGAGACAGCGCTTCGTACTTGAGGCTGGCCGAGGCAATAAAGGGTATTGGTGAGCGCGGCTATGATGGAACGCGGGTTCCGGGCTACCCGCTCTTTCTCGCACTTTTGAATATGGAGCCCGGGAGGATCTGGATCGCGCAAATGGTCCTTGGCCTGCTGATCAGCTTGCTGCTCTACTGGGCAGTCCTCAAGTTGACTGGAGATCAGCGCTTCGGTTTCGCCCTCGGGGCGTTGTATTCGCTTATCCCTGGCCAATTGCTGTTCGAAGCCGCGCTGCTGACCGAGACGCTGACGACCTTCTGCATCGTGGCGAGCATCGCTTGCCTGGTTGGCCTGAAATTCTCCAATTCGCTCGGGCGGTCCATGCTGCTGGCTGTCCTGCTGGGGATCTCTGCCAGCGCCGCCGGGCTGACGCGTCCTTTGTTCTTTCCCATCACCCTGCTGTTCCTGCCTTTTGTATGGGGGGTTACAGGTGGTACAAGGCGGAAGCGTATCGCCGCGACAGGCTTGTACGCGCTCATGCCGTTGGTGATGCAGGGCGGCTGGCTGCTGTACATGTGGTCGCACTGGCACGTCGTCTCGCCGACGGCCATGGCCGGCTACAGCATGGTGCAGCATGCGGGCAGCTACTTCGAGTACCTGCCGGATCGCTACGCCGCGATTCGGGATACCTACATTCAATACCGGGATGCCCAGATCGCGCTGCGCGGCGTACAGACGAACGCCATCTGGGAGGCGATCCCGGCCATCTCCGATGCTTCCGGGCTGGGTTTTTATGATCTCTCGCGCGAAATGGGGCGGCTCTCATGGCTGCTGATCCGGGATCACCCTCGACTTTATCTGAGGGATGTGCTTTCCGGCTGGATCGCGTTCTGGAAGGCGCCGCTGTACTGGCAGGCGGAGCTGGTTCATCCTGCAGTTGCCCGAACGATCTTGCAGGTGCTGGCCCTGGTCGGGAGGGGAGTCTCCATCATCGCCAATTTCGGATTCCTGATTCTGAGTGCTGCCGTACTGTTTGTGCCTCGGATCCGCCACGGACTGGTGCGGCGACCGGTGGTTCTCGCATCCGCCAGCATGGTGTGGTTGATCAGCGTCGTGCAGACGCTGCTGGATCACGGCGACAACCCACGATTTCTGGTGCCTTTGCAGATGATTGTGTTCTTCGTGGTGATCATAGTGCTCGGCAATTTGATCCGTTCGGAAGAGGTTGTGGCCTATGCGGAATAGCAGGGTGAAGACTTTCGGCTCACTGATCGGCGCGGCGCTGGTCCTGGCGGCGATCATCACAGTGATCGAGTTGGCAGCCTTCGACATCCGGCTATGGTTTTCGTATGCGATGCTCCTGCTCATCGGTTTCGGGGTGATCTACCTGGGCTGGCTGGCCGTGAGAGGAGAGGCACCAGCTCAAAAGCTGCTGATCATCGTGCTCGTCGGGCTGTCGCTCAGGCTGGCGGTGGGTGTCGCGCTCTATCAAGGCTTGCCCAGATGGGGTTACGACGAGAAAGCGCAGCGGGCGGGGTATGTCTACTGGGATGCGTTCAAACGCGACGAGGATGCCTACGCCATCGCTCGAAGCGACCAACCGATATCTCAGGTCTTCACGTCGGATGTAATCAGTGACCAATATGGTGGGCTGCTCGCGCTCAGCGCCTTCATTTACCGCTACTCGCCTGCTACTGGTCATCATCCTTTACTTATCGCTATTCCTTTAGCGGCCGTAGCATCTTTAGCGATTCTCTTTACCTGGGGATTCGCCAGGCGGACGTTCGGAGAGAAGCTCGCCAGCGGATCTGCCTGGGTGGTTGCGTTGTATCCGGAGGCGGTCCTGCTCGGGGCATCTCAAATGCGCGAGCCATTCTTGATGACGGGGTTAGCACTGGCCCTCTTTGGATACTCCTACCTGGGCTCCGATAAGCAGAAACTCGGAGTCCTGTATATGGCAATTTCGATCCTGGTGCTTGGTTTGCCCATTTCGCCACCATTCATCGCCGTTGTGATGGGTACCATCGTTCTCATGTGGCTCTGGCAGGTGAAACATATCTCCAGGAATCAGGCCGTTGGGTTTGTGTTGGTATTCCTAATCGCGATCGCAGCGATCTTCCTCACAGCTCGATCATGGGCGAACGTTCAAGGAATCGGCGGCTCAACGCTGGATGTTTTGCGCGGCTGGCTTGAGAATGCCACCTCGCAGTGGCGTTTTAATCTGGTCAGCGATCAATCGGCGCTGGTCGACAGCCTTCTGGACAGACTCCCAGGTGTGCTTGAATTGCCGTTTCTTGTAATCTATGGCGTGATTCAGCCGTTCCTGCCTGCGGCGATCGTTGCGCCGGGGGCGCCGATCTGGAAGGTCATCGGGATCTGGCGCAGCCTTGGCTGGGCTATGCTCCTGCCCCTACTAACCTACGCCACGATTCGTGCCCCACGCAAGGCCGGCTGGCGCAGTGTGATGACGTTCTTCGTAGGCTATATCTGGGTTGCAGCCCTGCTGTCGTCATACCGGGCTCCTAGCTACCAGTGGGACAGCCCGCGCTACCGGGCGGCGTTCATTTCCATGCAGGCCCTGGCGGCGGCATGGGCCTGGTACACCGCGCAAGAGACCCGCGACCCCTGGTTAGCCAGACTATTCGTCGTCTTTGGGATCCTATTCGGCATGTTCACGCTGTGGTACGTCAGCCGTTACCTGGGAGGCTTCCTGCTAAGCATCAATGCGGCGATCCTCATCGGGATCGGTTTGAGCTTCGCATACCTTGTCGTCATGGCGCTGAGGGATCGTCGGACAAGCGTAGGCAGGATTGACCAAGAGTAGCGCTACGCTTGGTATAATTCAGCGCTTGAATTTACCCGTAAAGGATCGAACTGCAGGAGATCAAAATGCCCAGTGCCTTAATCACCGGAATCACGGGACAGGACGGCTCATACCTGGCGGAGTTTCTGCTGCACAAGGGGTATGAGGTGCATGGTCTGATCAGGAAGACAAGCACCTTCAACACCGAGCGCATCGATCACATTTATCAGGACCCGCATAATCCGGATGTTCGTCTGTTCCTGCATTATGGGAATCTCTCGAACGGCGAGCAGCTGACGAACATGGTGTACAACGTGCGGCCTGATGAGATCTATCACATGGGTGCGCAATCGCACGTCAAGGTGAGTTTTGACATGCCGGAATACACCGGAAACGTGACCGGTCTAGGAACGACGCGTATCCTGGAGGCTGTCCGCCGTTCCGGGATCAAGACCCGCTATTATCAGGCCTCGTCAAGCGAGATGTTCGGCAACGCACCGCCTCCACAGAATGAGGAAACGCCTTTTCAACCGCGCAGCCCGTACGCCATTGCAAAGCTCTACGCGTTCTGGATGGCCGTGAACTACCGCGAAGCCTATGATATGTTTGCTGCGAATGGGATCCTTTTCAACCATGAAAGCCCGCGCCGCGGACCGACTTTCTTATCGCGCAAGGTGACGCGAGCTGTCGCCAGGATCAAGGCCGGATTGCAGGACAAGGTGTACCTTGGGAACCTGGATTCCCGGCGCGATTATGGCTACACCCCGGAGTACGTCGAGGTCATGTGGCGCATCCTGCAGCAGGACCGCCCGGAAGATTTTGTCGTGGGCACCGGGGTTGCGCCGACCATTCGCGAGTTCGTGGCAGAGGCTTTTGACTACGCTGGAATGGATTGGCAGGACTACGTGGAGATCGACCCGCGCTATTTCCGGCCGACCGAGGTCGACTACCTGCTCGCTGATCCAACACGGGCACGCGAGCGGCTGGGCTGGGAGCCGAAGATAACATACCGCGAGCTGGCGCGCATCATGGTCGACGCGGATATGGAAGAGAACGGCCTCGAACCCATCGGAGAGGGATTGAAGATCCTGGAAGAGCGCTTCGGCGACTGGCACCGTTGGGATTCAAGCGTCACGGCTCAGATCAAGAACGCCGGAAGAGGCATCGATATCGACTAGCAGATTGATTACGGTCTTACCGGTCTCGAGCTGCAATGCAAAAAGAGTCAGGATGTAAGTTACAAGCCGGGTTGGCTGAACGATCTGAAAAGCGAGCAGGGAAATGTTATCGATCGTGATCCCCGTGTACAACGAAGTCGAGAATCTCCCGCTCCTCCATCAAGCCATCAGTGAGGCGATGCAGGACCGTACCTACGAGGTCATCTTCGTCGATGACGGCTCGGACGATGGCAGCACGGAAGCATTGGAAAAGCTGATCCAGCTTGATCCAGAGCACAACAAGGTAATCGAGTTCCGGCGCAACTTTGGTCAGACGGCAGCGATTGCAGCGGGGATCGATCACGCACAGGGCGAGGTGATCGTCACACTCGACGCAGACATGCAGAACGATCCAGCGGACATCCCCCTGTTGATCGAGAAGATCGACGAGGGATATGATCTGGTCTCAGGGTGGAGGGTCGACCGGCAGGATCGCCTTTCCCGCAGAATCCCATCGCAAATCGCCAACCGCCTCATTTCATGGATCACCGGGGTCAGGCTGCACGATTATGGCTGCACCTTGAAAGCCTACCGGCGCGAGGTGCTCGAAGGATTTCATCTTTATGGCGAGATGCACCGTTTCATTCCTGCTTACGCTGGCTATGTTGGGGCCAGGATTGTTGAGGTTCCCGTGCGCCATCACGCTCGACGCTTCGGGAAAGCCAAATACGGCCTCGAGCGGACACTGAAGGTCATCCTTGATCTCTTTACGGTTAAATTTCTGACAAGCTTTTCGAACAAGCCGATCTATCTTTTCGGTGGAACCGGGCTGGCCTTGATCTTGTTGAGTATCCTTGACCTCATTGTTCTGATCATTCGGCGTCTGGCCCTGGATGAGCATATGATCCGCTCGCCGCTGTTGATGATGGGGGTGATGCTCTTCACGCTGGGGTTTCAGTCCATTCTCCTGGGCTTGCTTGCGGAGCTGATGGTACGAACTTATTACGAGTCCCAGGCCAAACCGACTTATTCCATTCGGCGAATACTCGACGGTTCATCCTCGTCGGCATGAAGATTCAAGTCAAACCTTCGCATCGACAGACTCTGCTCCGGGGGATTGGGAGTTTGCTCTCGATCGCGCTTCTGATTTACCTGCTGAGCCAGCAAGGTTGGGAGGAGATTCGGGAGGCGCTGGAAAGCATATCCCTCCGGACGATCGTCACCATCATCCTGCTCATGATCGTCTCGCGGTTCGCGGTGGCTTCGCGCTGGTATGCCTTGCTGCGCGCGGTCGCGCCGGAGATCTCCTACTGGGAAAGCTTCCGCATGACGTTCGCCGGGCTGTTCGCAGCGAATTTCCTGCCGACAACCATCGGCGGCGATATTCTCCGGCTGGCGGTAACACTGCGCAAGGCGAAAGACCGCATCTCGAGCGGCACGTCGATCGCCGCCGATCGCCTGGTCGGTCTTGCGGGAATGGCCATGCTGCTGCCAGTAGGGGCATGGAAGTTCCTTGAATGGTTGAACGCATCTTCAGCTGGTGGATCCGCACTGCATGAAACTTGGGTCCTGGCAGGAGTCGGGGTTGCGCTCGTCTTCGACTGGAGGCTGCTCCTGGTCCGCTTACGGAATGGTACCGTGCGTCTGTTCAAGGAGCTTCTGCTGTGGCTGCGTCGGCCGAAAGCAGTCCTTACTGCGCTGTGTCTAACCCGGTTTCACATGATCTGTTTGTTCACCATTATCCGCTTGCTGTTGCGGGATATGGGTCAGGTACTGGACTTCTGGACAATCGGAGGCTTGTGGAGCTTCACGTACTTCATCACACTAATACCGATCTCAAGCAATGGACTGGGATTGCGGGACGTCTCGATCAGCTACATCTTTCCTGAGCTGGGAGGGGTCGCGGTCCAGGCGGCGCTGTCGCTCGCCATCCTGCTGCGCGGTCTTGATCTAATGATCAGCTTGCCCGGTTCGGTTTTCCTTCCCGGCGTGCTCTCGGAAGCGCGCAAGAATGGCCCTGATTCTGGCATGGTTGAAACATGATAAGCGTGATTTTCGGATATGGCAGATTGGGAAGATAGGATACGAGAATTCGATCCCTCGCTTGTATCGGTCGCAATCACGGGTTTCCTGACCCTGGCTGCGTCGCTCCAACTACTTAATTACGCATGGTCTCGGCAGTTGGTTACGGTCTCGCTGAAGTGGCAGATCGGGCTCGTTTTTCTGGCAGTCTTGATCCTGCTTGAGGGCGCAGCGTTCCGATTTCTCTCTTCCCGGACTGACAAGGAGCGGGCGAACCTCAACGCGGGGTTACGATTGCGTTTGGCCACACTTGGTCTTGCCCGGCCTCTGATCCTGCTGGTGCTCATCCTGCTGCCTGTAGCCCTCTTTCTCCATGTCGAGGAGGTTTTTGCCTCCCTCCTGCTTGTCCGGCTGACCATCGTTTGGATCTTGATTATCGCAACGGCTGAGATCCTGCGCTCGATCAGGCCGCAGACATCCTGGCTCGTTGGGGTATGTGGTGCGGCGCTTCTGATTGGCAGCGTGTATCGGCTGGGGCTGCTGGCACAGGAGATTTCGGCTTATCCCCTCTCACTAGGGTGGTCCGAGGCCAGCCGTTATTATTACGCTTCGCTCTACTTCTCCCGCCGAATCTATGGTTTCCAGGTTCCCCCCAGCGTGCTTCACCCAACACGCTCTCTGCTGCAGAGTATTCCCTTTATCGTCCCAGGATTGCCAATTGTAGTTCACCGTGTATGGCAGGTCTTGCTCTGGGTTTCGACGACGGTTGCGACAGGCTATCTACTTGCCCGACGGCTGGGGGTGAGATCCAAAACCGGCTACGCGGCCATGATCGCGCTCGCCGTGCTCTATCTGTTCCAGGGACCGGTCTACTATCACCTGCTGGTGATGGTCATTCTTGTCCTTTGGCTCTTCGATGGAGAGAGACCCTGGCGATCGCTGGCCGTCATTCTATTGGCTTCGGCCTGGGCTGGCATCAGCCGGATCAATTGGTATCCCGTGCCGGCGATACTCGGCGCCGTCCTATACTTGCTGGAGATTCCAAGGCGTGATCGAAACCTCGTGGGGTATATGAAGTGGCCGGTCGTCTGGGTCGCGCTCGGAACAGCAATAGCGTTCCTCTCGCAACTAGCCTACATCGCCTGGTCGGGCCAACCAGCTGAGCAGTTCAGCTCGAGCTTCAGTTCGGGCTTGCTCTGGTATCGTCTGCTTCCGAACCCAACCTATCCACTGGGCGTGCTGCTCGCCATCCTGCTCGCATCATTTCCGGCACTGCTTCTATTCTGGATCCATCGACACAGGTTGATTCAGGGCCTGGCATGGCCGCGAAGTCTTGGACTAGCGGCTATTTTGCTGGTGTTGCTCGCGGGAGGCCTGGTGGTCAGCGTGAAAATCGGCGGTGGAAGTAACCTGCACAACCTGGATGCGTATCTGGTTGTCCTCGGGGTAATCGCAGCCTTCGTCTACTCCGGCAAACTTAACCTGGAGGCTGGTCGAGAGAATCAGCCAGAGACGACTGATTTTAGATTCCTGCCGCTGTTCATCGCCGTACCTTTGATCTTTACTCTAAGCCAGGGAGGGCCGATACAGCGACCGCTGGAATTTGAAATTGACAGGAGCCTCCAGGCTCTGCGGGAGTATACCGGGGACAGCGATAAAGCCGACCAGCAGATCCTTTTCATCTCTCAGCGCCATCTGCTAACCTTCGACATGATTGAGGGCGCCAGGCTGATACCCGGATATGAGACGGTGTTCTTGATGAGACGGTGTTCTTGATGGAAATGGCGATGTCCGGCGATGAGAACTACCTCTCTGCGTTTCATACCGATCTGGCTGAGCACCGCTTTGACATGATCGTGGTCGATCCCTTGACGACGGGGTTTCAAGGACGGTCACACGCTTTTGGTGAAGAGAACGATGCCTGGGTGCGTGAGGTCTCATTGCCGATCCTCTGCTACTACGAACCGCTAGAAACGTTTGGGGAGACCCGGGTTCAGATCCTCGCTCCCCGGGATGATTCCTGCGAGGCTGGAGCCGGCTAACAAATGATTTCCGCAATCTCCGACCGCGTGAGACTCACTTGGCGTTTCTGGCTCAGCCTGGCCACGAGCGGGAGGTTGTAGTTGTACTATCTGCGTGCATTCAGTCCGCTCATGCTCATTCTGTACGTGCTCCTGTCAGCAGGATGGATGATTGGCGGGATGATGATGATCGCTGGATGCACGCGTATAAAGCGTTCAGAGATATTCTTCACGGGTACAGCAACCGGCTTTCTCCTTTTCATCGTGTTAACCAATATGCTCACTCATTTCCTCTCATTGACAGCATCTTCATGGTTGTCAGCGGGACTAATTCTCGGGGCAGGTTTCTGGCGATGGTTCAGTGCAGGACGGCCTGCTCTATTCGATGGTCGGCGAACTCTGACCGTTGCGTTACTTTTCCTGTTCCTGTTCTATGTATTTCAGATCGTGATGCGTGGATTGGCTATCTTTGATGAATTCTTGCATCTACCAATGATCTCCGTAATGGCAACGGGCGATATCCCGCCACACTTCTACTTAAATCCATCGAACTTATTTGCATATCACTACGGATTACAAATTTGGTCCGCCAGCCTGGTACGGCAGGCCGGGTTGATGCCGTGGAGTGCCTTTGATCTTAGCCGTGCATTCATGCTGGCATTGACCTTCATGCTGGGGTGGCATTTATTCTCTCGCATCACTCGCAGGAACCTGGCAGCGGCTGCAGGAGCATTTCTCACCCTGTTTGCAGGAGGCACGCGCTGGCTTCTTCTGCTGCTGCCCGATCCGGTCCTGCGCTGGCTTTCCTCGGGCGTTGTAATGATCAACTCCGGTAAGAACACCGCACCCAATCTGATGCAGGCGCTCTCGAATACCTGGGTGCTGGAGGGAGTTGGCACCATCCAGTTTCCGTTTGCGTTTCACAACAGCATCTTCGTTCCGACACACTTCATCCTTGGCTCGACTGGAGCCATGCCATTCATGACGGTGTTGCTCCTGCTTCTGATCGCGCCGCGTTTGCGCTTCAACCCAGCATCTGCAGCCATGATGACCTTTATCTTGGGCTCGCTGGCATTGAGTGGCGAGCATCTTTTTGCCTTGCTCTGGCTAAGCCTCTTAGCATTGGTTCTGTGGAGATACACAGGCAAACGCAATCATTCAGGATCCAGGAGTTCGAGCCGAGTACAAGGATTCTGGGTGGCAGTTCTAGGTATGAGCGCCCTGTTAAGCGTGCTTCAGGGAGGATTTATCACTGAGACGTTACGGAGCCTTATTTCAAGCTTCATCGCTCCTGGCAGCGTTGAAAACA
>JARRJK010000110.1:0-10624 GCA_037379555.1 Anaerolineales bacterium | reverse complement strand
GAGGAAATGCACTGTGGATCGGGTTGGGAAAGATTCATGACATCCAATTGAGGAACCATACACTACACGCTGCCTTACTGAAGACGTTTGGATCGGAGGCTGATATGTGCCATCGTTTGCCCGTGACTGTTTCACTGGCTACATTACTTCTGCTGGTCATGTTGTTGCTCTCCAGCTGCGCCAGCGCCACACCACCTCCACCGACGGCAACCGCCACCTCGCCCCCCCACGAACATCCCTACGCCCGAGCCCACGCCGACCAAGACGCCGCGTCCCAGCCCTACGCCCGAGCCCACACCGCTCGGCGGTGCTGCCCGCATCGCCTTCGCCTTCAATCGCGACGGTGATTACGATATCTACAGTATGAACGTCGATGGCACCGGTCTGGTGCAACTTACGAACCTGCCAACCGACCATATCTACCCCGAGGTTTCGCCCGATGGCCGCTACATCCTGTTCTTCACCTTCGACTTCGAGGTCACGCCACCTGTGCTTGAGCTGTGGGTGACCACGCCCGATGGCCAGGGCCAGGGCAAGTTCGCACAGGGCTTGCTTGGCTGGACCTCATGGTCGCCGGATGGCAACCAGATGGCGTTGCCCGGTTTCTGGGAGGCTGGCAACCTCGATATCCTCAGTACCGATGCGGTTGGCACGGGAGTCACCCGCCTGACGTCTGATCCGGCCGATGACCAGGAGTGCGATTGGTCACCGGATGGCAGCACGATCGCCTTCACCTCCTTCCGAGAAGGGCAGCCGTGCATCTACCTGATGGATGCCGACGGTTCGAATCAGCGCCGGCTCACAAGCAGCCACATGACCGAGATGGAGCCGGACTGGTCACCAGACGGGAGCATGATCGCCTTCATAACCGGCAATGACCTGGGGACTCAGATCTACATCGTCAACGCGGATGGCACCGGGTTACGCAAGTTGGTCGATGCGCCCGGCTACAACGAAAACCCCACCTGGTCTCCGGATGGCAAGCTGATCGCCTTCTGGTCCGACCGCTCCGGTAACCACGATATGTACATTATCGGGGCTGACGGGAGCGGACTGTTTCAACTCACCGACGATCCAGGTCAGGATGAGAACCCGGCCTGGATCTCGCTCGTCGCCGAATAACGCCATTCAAGAAAGGTATGCGGTGAAGGCATGAAAACATCGACTTTGCTCGTCTTTGCAGCCGCGTTTGTGTTCTTCTTCTTCGCTCCTGCGTTTCTCTCGTCTTCGTTCCCGCTCTACACGCTGATGAAGAACGGCGACGCGCTTGATCTGCTCACGCCGCTCGTGCTGATCCCGCTCTACTGGACGCTCTACAGTGGGGCTTCATCCTCGCCTGTCGGGCGACGGGGGATGCTGGCGTTTCTTGTTCTGGCTCCCCTCTGGACACTCGGCCAGGGCATGCATCTGGCCGGCAACTCGATCGGGCATCATTTGGGTTCGCTTGAGGATACGCAGGTTTACAAACTGACCTATTTCTATGACGAGGTGCTCAGCCATTATCTATGGCACCTGGGTGTGTTCGGCCTGACCGCGCTGATCATGGTACGCAGCTGGAACGCCCCAGCGGGAACACGCGCAGGTTGGGCGGTACTGATCCTGGCAGTGATCCTGTATGGCTTCGCCTTTGCCTCGATAACGCTCGAAGGCCAGACTTGGCCGGTAGGCTTGCCGTTCGCTGCGCTCGCCGGTCTCATTCCGCTTCTTTTCCGGCGGGGCAGCCTGCGTGAGCGCCCGGTCCTGGGCTTTTTCACATTCGCCCACCTGCTGGCGGTCGTGCTGCTAGTCGTCTGGGCCGTGATCGAGGGGGGCTTTATCGAACCGAGCGAGATACTCGGTTTCTAGCTGTCGGTTTTTCCCGCCAGGGCAGGCACCATGCCCTGGACACCGCAATTACAGAACCTCCTGCCGCTACCCCCCGGCAGGGGGATCGCTTTTAACCTAACGTCTATTTCAAATGATTCACCAGATGACACCAACCGGCGGCTCAGGCAGGTATCCGTTTTCCACCTTTGTTGTATTATGCTTCCAGTTACTCAAGAACTCTGGGAGTCAGGGAAGACATGAGAATATATTACGCATCCTTTGCGATTGCAGTTCTCTCTAGCGTTCTTTACCATATCTTCCAACGGGCGATCGCGCCCGTTGCAAATCCGGTCGCCAGCTTGTTAGTGACCTACATCATGGCTTTTCTATTGACGCTGCCTCTGTTCATGATCTTTCCGGTCAGGACGGCGCTGCCCGCGGCCCTGCGGCAGCTTAACTGGGCGAGCATCGCGCTCGCGGTGGCCATCGTGGGATTGGAATTGGGCTTTCTGCTTGCCTATCGGGCCGGCTGGAATATCAGCCTGGCCGGAGTGGCGACGAACGCCGCAGCGGCGCTGGTTCTCTTGCCCGTTGGGGTGGCTGTCTATCATGAGCGCCCCACGGTGCTGAACGTGATCGGAGTGCTGGTCTGCATCGCTGGTCTCGTGATGATCAACATCAGGCGTTAACCGGGATCTGCGCGGCAGGATAAGCGATCTCAACTGAAAGGGAGTGCATGGTGATAGCCTTGAGCAGAAAGCTGGTGCTGGGAAGCGCAACCCTCTTCACGGGCTTTGCTGCGGCTCATCTGATCGATGAGTTCCTGTGGGACGCGCCAGCGACGCGCCAGCTGAATTTCATCTCTCGACCGAGTTCACCTTGCTGCTCGCCCTGGCGTTTATGACGAGCCTGGCGGGGCTGCTCGCCAGCGCGGCGGCCGGTTCGGGCGTGGCTTTCGGCGGCTTGGCTTTGATCGGACTGCTGATCGCACTCGCTGACACGCTCAAGCACGTGGTCGAGATGATTCAGGATGGTCCCTGGCGCTACGGAACCGTCTCCGAATTCCTGGCGCTGGGATTAACCCTTAGCGCGCTGCTGACCGCAGTTACCGCTGGCGCTGTCTGGTGGAGCGGACATGGTGGACGCGCTTCGGCGTAATCTGCAAGTCGTTGAGTTGGCAGTGCGTCCAGACGATTACATCCTGGGAGGTTGGAATGGTATATGAGCTGTACCTCGAGTCAGGCCCGCGCAAACGCATAACGATGGTACACGTGCTCGACCTGCTTGGCTGCGTTACCCGCGATCGTTCGACGGAGGCCGCACTGCAGGCTACACCAGCGGTGATCCGCCTGTACCTGCGCTTCCTGGCCCGCAATGGCGATAGAGTCGATCCAGCGCAGGAATTTGAAACCGGAGTGCATGAACACGTTATGGAGGGCAGCTGGCTTGGCTATGGCGATCCGACACCCGGATTCAGCCGTGACTTCGAACCCCTGACCGTCAAGACGCTGGAGCAGGGCGTGCGCCGCCTGAGGTGGATGAACGAGGGCATCATCCAGATGCTGCAGGAGCTGGACATTGAGGCGCTAACGGACGATCCAGAAAAGGGCCGGTCGCTGGCCGCGATCCTTGATCACCTGGCCGAATCGCAGGCAGTCTATGTGCGTTACCTCGTTGGCAAACAAGATGGCGCTTCTCAAGCCCTTCGCAGCCTGCGGAAGGAGCAGGGGGCTTCGCTGGAAGCGTTCGGCGAGTTGATGGAGCTACACATCAAACGCCTGGACGCGCTCAGTGCTACAGAGCGTGAGCTCCAGGTGCCTCATGGCCAGGTGACCTGGACTGCACACCGGGCCCTGCGCCGCTCGCTGGAGCACGCCTGGGAGCATCTGCAGGAGATCGATGACCGCCTTAATACAAAGTAGGAATCGATGCGTATAGCCGCCATAATTAAACTATACGAAGCATGCATAGTTTATGTAAAGTCCAGGACGGCTTATGATGACAGCATTTGATTGGATTCGGATGGGGATCTTCACTACCATCTCGGTCGGCATCCTGCGCTTTTCCTGGGATGCGCTTCTCGACCTCAGATCGTACCGCTTTTACCGCTGCCTGGCTTTTGAAATCATTCTGGCGATGGTCCTGATCAACCTCCCGATCTGGTTCAGGATGCCTTTCGCAGCGATGCAACTTGTCTCCTGGGTGCTGCTGGCTGCCTCCGCAGGGCTTGCCCTGCACGGTTTCTCACTGCTGCGTGCAATGGGAAAACCAGTGGATTCGATCGAGGGCACGACTCGCCTGGTCGAAAGTGGTGCATACCGCTATATTCGCCATCCGCTTTACGCCTCGCTGCTTTACTTCGCATGGGGCGTGTTTTTCAAAGCGCCATCCCTTCTGAATGCCGGATTGACAATCGCAGCGAGCCTGGCTCTTTACCTCACGGCTGTGAATGAGGAAGGGGAAAATCTCGAACGATTCGGGGAATCTTACCGGGCGATGATGTCCCGTACCAAGCGGTTCATTCCCTTTATCTTCTAAGCCACAGATCGGGATGTCCGGAACCGGTCATCACACCCAGCTGTGATGAAGCTTCATGCGGGACATGTGAGCACAATATTGAGGACCGGTTGCGATCCGACCGGCTTTTCCTGGAGGTGCGTTGCCATGGATGGATTTGATGCGGATGCCTACGGGGAGCGCATCGCGGGTGTCTATGACGAGATGTACTCGCAGGTTGAAGCGGGATGCCTGGATTTCCTTCTTGAGAACGCGCGAAGCGGCCGGGCGCTCGAATTAGGCGTCGGCACAGGCCGCATCGCTCTGCCGCTTGCGGCGCAGGGGATTGAAGTTCATGGCATCGACGCCTCGCCTGCTATGGTGGACAAGCTGAAGCAGAAAGCAGGGAGCGAGCAGATCGCACTTTCCATCGGGAGTTTCGAGGCCTTCGATCTGGGGCTGAAATTCGACCTGGTGTACGTCGTGTTCAACACGTTCTATGCGCTGCTCACCCAGCAAGCGCAGATTTCGTGTTTTGAGCATGTTGCGAAGCATCTAACGCCTTCCGGGACCTTTGTTCTCGAGGCGTTCGTCCCCGACCTGACGCGTTTTACGGCGGGTCAGGCGCTGCGCGTCATCAGTATCGACGAGGATCGCATAAGGCTGGATGCTTCGCTTCACGACCCGGTCAACCAGCTGGTTAGCAGCCAGCATATACTGTTCACGGCGGAGGGCACCCGCATGTATCCTGTCAGGTTGCGCTATGCTTGGCCATCGGAACTCGATCTAATGGCGAGGCTGGCTGGTATGATCCGGATCGAGCGCTGGGGATCCTGGGGGCGGGATGAGTTCACGGCTGGCAGCCGAAAACATGTCTCGGTATACCGCCTGGAGTGAGAGCGCTGGAGGAGGGAACAAGATGTCAGAAGAAGGCGTGAAGCGCGAGGAGTTCAAAGTCGATGGGGACGTGCTCCTGGCGAAGATCAAGGAGTTGGTCCACGAGGGGAACATCCGGCGCGTGATCATCAAGAATGAAGATGGCCGGACACTGATCGACATGCCGCTGACAGTTGGCGTCGTAGGTGCGCTGCTTGCGCCGCAGTTGGCCGCGATCGGCGCGATCGCTGCGCTGCTTTCTAGCGGCACGATCATTGTCGAGAAAGCTCAGCCCGAGGATTGATCCAACCGCACACAGCGCGGATCCGCCGTCGCATGCTGTGTGTCTGTTTTGATTATTTGCGTTGACTCTTCTCCTGGGCTACGTGAGTCTGGCATGGTCATTGTAGAATTCTCTCTATGTCGATGCCGGGGAGATCGACAGGCTTCCGGCTGGAATCTCCGAAAGGGTGACAGAGATCGCGAAACGAATCAGCTATGGCTTGGTCTTTGTACTGCAGACCAGGCGGGTTCATCGACGGGGTAGGAAAGCGCATGCCAGATTGCGGCAGGCTGCTCCGGCAGATCTTTGCCCATCAACCCGGGCAATTGGATAGCGAGGCGAGTGATGAAGCATAGCGAGTTCACTTTTGAGGGGGATGGCGGTATTCAGCTCTGGGGCCAGAACTGGCTGCCCGACCATCCGGCGCGCGCAGTATTTATTATCGTGCACGGCCTGGGCGAACATAGCGGTCGCTATCAGACCTTGCTGGAACCATTGACGGACGCTGGCTTGGCGATCTGGTCGTACGATCTGCGCGGCCATGGCCGTTCCGCTGGCAAGCGTGGCCATATCCTGCACTGGAGCGATCACCACAATGACCTTGATCATTTCATGTCCTATGTACGTTCCCAATCGCCAGGTATGCCGGTTTTCCTCTTCGGACACAGCCTGGGGACGCTGATCGTAGCCGAATACGTTCTCAGTCGCGATCGACCGCTGGCGGGCGTGATCTTGAGCAGCTTGTCAACCGAGCCGGTGGGGGTAGCCACGCCACTGCAGGTCATGATTGCCCGGCTGCTCTCTAATATCTGGCCTGGCTTCACGCTGCCCACCGGTCTGGACGCCAGCACGTTATCCCGCATCCCTCAGATTGTCGAGGACTACCGGAATGATCCCCTGGTTCACGACCGCGGGACGGTTCGTTTTGCGACAGAAAGCCTGGATACGATCGATTGGATCAAAGACCATGCGGACCGTATGACCCTTCCGCTGCTGCTTGTGCATGGCAGCGAGGACAGCCTTAGCGCAGTAAACGGTTCGCAGGAGTTCTACGAGGCCGCTCAAAGCATTGATAAGGAACTCTGGATCCTCCCTGGTGGGTTTCACGAATCGCACAACGACATCGAATCGGAGCGGTATGTCCAGAAACTGCGTGATTGGGTGGTGAAACGGATACCGGCATGAATGTTCGATGCACGCAAGATGGTTAGGAGTTCGAAGCCAGAGGTTTGAACGAGACGGAGAGCATGAGATTTAACCGGACCAATCTCGAAGATTGCCATGATGCAGGCGGCGTGGTGGTGGTTATCGATGTGCTGCGGGCTTTCACGACTGCTGCGTACGCGTTCAATGCCGGTGCCGAGGCGATGTACATCGTGTCCACACTGGAGCAGGCGCGTGCGATCAAGCGCCGCTCGCCTGATGTTATCCAGATCGGGGAGAACCATGGGCGAAAGCCCGAAGACTTCGAGTTCGGAAATTCGCCTCAGGCGCTCGTTGGTAGAAACTTGAACGGCACGACCTTGGTCCAACGCACAACTGCCGGAACCCAGGGCGTGGTGCGCAGTGAGGCGGCAGACTCGCTGTTCGCAGCCAGCCTGTGTTGTGCTCGCGCAACGACGAATGCCATCAATGCGCTCGATCCTGAGTTGGTGACTTTCGTGCTGACGGGCGTTTATCGTGGTGGCTTTGGTGATGAGGATGCGGCTTGCGCCGATTATCTCCAGGCGCTGCTTTCGGAGCAGGAGATCGATGTGGGTCTGATCCAGGCCCGGGTTCGAAATTCTGGCTGGGGACGCCGGTTCGGCGATCCACAGTATCCCTTCCTGGACATGCGGGACCTGGAGCTTTGCCTTCAGGTCGATCGGTTCCCTTTCGCCATGAGAGTTCGTACGGAAGGCGGCCTGTGCGTGATGCGGCCTGAATTTACTCTTACCCCCTCGAATGATTGACTGTTTGACGATACAATATTTCTACTTGGGTATCTCGGTCTGAGGACACGCATAAGCAACTGGCCAGGACGTCATATCTGGCTTGAGCAGTTTTTTTCCTGAACAAGGAGCAATCAAATGAATCGAAACAGCCTTCGCCAGGCGGTCAACATCATCGCTTTTATCGCGGTCGTCGTAGTAAATTCCCTGGCCAACATCCTCCCATTGAATGGCCTGAATACAGGCGAGATATCGGACCGATTTCAAGTTTTCTTTGTGCCCGCCGGTTATGTTTTCGCGATATGGGGTTTGATCTACCTCGCGCTGGGCGCATTCAGCATCTACCAGGCGCTTCCGGGACAGCGGGACAACTCCAGGTTGAAGCGAATAGGCTACCTTTTTGCAGCCAGCAGCCTGGCGAATATCGTGTGGCTATTCTTGTGGCACTACGAGCAATTCCTGTGGACGTTGCTTGCGATGTTCGCTCTGCTGATCATCTTGATTGCGATCTACCTGCGCCTGCGCATCGGTCGCGAATCTATCAGCCTTGCCCAGCGCTGGTTTGTGGACACGCCATTCAGCATCTACCTTGGATGGATAAGCGTCGCGACGATTGCGAACGTTACGCAGATGCTCTGGTACGTAGGCTGGGGTGGTTGGGGGATCGCTCCTGAGATATGGGCAGTCGTGCTGCTGCTCATCGTGGCGGCGCTGTCAACGGCGATGGCCATCTCCCGAGGGGATGTGCCTTTTCTGCTGGTGATCATCTGGGCTGCGGCTGGTATCGCCGTTAAGCAGCAAGCTACGCCCAGCGTAGCGATCACCGCATGGGCCGTCGCTGCATATGCAGGCGTGCTCGTGATCCTGGCTCTGATCGTGCGCAGGCGTTCTCCGGCAGCTGGGCTGGCCTGACACGTCTCATCAAACCACAATCCCATCCGAAGCCAGGAAGAGCTGAAGTGCTGGTACAATCGGTGCGCTTTTCCGCGATACTCGGTTCCAAAGGGAATGCGCAGCGGTTTGAGGAGCTCCCGGATGCAAAGTATTAATGTCCGCGCTTATCCACTTTTGCTATTCATCGTGGTGGTTTGCTCCGTCCTGTGTGCGGCGGCAATCAACATCGCATAGTCGGTTTGCGGTGCATTTGATCTGTCGTTTCACAGATCCTGCGATGAGTATCGGTCCTATATAGCTTTCCCGGACCGGCAAGATCCTTTTCTTTTAAGTGCAAACCCATTAGATTTCTTGCCTGCGGGCAAACATCGCAGCCCATAACACGCAGCCTGGAGGCCGATCGTGTGGTTCCAAAAACGCCGTCAAAGCATTCAGTCGACGCTGGAAGAGTTTCCACGGCCTTTCTGGACGCTGGTGGTCGTGACCTTCATCGACCGACTGGGCGGCGCGCTGCTGTTCCCCTTCTTCGCCCTCTACATTACCGGAAAGTTCGGCGTTGGAATGACCCAGGTGGGGGTTCTTTTCGCCGCGTTCTCGTTCTCCAGCTTCCTTGGGACTCTACTGGGTGGCGCGCTGTCGGATCGTATTGGGCGTAAAGGCATGCTGATCTTCAGCTTGATTTCCACTTCCTTCAGTTCGGTGCTCATGGGTATGGTCGACACCCTCTCGTTGTTTTTCGCGATTGCACTGCTGGTGGGAATTTTCACCGATGCCGGCGGTCCGGCGTATGAAGCGATGATCGCCGACCTGCTGCCAGAGGAGCAGCGCGCCCAGGGCTACGGCATCCTGCGCGTAGCCTTTAACGTCTCCGTCGTAATCGGGCCTGCTATCGGCGGATTCCTGGCGACGCGTTCCTATTTGGCCCTGTTTATCACAGATGCCGTCATCAGCCTGATCAGCGCATCCATCGTATGGCGTGCGATGCCTGAAACCCGGCCGGCGCCTTCCGCAGGAACCGAACAGGAAACCGTCGCCGCCACATTCCGGGGTTACGGGCGGGTCCTGCGGGATTCGCTCTTCATGCTCTTCATCGCCGCGAGCGTCTTGATGGGATTTGTGTACATGAACATGAACACCACGCTCGGGGTTTACCTGCGGGATATCCACGGGATGGCGGAATCGAGCTACGGATGGATTTTAAGCTTGAATGCCTTGATGGTTGTGCTCTTTCAGTTTCCCATCACGCGCCGTATTCAGGGCCGCCCGCCGATGCTCATGATGGCCGCAGGAGCCGCCCTCTATGCCATTGGCTTTGCGATGTACGGCTTTGTCAGCCTCTACGTGTTGTTCCTGTTGGCAATGGTTATCATCACGATCGGCGAGATGCTTGTCGCCCCGGTTTCGAAGGCTGTGGTGGCGCGTTTCGCGCCGGAGCACATGCGAGGCCGATATATGGCGATCTCGGGCTTTTCTTTTGGGATCCCGTTCGCCATCGGTCCGCTGTTGGCGGGCATCGTCCTCGACTCAATGCAGCCTGATTGGTTGTGGTACCTCTCAGGTATGGTCGGCATGATCTCTGTGGCCGCATTCCTCTGGCTACATGGACGCACTTCGCTGGCCCGCCAGCCCCAGAGTTCGAAGCCCTGAATTGGCAGCCTTACCAGGCTGCATTTGGCACGCAGACTTTGCCATAAACGGGGCAAGACCGAACTCCTTGCTGGTTGACAGCTGCCGGAGGGGCGAGCCGAATGTATACCGCTGGATGAAATATCGGGGTTGAACCGAAGCCGACACTACGCGAGAATGGGGAAGGAGCCGGTATCCAGTGCGCCTGTTCCCCGCCTGCTGGCAACCGTGGTTTGTGTCTCCGATGAAAGGAAGCGCGATGCCTGACGTCTCCTCACAGAAAAGGATGCACAATATGCTGCTGGGGCCGCTTGAGAAGCCGGCGCTGCAGTGGCTGGCGCGGCATACGCCTGCGCGCATGACTCCCGACACGATGACATTGATCGGCATTCTGGGATCGATCGTCATCCTGATCGGTTATTCCCTCAGCCGTTTCTCCCCAGCGTACCTCTGGCTGGCAACTTTCGGTTTCGTCCTCAATTGGTATGGTGACAGCCTCGATGGCACTCTCGCTCGTTACCGGAACATCGAGCGGCCGCGCTTCGGGTTCTTCGTCGACCACACGGTCGATGCGTTCAGCCAGGTGATGGTCTTCCTGGGCCTGGGCTTCTCACCGTTCGTCCGCCTGGATATCGCAACCCTGGCGCTCGTCGGCTACCTGCTAATGTCGATTGTGGCTTACGTTCACGCCTTCGTCACCGGCACATTCCGC
>JARRJK010000109.1:0-23994 GCA_037379555.1 Anaerolineales bacterium | reverse complement strand
CGCGGCATTCTCCAGCGTCGTACTGTTCGCGACCCTGAGCGATTACGACCAGCGCGCCGATGGGGTGCTCTACCCTGCTGCGACCCCGGCGAATCCTATGACCCCGACGCCCACGCCCGACTATAACTTCGCCTGGCGCCTGCTCCCGAACGGCGACCAGTTCCGCGGTTACGTTGATCATAGTGGGACCCATTTCGCCTGGTGCGGCGCGCGCAATGGCATGGGTTTACCCGATCCCTGCCTGGGGCCATAGCATCCGTCATTCCCGCCGAAAAGGCGCAGGTGCACGGTAGCTTGCGCCTCTGTGAAATGTGTGCGTGGGCTTGGGCCGCGCCTCGGCCTGCATCCACAGCCCCGCCCCCCTGCGGGGACATGCATGAGGCATCATCGACCAAATCCATCACAGGAGCTCGGCGCTCAACGCAGGTTGGTTCTTGACAGCCGGTCCGGCTCGTTGTAGACTGGCCGAGCATTCTACGAAAGGAGAGGCGCGAAATGGTGTACCTGCTCTGCACAAGCATCCCGGCTGCATGCATCGGTTTTGCCGGTGCCGGTATGCCCACGCGTAGTGCGCCTGCTCCCAGGTAGCGTTCACAGTTCGCTTCGTGACCGCGGGCGCACTCCAGCGCCCGCGGTTTTCTTTTAAGCATGGCTCGGCCGCGGCGCTGCGCAGTCGAGCCGTGTTGCGTTTGGAAGGAGCGTGCAATGTTCGAGGCCAGGTTTGAACAGCACGAGACAGTACAGCGTCGGATGGATCAAACTGCTGAAGCTGGAATCGTGCAGCTTGATCGTAGCAACACCGCAGTCTATCTATTGCGGTGGGTCGCAGCGTAAATGCCTGCCCCACGATGGCTCCTGGATGGGGCACAGCATGGCGCCGCGATTGACAGAAATGGGGTCATGATGGATACCATTCAAATACGCGAACCGATGGAAAACCTGCTCGAACGCGGTTTCGAAGTACGGGCCGGCAGCCCGCGTGATCTGCGCTATGTCGTGCCCATGCTCAATCGCTCCTCGATGGCGATGTACGGCTCGTCGGAGTTCCGCCTTGCGCGCTACCATGCTAAGTGGCGCGCACCGGACCTGGACGTGCTCGCGGACACGCGCGTGGTGTACAACGCCGATGGCCGGCCAGTCGCGCTGGGTGAAATCTGGCGCCTTATGGACCCGCCTGTCCACCCCACTTTCTGGGGTCGCGTCGACCCGGAATGGGAGGGGCTGGGTATCGGCAGCGCGCTGCTTGGTTGGGCGCGCTTGCGGGCGCTGCAATCAACTGCTGACGTACCGGCTGGGCGGCGCATCACGCTGCGGACATTCGTCCCGCGGGACTACGCGCCAGCTGTTGAGCTGATGCTGGGCGCCGGCTTGCAGCCCATCCGCTCCAGCTGGGAGATGGAGATCGAACTCGATCAACCTCTGTCCTATCCAGCCTGGCCGGAAGGGCTCGCCATCCGGACCTTCGACTTCCCGGCCGAGATGGAAGCTGTCTACCAGGCGGAGCAGGAGATCTTCCAGGATCACTGGGGTTTCGTGCCCGCCGACGACAAGCGCGGCTTCGCCCGCTGGCGGCACCACCTGTTCGAAGAGCGTCCGTTCGATCCTTCGCTCTGGTTCCTGGCGTTCGACGGCGAACGCATCGCCGGCATGGCTATCTGCCGGCCGTACGCGGAGCGCGATCCGCGCATGGGATGGGTCAGCACGCTGGGTGTCGTACGGAAGTGGCGCCGGCGCGGTCTCGGCCGTGCGCTGCTTGAGCAAGCCTTCGCCGAATTCCACCGGCGCGGCTTGCGGAAGGTCGGACTCGGCGTCGACAGCGCGAACCTCACCGGGGCGGTTGAGCTCTACCGCCAGGCCGGAATGCACGTGGCGCGGGAATTCCAGACCTACGAACTCGAACTGCGCCCGGGCGTAGAACTGCAGACCGAATAACACGGTCTGCAGTTCTACCGGGGAGGCTTGCCCGCACGCACGGTGCACCCTATAGTTGCGATCAGACCGAATCTGTCACGCAAGGAGCCACGATGACCCGTCAGCAAGTGGGTACGATCAAAGCCGTAATCTGGGATCTTGGCGGAGTGATCCTACGCACCGAGGACCGGCAGCCACGTGAGCGCTGGGAAGCGAAACTCGGATTAGCTCCCGGTGAGCTGGACCGGCTGGTTTTCGAGGGCGAGCTCGGTAAACAGGCAGCGCTCGGCCAGGCAAATGTGCGCGATATCTGGGATTCAGTCGGCAGCATGCTGGGCCTGTCCGCCGATCAATTGCGAGAGCTGGAGATCGATTTCTGGTCAGGCGACCGCATCGACGATGAACTCGTGGCCTACATCCGCGACCTACGTCCAGGCTTTCAAACCTCGCTGCTCTCGAACGCCTGGCCTTCAGTGCGCGATACGCTCGAGAACCGCTGGGAGATCACCGAGATCTTCGATGTCATCACGCTTTCCAGTGAGGTCGGGATAGCCAAACCTGACCCGCGCATCTACGCTCTGACGCTCGAGGCCCTCGACCTGCCCGCAGAGCGAACGGTCTTCGTGGATGATTTCGAGCGCAACGTGGTGGCCGCGCGCCAGCTTGGAATGGTCGGCCTGCAGTTCCAGAATCGCGACCAGGTCCGGCACGACCTGGGTGTGCTGCTGGGCCTCACCTAGCAGGCCCTGGTTTCGCCCCGGCGTCGCGCCTGCGAGACCCCCCAAAACCACTGTTAAAAGGGGAGAGCCTCCTGCCATCCTCACAGCGGCCGGCATTGCCGCGTTCGCCGGAAGATCCCGCTTGATTGCGCTGCAGCGAAAGGGCGTTCCTCCAGTCGGTCGGCGCTATCCTCTTGACCGCCTCAACGTGCGAGGGATCTTCAGATGTGCCGGAGGTTGCCACAGCCAGCGGAGATATGCAGCCGTTCGGTGGCCTGAGGCTCTTATGATTCCACTTTAAACACCCCTGGTCCGTAAGTCAATCACCGCTAGGCTTAAAAAGTTGAGGGCAGGCCGCTTTTCACCTGCCCTGAATACGCTATAATCGCCACGCAAAATTCGCCAGAGCGCAGCAGGAACACAGCGTATTCAGCGTGTTCCATCCCGAGGCCGAGAAAATTCAACCCGCCCTGCAGAAGACGATCTCGCGGGATGCGGAAAGACACGGCTGCACAAGCACAGACCACCCGCTGCTGCGGCAAATGAAGAGGGAGTGAGACGTCATGACCCATCGAGTCAAATTAATCTTTAACCCCCATGCAGACCGGGGACGCTCCTGGAACATGGCCTCCGCCCTAACGCCGATTATTGAACAGCGCGGCGGGGCATCCTGGTCTGCTACAGAGTATCCGGAACATGCCACCGAGCTGGCGGAGCAAGCCGGCAGGGAGGGGTTCAAGGTTGTCGCCGCAGTTGGCGGGGACGGCACCGTGCACGAGGTGGTGAACGGCCTGATGCGCCTGCCTGTAGGTCAGCGTCCTGCGCTGGCAGCCGTCCCGATCGGCTCAGGCAACGACTTCTGCAACAATGTCGGCGTCAACCCCCTGGCCGAAGCGGCCATGGAACGCGTCTTTGAAGGCGAGCCACGCCGCATCGATCTTGGCCTGATCACCGACCAGGACGGACGAACGGAATACTGGGACAACACGCTGGGTATCGGATTCGACGCGACCGTCACGCTGTACTCATACAGCATCACCCGCCTGCAGGGTTTCAGCATGTATTTATGGGCCGTCATACAGACGATTCTCCGTAATCATGACGCCCCGCCGATGAAGATCACCACAGACTCCGAGCAGATCGACGAGCGGGTGTTGATGTTCGTCGCCTGCAACGGACCGCGCGAGGGCGGCGGCTTCCATGTGGCTCCGGATGCGGTTCCGGATGACGGCTTGCTGCACTACGCCATGATCGGGCATGTCTCGCGGGCCAAGATGTTCCGGCTGATCCCGGAGGTTATGAACGGCACCCACGGTCGCTTCAAGGATGTCCGCCTGGGTTCATTCCGCGAGCTCGAATTGACCTCCGAACAGCCAGTCACCGTTCATGTGGATGGCGAGATCTTCGCGGGATTTACGTCCGAGGTGACCGGCCTGAAGATCAAGATCCTGCCGCAGGCGTTGGACGTCATCATCTGAGAGATCGAGACCGCCCTGTGGCTCGGAGCGAGTGATGCCATCCCTGCTACGCTTCTTCGAGGACCGTGACCTCGGCTATCTTCGCATCGTGGCCGAGCTTGCGGGTCTCGAGCTCCCGGATGCTCCACGGGCGCAGATGGCGGCCTGGCTGGCCGAGGCGCTGACGCAGCCCGAGACGCTTGAAGCGGGTCTGGACGCGCTCTCCGCGGCGTCGCAGGAGGCGATGAACGACCTGCTGCAGCATGCAGGACAGGTCCCATTTGCAGACTTCTCGCGGCAGTTCGGTCCGATGCGGGATATCGGGCCGGCCCGGCGTGATCGCGAGCTGCTGTGGCGCAGCCCGGTGTCTCCGCTGGAGGAACTCTGGTACCGGGGATATGTAGGCCGGGCTTTTTTGGACACCCCTTCTGGCCCGCAGGAATTTGTCTATATTCCTGATGAGATCTTCGCCGCACTTGGCGCTCCGTCCGCTGCTCCTGAGCCCATGATGGGCCGACCTGCCGCATCTCCCGAGCATGCACAGCCAGCCACCAGCGCTCTCGTCGACGATGCAACCACCCTGCTGGCCGCGCTGCGCCGGCGGACAGAAAACGATCCCCTTCCCTCACGGCCGCTGCGTGAGCATGAACGCAGCCATCTGCATTTCCCACAGGCAGTGCCGCTGCTGATGGAGCTCCTCCAGGAACTGAGAATCCTCGACCGCGACTCCGGGCTTCCCAGGCCGGAGGCCACACGCGAATTTCTGCAGTCAGGCCGCCCAGAGGCGCTACGTAAGCTGCTGCTGGCATGGCGCGATTCGTCAGGCTGGAACGATTTGAGCGCCGTGGATCACCTGCGGTCAACGAGCGATGGCTGGCCGAACGACCCTCTCCGATCACGCAAGGCAATGCTCGTGTTTCTCTCGGCTATTCCTCCGGGAACATGGTGGGATCTGGACAGCTTCCTGCAGGATATTCAGCGCGAGCATCCAGGCTTTCAGCGCCCAGCGGCCGATTTCGATTCCTGGTACCTCCAGGATGATGAGGGGAATATCCTGCACGGAATCAACGCCTGGTCGTGGGTCGATGGCGCCATGCTGCTCGGGACGATCGAGCACACGCTGCATTGGCTGGGCGCTGTGGATCTGGGCATGGACCGCGGCAGGAGTGGGACCACGGCGTTCCGCCTGACCCCTGCTTCGCCCCTGCTGTTCGACCGGCCAGCAGAAATCGAGATTCAGGCGCCTCCGGGCGAGATCGAGATCTCCGGCCGCGGCGTGCTGCGCTTTGCGCGCAGCGCAGCGCGCACGCTGCGCTATCAGATCGCCCGCTTCGCTGATTGGGGTCCGGCGGATGAGGCCAATTACGAGTACCTCCTCACATCGGACGCCCTGCGCCGTGCGTCCGATCAAGGACTTGAAGTGCATCATATCCAGAGCCTGCTTGAAGAGACCACGGCTCAGATTCCGCCCAGCCTGATTCGAGCCCTCGAGCGCTACAGCCGGTCCGGCCTGGAAGCACGCATAGAAAGCGTGTATTTACTGCGGACCGAGACGCCGGGCGTGATGGAAGAACTGCGGACTAACCGCGCGACCAGCCGCTATATCAAAGAGCTGATCGGCCCGAAGACAGCGCTGATCGAGAAGGGTCAGGCACCAAGACTGGTTGAGGCAGCTCTGCGTGTGGGTTTGCTGCTGGATTCGTTCTCGCTGAACGCTGCGGAGGATGAGAAGTAAGCTGTGCTGGGCTGCGCCAGGCGTCAGCTGTGGGCTGCCAGCGCCTTCTGAATTGCGCTCTCCAGTTCTTCTATTGTCACGGGTTTGAACACGAACGCATCGGCACCCAACTTCATCGCCTCATCAACCTGGACATCGGTCGTCTCGGAGGAGAGCATGACCACCGGGATGCGCTTCAGGTCCGGACGCATGCGCAGGAACTCGAGCAGGTCGATCCCGCTCACCTCGGGCATGTTGATGTCGAGCACCATCAGCTCGGGCCGCTCCCCGGCCAGCAGGCGCCGGGCAGCGCTGCGCGCATCGCGGTGGATCTCAACCGAACAGTCAAGCAGTTCGAGCATCAAGCGGACTGCATGACTCATCTCATCATCATCATCGACAATCCATACAGCTGGCATGCCAGCCCTCCCTACACCTGAAGTGCCTCTTTCACCCGCGCTGCGAGTTTACGGGTGATGCCCGGGATCTGCGCCAGTTCATCGATCTCGGCCTTGCGTACGCTATCGACATCCCCGAATTTTCTCAGCAGCGCTTTCTTGCGGGCTGGCCCGATTCCCGTGATGTCATCGAGCTGTGAGGCCATGCCCGAACGGCGCCGCTGGCGCTGATGGTGCTGCAGCGCAAAGCGGTGAGCCTCATCGCGAATGCGCTGCACCAGGTACAGACCCTGCGAGCGCCGGGGCAGGATCACGGGATCCGGTCGATCCACCAGGTAAAGCTCCTCGTGTTCTTTCGCCAGGCCGACGATGGGGATGTCGTCGGACAGATGGTATCTCTCAAGCACATCCTGGGCCCGGTTCAACTGTCCCTTGCCGCCATCGACAATCAGCAGATCTGGCAGGATGCCGAATCCCTGATCGAGCTTTCCGCCCGGTTTGCGCGCCTCTTCGGCGGCGATTCCCCAGCGGCGGAAACGCCGGCTCAGCACTTCCTCCATGCTGGCGAAGTCATCCTGTCCTTGCACGTCCCGGATGGTGAACGTGCGGTACAGGCGCTTGCTCGGCGCGCCCTGCTCGAAGACGACCATTGAACCGGCTGCAGCCGTGCCCTGCAGATTCGAGATGTCGTAGCATTCGATCCGGTTCGGCGGCTCGCTGAGGTAGAGCGCATCCTTGAGTTCCGACAACGCTCTGACATGCTTGCTGCGATCGGCTTCCCACTTCGCCCGCAGCGAAGCCAGCGTCTCAGCGGCGTTTTCGGCTGCCATCTTGATTAACGCCCGCTTCGGGCCTCGCTGAGGGACTTTAAGTTGAACGCTGGGACCACCTCGTTTTCGCTTGAGCCAGGCCTCGATGATGCGCGCCTCTTCGACCTCTGTGGGAAGCAGCACGCGGTCCGGTATGTGGGCCGCTTCGGTGTAATACTGCTTTACGAACGCTTCTACAAGTTCAGCGTCATCCGCTTCCTGGGCTCCATCGAGCACGAAATATTCTCGGCCGATCAGTTTGCCCCGGCGAATGAAAAAGACCTGCACGCAGGCATCATGCTCGTCACGCGCGAAGGCGATCACATCCGAATCCTTCCGATCCTGGGAGACGATCTTCTGCCCCTCCACCACGCGTTCGATGGCATGCAGTTGGTCGCGAATTGCCGCCGCTCGTTCGTATTCGAGTGCCTGCGAGGCACGCTCCATCTCGGCCTCGAGCCGCTCGACAACCTGCTCCGTGTTCCCCTGCAGGAACCGGCACAGATCATCAATCATCGCGCGGTAGCTCTGTTGATCGACCTTGCCAATACAGGGTGCGACGCATAGCTTGATGTCGTAATAAAGGCAGGCCCGCTTATCCTGACCGGTGATCACCCGATCGCAGGTCAGGTAAGGGAAGATCTTGCGCAGGACATCGAGCGTTTCATGAACCGCCCAGGCGCTGGTGTAAGGCCCAAAGTAGCGGCTCCCGTCCTCCTTCAACCTGCGTGTAACGGTCACTTTGGGGAACGGATCCGACCAGTGGACGCGGATGTAGGGGTAACGCTTATCATCCTTCAAACGCACGTTGTATTTCGGTCGGTGCCGCTTGATCAAATTCATCTCGAGGATGAGCGCCTCGAGCTCCGACCCCACGACGATCCACTCAATGTCGGCAACGTGCGAAACCATCTCAGCCGTTTTGCGGCTGTGGTTAGCTGAATCATGGAAGTACGACCGCACGCGGCTGCGCAGGTTGACCGCCTTGCCCACGTAGATCACGCGGCCGTTTTGGAAGGAAGCCCCTCGAGAATCGGTTGAATGGAATCGTTGGCGGTCATGCTGGTCAGATTCTAGCATATAGGAAACCCGCTCAGCTTACGACCGCCCTTCATTTTGGCCGGTCTCGGCAAACTACCGGGCCAGATATACCTGAAACCAAGGATGCCGTATAATCACCAGACTATGTTGAGACGATTGGCCTTCCTGCTCACTGTCAGCGCGCTGCTCCTGGGATCATGCTCCCCTGGCGGAGCCATCGCAACACCCCGCCAGCCCACGGCCACCGCCTCCCCCTCGCCGGCACCCCCAACCCCAAGCGCCACACCCGCCGAGCCGACGAGTCTCACGCTTTGGGTTTCCCCCTTCTTCGCCCCGGATGTCGAAACCGAAGCCGGGCTGCTGCTGGCCGAGCGGCTGCATTCGTTCGAGGAGGCCCATGCCGGCCTGGTGATGGATGTCCGCGTCAAGAGCGAACGCGGCGTCGGCGGGCTGCTGGATAGCCTCGTGACAGCTCGAGCCGCAGCCCCTGATTCGCTGCCGGATTTGATCATGCTTGACACCGATGCGTTGCAGAGCGCAGCCGCCCAGGGCATCCTGGCGCCGCTCGAAGATTTGCTCGCCTCGCCCGAAAGCCCGGATTGGTACGAGTACGCAGCGCCGGCGTCGGCCTACGAAGGCTCGCTCATTGCGCTCCCTGTCGCAGCGTTCAGCGACGTGCTTGCCTACCGTACCGACCTGTACAGCAGCCCTCCAAGAACCTGGGACAAGCTGCTCGAGGTCCCGCGCACCTTTCTGTTTCCAGCCGCGGATCCGCGGGCGCGTTTTACCCTGGCTGAGTACCTTGCGTCTGGAACGCAGCTGCGGGACTCCAACGGCAATCCGGTTCTCGACGCTGCGACCTTGAGCGAAATTCTCGATTTCTACTCACAGGCCGTCGAATCCGGCGTCATACCCGCCTCCGCACTCCAGTACGCACGCTCTGAGGAGACCTGGGATGATTTCCTCGGCAACCGGTCGGCGAGTGCGGTCGCACCGTTGATTCGCTTTTTAGCCGAGTTCGATCCGTCCCGGATGGCAGCCATAGCGCTTCCCACGAAGGACGGTCAGGGCATCACCCTGGCTACGACTTGGTCCTGGGCGATCGTGGACAAGGACTCCGCCCGGACCGCTTTGGCCGGCGAACTCGCTGACTGGCTTTCAGCGCCCGCATTCCTTGGCCAATGGACTTATGCCTTGCGCGTGCTGCCTACGAGGAGCGAGGTGCTGGCGAACTGGCCGGATGGGAGCGAAGCGGCGCTCGCGAGCAGCCTCGTCACCGCAGCCGTTCCTCTCCCTGATGAAGATCTTCGCACCCGGCTGGGATTGCTGGTGAACAACGCCGTGAAAGCAGTTCTCGAAGATGGTGTGGCGCCAACGATCGCCGCGCAGGCTGCAATCGAAGCACTCCAGTCACCCTGAAATCACGCCGAACGATGGCAGGGGCACCCATGTCCGCCCTTCAATTCCCGGAACACAATCAACACCTGCGGTCAATCCTGCGTGTTGTGATGCAGTCTGCAGACCCGTCCCTGGCAGTCCGCCAGCATTTTTCTGTTGACGGCTCGCGCTGGATGCTCGCTGGCAGCGAGCTGATCGTGAAGCCGTCCGGCCGTATCTTCATGCTCGCAGTCGGCAAGGCGGCCCCGGGCATGGCCTCAGCCGTGGCTGCGCGGCTCAGCGATCGGCTTGCCTCCGGCTTGATCGTGCACCCGGCCGGATCGGCAGCATCCGTCGAGCATCCCTCGATCAAGACTCTCACTGGCGGCCATCCGCTTCCCGACGCAAACAGCCTGCGTGCTGGGCGCGCCACCGCCGAGCTGCTTGGGGACATGCGCCCGGAGGACATCGTGCTCTGCCTGATCTCAGGTGGCGCATCGGCGATGCTTGAGCTGCCAGTCCAGGGCGTCGGTTTGCAGGATCTGATCCAGATCACCCAGTCCCTGTTGAAGAGCGGTGCAACGATCGGGGAGATCAACACCATACGTAAGGCACTCTCCCAGCTGAAAGGCGGCCGGCTGCTTTCACGTGCGGCTCCAGCCCGGGTGGTTAGCCTGATCTTATCGGATGTCATCGGGGACAACCTGGCGGATGTCGGCTCGGGCCCTACCGTCGCTCAGTCCGTAAGCAGCCGCGCGGCTCGCAGCGTCCTTTTACAGTACGGCTTGTGGGACGCCGCTCCGGAAACTGTCCGGCTGGCACTGGCTGAGGATGAACCCGGGGGCGGCGAGCATCCCGAGCCGGTGAATGCACTCATCGGGAGCAACCGCCTTGTCGTCCAGGCTGCAGCGCAGGCAGCGGCGGACCTGGGCTTTAAGACCCTTCTCAATCCCCGCCCGGTGCTGGGTGAAGCGCGCCGCGCGGCTGCGGAGCTCGCCGTTGAGTGGGTCAGGGGATTTGCGAATACAACCCGCCCCTGGGCGCATGTCAGCGGCGGCGAAACAACGGTCACCGTTGCTGGAACCGGACGGGGCGGCCGCAACCAGGAGTTCGCGCTGGCCGCGGCTTTGGAGCTCGAGGGCCAGTCTGGGCTTGCCGTCATGAGCCTGGCGACCGACGGAGTCGACGGGCCGACGGACGCGGCAGGAGCGATCATCACGCCGCAGACGGCGGGAAGGATTCGAGCGTGCGGCATGGATCCTCGGCAAGCGTTGCAGGAGAACGATTCCTACCACGCGCTCAAGGCGGCCGGCGCGCTCCTGCGCACCGGCCCGAGCGGCACAAACTTGAACGACCTGATCGTCGCGCTGGCCTATAGCGGTTGAGCGTACGCCCGGGGTTTGACCGGCCAGAGGCACGCTGATACAATCCCGCCGCTCACTCACCCTACCCAGGAGGATATATGCCGGTACATTTCGGCACCGATGGCTGGCGAGGCGTCATCTCCGATACCTTCACTTTCCATAATCTGCGCCTCGTCACCCAGGCTGTGGCGGATGCGGTCGCTTCCGAGGAGTGGTTGAACGGAAGCAAGCTCGACGTTTCGCCGGATCCTCACCGCATGGTGGTCGGGTTCGACACCCGCTTTCTCTCCGACCGCTATGCCGTCGAGGCGGCCCGGGTTCTGGCGGCCAACGGGTACAAGGTTTACCTCGCGACCTCCGATGCGCCGACGCCGGCGATCTCCTACTCAGTGCGCCATCTCGGTGCGATCGCAGGCTTGATGATCACCGCTTCGCACAACGCCCCGCGCTACAATGGCATCAAACTCAAGGCAGCGGTCCGAACCTGATGGACTATGACCAGGCAAGGGAATCGGGGCTGATCGAGCGCTTCAACCCCACTCCCGCCTACTACGACCACCTGCGGCACTTGATCAACATGGACGTGATCGCCGAAAACCCACTCCATCTGGTCGTCGATTCGATGTTCGGATCCGGACGCGGGCAGATCAAGGGCATCCTGCAGGGATCGGGCTGCGAGGTATTTGAAATCCGGGGCGAGATGAACCCGGGTTTCGGCGGCATTCATCCCGAGCCAATCATGCGTTATCTGGGTGCGCTGGCCGGAGCGATCGCCGCCGGCCACGGTGGGCTCGGACTGGCGACCGACGGCGATGCCGACCGGATTGGCGCGATGGACGGGCGCGGTCAGTTCGTCGACCCGCACCGCATCATGGCGCTGGCGCTGAAGTACCTGGTCGAGGTGCGCGGCTGGAGCGGAAAGGTCGTCAAGACGGTCTCAACCACCCAGATGCTCAACCGCCTCGCGGCACAGTACGGCCTGGAGCTGATCGAAACCCCGGTCGGCTTCAACCATATTGCCGACCTCATGATGAGCGAGGATGTGCTGATCGGAGGGGAAGAATCGGGCGGGATCGCATTCCGCGGCCATATCCCGGAGGGCGATGGCGTGCTGATGGGCTTGTTGCTGACAGAGATTGTCGCCGCATCCGGTGCTGCGCTCGAAGATCTGATCGAAGACTTGCTGAAGGCGGTCGGGCCAGCCCACTACACCCGCGTTGACCTGCGACTTGCCCGGCCCATCTCGAAAGCAGAGATGGTGGCGCATCTGTCGCAGTCTGCACCATCCAGCATCGGCGGATCCTCGGTGGAATCGGTGCAGACGATGGACGGCGTCAAATACCTGCTCAAAGACGATTCATGGCTCTTGATCCGTCCTTCGGGGACGGAACCTGTCCTGCGGGTCTACGCCGAGGCGCGCGAACCGGAGATGGTGGAGGAACTGCTTGGCTTCGGTCAGCAGGTCGCAGAAGGTTCGCCGGTCGGCAGGAGCTAGGCTGGGCGGGAAATGGTCGATCGACTTACGTTGAGGCCAGCTCAGGGGCGAGGGGCAGTACAAGACTGAAGGTGCTGCCGCTCCCAAGTTCGCTCTCAACCTGCAGGCTTCCACCATGGAGCTCGACGATGCCGCGGCAGATCGCCAGCCCAGAGCCCGTTCCCTGCTGCTCCCGCTTGGCGCGATCGATTTGATGGAAGACATCGAACAGCCGGGTGAGGTCTTCATCGGCGATCCCGATCCCCCGATCCTGAACGCGGATCACCAGCTGGCCCTTATCGACATCGGCCGAAAAGCGGACCCACTTGCTGTCCGAGTCGGAGAACTTGATTGCGTTCTCCAACAGACGGCCGATCGCATCCGATAGATAGGCTTCATCGACCACGATATGTGGCAGGCCGTCAGGGACCTCAATCTTTAATTCAAGACCCCTCCGTTCAGCCTGCGCGGTGTAGCGCCTGGCTAATATGCGCAGCCACGCGCTGGTATCTTCTACCTGAGCCCGCCGGAAATTGTATGCGTTGCGCGCCTCGCCCGATTCGAGTTCGACCAGAATGAGGAAATCCTCGACCAGCCGATTCAACCGCTGGGCCCCGCGCTTGATCCCGACCATGAATTCATCGAAATCCTCGGATGAGAGACTGCCCCCTTCCTGAGCGAGCAGGTCGGAGTAGTTCAGGATATAGGTCAGAGGGGTTCGGAATTCATGCGACAGCGTGAGCAGGATCTTGTGCTTGAAATCCGCAATCTCCTCGGTCTGCTGGGTGCGGACAGCTTCAAAGCGCGAGAGCTTGCCGCGTATGGCCGCCAGCAGATCCTCATCGTCGAAGGGCTTGGTGATGTAATCATCCACTCCGGAGGAGCGGCCGCGCCGGATGTCGCTTTTCTCGCCGCGCGCCGTCAGGAAGATGAACGGAATCGAGGTCAGCTGGCTGATTTCGCGCACGGCGGAGTGGAAGGCATATCCATCCATCTCGGGCATCATGATGTCGGAGATGATCAAGTCCGGTCGTTCCTTTTCCAGCAGATCGAGCGCTTCTTTGCCATTGGATGCAATCAGCACCCGGTAACCGCTCAACTCGAGCAATTCGCGAATGCCTTCCAACAGGGCCAGGTCATCCTCAACAACCATGATCAGTGCATCGGCCATCATTCCCACTCCAACTCCTGCATTCACCTGGATTTGCCCGCATGCATGAGGTGCCTGCTGGGCTAACACACTGGGGATTCTGATTACCTGGTGGGCGCAGGATCATTACCCACCTTTTTAACAAGATACGACGGAGGATGAAAAAAGCAAGCATCCCTCGCGGGCTATGGCGAGTTCGAGATCAACTCTTACTGGGACCCGAAAGCAGCTTGTATCCGCGCCCGCGCCTGGTGATGAGATAGCGCGGTTCGGATGGATCGGGTTCGATCTTGCTCCGCAGCCGGCTGATGAGCTTCTCGATGCGTGCGTCATCGACGCTGCCCAGATATTCCTCTCCCCAGACTGCCGTCACGATCTGATACTTATCGGTCAGCTTGTCACGGCGGCTGTAGAGCAGGTCGAGCAACCGGTACTCGAGGTCCGTCAAAACGGGCACCCGGATACCCTCCACCCAGACATCGCCCGAATCGCTGTCGAGGAACACCCCCTCGGCATCGATATCAGCCCCGCGTCCCTTGCGGGCGATGAATTCGGTGAATATAGGCGAAAACGGCTGTCCCTCGCGCAGCATGCCAAGCGTCTCCAATCGGTGAAGCTGGCGCGGCGGCAGGCCGGCGTTCGGTTCCAGCACGAGGCTGATCAGCGCGTTCTGATCGTCTTCCTCCAGTTGGCTCCACAGTTTAAGGCACTCGGCGCGTGGCTGCGGCTCGATGCGCGCCAGGAACTCCGGATCAACCTTCCGGCCGCGTGCGGCATTTGCCAGCAGCTGCGCCACGGCGATCAGCATGCCTGGGTGTCCCCCGGCGAGCTCGAGGATCTTTGGATGAATCTCTTCCGGGATGCCGCTCAAGTTCAGGCGGTCGAGCAGCAGCTCCATCTCCGCCTCCGAGAGCAGCGGCATGGGATACGTAAAACGGGAGAACAACTCGGCAAACTCATCTTCAACCGGGCCGCCGCGCAGCTCCGGCAGGCTGCGTTCGGTGGCAGTGGCGTACACAAGGCGGTCATGGAATCGATCGCGCAGAGCCCGCAGGTTGAGCAGGGCCCGATCGTCGAGGGCGGCATAGATCTCACCGAACTCGTCGAACAGCAGGCACAGATCCTGGTCGGCTTGCTCACACAAATTCGACAGAGCGAGGTTAAATGAGAGCGAGGCGGTGAAGGAACTGTCGGCCTCGGTGATCGTCTGGTGCTGCTCACGCAGTGTTGGCACCAGCGCGGTTTCGTTCTTTGCGCCCAAATTCTCGATGATTGAGCGCAGCACAACCTCGTAGAAAGCCTGATCGGAAATCGCCACCGCCCGGTTGCAGTCGATGTAGATCAGATGGCCGGCATGGCCCGCGAGCTTTTTATACTGGCGTTGTGATGCCTCGTCTACGAGCGAACGCATCAGCATCGACTTGCCCGTGTTGCTCAAGCCGATGATGGAAACACAATGACTGGCGGCCATATCCGCCAGTACACGCTCGCGCATCTCTTTGAACGGCATCCCGGGCTGAGGCATGATCACTCCAGACATGAAGGCAGGGCCAACAAGAAGCTGACCCTGCCTGGGCGGTCTGTATGCGGCGTGCTGCGCAGCGCGGCTTCAGGAGGTCGAACGAGTGCGCAGACTGCGAGCAATGAAGATCACCGCCAGCAGCGCTCCGCCCATGAGAGCCAGGGCGGGCACACCGACGTCCTCTGCAAAGCCTGTTGCCGGCAGGGCGGTCGCCGTCGCAGTAGCCGTGGCACCGCCTCCGCCCTGTGAAGCCGCCAGCGTCTGCTGCGCGGCGGCTGTCGCCGTCTCCGGCGCCAGCGTTGGCAGGGTCAGGAAAGGCGTCGCCGTGCTGGTCGGCAGAACCACAACTTGTGTCGGGGTGATGGTTGCGGTGGGTTCTTCCGTCTGCGTGGCGGTCGGCGTGCGCGTGGGGGTGAGCTGCACCACGGCCGCTGTCTGTGTCTGCGCCTGCTGGGTGTTTTGCAAGTTGACCTCGATTACATCGGTCGCACGCGCCTCCCGCTGGCGAGGTGCCACAACCAGCGCGTAGACCGCGAGGCAGATCATGCTCAACACCAGCAGCGCCCCGAGGCCTCCCGCAGCGATGACAAATGTGCGGTTGGATGACTCCTCAGGCAGCGGTGCTCCTACATCGAAATCTTCTGCCATCGTCTCTACTCCTCAGCGTCCAGGCCGCTTTCGCCTCTTCCATACGGGATTGCGTGCCCGCCTGCCCGCTTTTTTACTGTAAGATCTCCAAGTTCGCCAGTGGAACGTTCGTCGTTCCCACCCCTTCAATTTCAACGGCAGCGCTTCGGGCGCGCACACCGTTGGGGTAGCTGGCGGCTGCGGTCAGCAGTTCCCGTACAACGCCGACCTCGCCCTGGTAAGGTGGTTTCAAGATTCGTACCCGCCGGCCGGGTTTCAAAGCAATGACTTCCTCCGGCAGGGAGACCTGTCGGCTCGCGGGCAGCGGGATGATCACTTCCGGCCTGCTTCCGGGCTGCGGCCACGGGCTGCCAGCGTCGACAGCCAGCTCGCGGCCCACGTTGTTCAGCAGCAAATGGTAGGCCAGGCTGTTTAGGGGCCGTTCGCCAAAGCCTTCAACCAGCACCACGGGATAGGGCAGTTTGCGCACAACCGGGATTAACTCCGCGGCCATGCTCCCCAGGATCACGCCCCGTACCGACAGCTCCGTCGCCTGGTGGAACGGCGCCGAGTGATCGCAAATTCCAGCCACAAGCACCGCACCGCGCAGGTTGACATCGAGATGATCGGTCTGCAGGCGGGAAGCCGGGCTCTCCCCCACCATACGCATCACACCATAATCTTGCAAGCCGTTGCCCCAGACGGCCTGCACCAGTGCTCCGGTTGCTTCGATCGTCACGACCTGGCTGCCATCGCTGCCGATCACAACCCCCGGGAATCCAGCCCGCAGCTGCAGCAGCTCGCCGCGCGCCTCGAGCAGGACACGCCCCTGGCGTATATCGGCTACATGACCTTCCGCCGGCGCGCGCACGCTGCGCCGCGTCAATCCAACCGGTCCGGCGATCAATTGACCCGCCTCGACGCGGTCGCCCTTCTGCGGCACGATGTAGCGGGCCGCCGTTTTGGCCGATACGCCCAGTCCGCGGGCGATATCCAGGTAATAGTGTTTAGGCTCAATTTCAGCTTCCGCCACCACATCGGCCGCCTGCACCTTCTCGTTCACGCGCACCATGATCGATCCCGGCACGGGCAGGACGCGCTGGCGCCGGATCGCCGTCATCGACAGCACATGTGTGATGGAAGGTAAGAAGATCTCAGACATGATTCATCGGCCAAATAGGTGCAAGATTAGTGCCAGACATCAAGTTCGAGCTCCGATGTCGTGCAGCCATTTCAGATTCAGCTCTTGCTGACGCTCCAGCTCCTGCGCCAGCTCCAGCGGCCGGCCGCGCGCGTCGATAATCAATCCAACGACACCGCCAGCTACACGCAGCGCCCCCGCCTTCCCCGGTCCACCGAAGCCAACATCGATACCGCGTTCCGGCCGCAGCGTCAGTTTCCCATGATCCCCCGAGCGAAGTGGCAGCACGGCAAGCTGCCCCATGCGCACCTCACCGGCGAGATCCTCCGCTCCCTGATCGTATTCAAGCCGCAGGGTGAGAACCCGGCGGCCGAGGCGCGTTTTCCCGACCGGCGAGACGACCGTCCCCAGGCTCACGTAGCTGCCCGATTCGAGCACATGAACGGTCAGCATTGGAGCTACTGCGGCTGCGGCTCCGAGTGAGGGGGACAGGCCGTGCGGGTCGAGCACGAGCGTCGTGATCCCGGTCGGCTGCAGCGCATCGAGCAGCGCCAGGGCCGCATAGCCCGGCTTGGGCGCCCGTCCGAAGACTGCGCCGCTGGCGATGATCGGCTCAATCGCAGGAAGCAGCCAGGACGAGCGGAGTGTCTTTCCACTGGGCCACTGCGTGCGCGCCTCACGCATCCCGATCCGCAGCAGCTCGCGGGCAAGTGCAAGTTCAATCTCGAGTTCGTTTTCTTCCGTGGGGACCGTCCCGGGTGCGATCGACTTGTTGTAAATGTAATCGAGCAGCTCGCCGGGTTTTACTTCGCGCGGCAGCCAGCGCAGGATATCCATCAAACCGGCGTGATGCAGCAATTTCGGCAGCGGCTCGCCCATGCCCAGCTCGGTCTCCACGCGCATTCGCAGGTCGCCTTCGAACGATGCTGCGATCATGGTGTGGCTGGCGCCGATGTCAACGCCCAGTACCCCCTTGTTGGGGTCGTAAATGCGGCTCAGGTAGCGGATGACTCGTCCGAAGGCATCGGCGGTGAGCATCAAGCGTCCACCCGACCACTGCTCGAGTTCCTCATAGCCGCGAATCTGGCGGGCGCGCGCCTCCGAGATCGCCTCTCCCAGCGCCAGCCGGGCATGCGCCAGATCTTCAATCTCGAGACTCGGCCGCACGTTGGGCGCTTGAGCCAGGTCGTAGCGGTCATCGAAACGATCGGCAACTGTGGCTGCCAGGCCGCGATTCGCAGCGTAGATGATGCGCGGACGCTGCGAGGGGGGCAACTGGCTGACCGCGACCGAGGCCAGATCGATCAAGCGCAAAACCGAATCCTGGGCGCCGCCGTCCGTGCCACCGGCGATCAAGATCAGGTCCGGCCGTGCGGCTATGATGGCATCGATCTGCTCCTCCTCCCGCCGGCTGTCAAGCAGGTGGAGCGTCTCGACGGCCTCAAGGTAGGTGGAGTCAGCCAGGCGCAGGGCGCTCCGGGTGGAGACGCCGGGCATCAATCCCAGTACAACCGTCCGTACTTTCGGCCCGGCCGAGCCGGTCGCTGCGAACATGTCGACGCCCGCTCCCTGGCCTGTGACGGGCATGATCAACAGGTCGGATTCATCCACCAGCTGGCGTCCGGTGATGGTCTGCACGCGCTCAATCGCCATCCGCACCCCTTCGCTCACGTCGAACAGCGGAGAGCCAGCCGTGGAAGGCGCCCGGCCGGTCGCGATCAGGCGATAGCGACCATCCGGTCGCGATCAGGCGATAGCGACCATCCACGACGTCGAACAGGCTGGCGCGTGTGTTGACGGTGCCCACATCAATGGCGAGCAGGGTGTCGGCGTCAAGATAAGTGCTCATCGCTTGGTCACGACCCACCCATGAGCGTGTTGATCACCTGGCGCAGGAATTCGAAGCGGCCGCCGAGCACCAGGATCGCCGCCGTCAGTGCCCCGGCGTACATGACGCCGAAGGTAATGGCGATAAAGAAGCGGCCGACGTAGGCCAGAATCGCCGTCAGGCGGGAGCGGCGCGTGGTGCCGGTCACATCACGCTGTGCGGCGAAACGGAAGTAGATCAGAGTGCTGATCGTAGCCAGCAGCACGATCAGCGCACTTACCGCACGCTCGAGCCAGATCGACGCGGATTCACCTGCCGCCGGGAAAAGGTTCGCAGGGGCGAGCGAATCGGCAGCAGCCATACCCTGAGGGATGAGCGTCCCCGTGATTCCGCCCCCGACCACGACGGCGGCTCCCACGCCAACCAACATTGCCAACGGCAAGCTGCCGAAGCGGGCCAGCCGGGGCGAAAGCTTGAGCGCCAGCAGGATTGCCAGCAACCAGGGGATCAGGAAGGTCCCGAAGGCTTCCCAGCCGAGCAGATTGATGCCCCCGGGGTCAAGCAGTGGATCGACAAGCGCCGGGAGGATGACGTTGCGCATGGCGATCGCGCCAGCGTAGCCGGAAGCGACACCGATGAAAAGATACATCGCGATGCGGAACAGCACGTTGTCCTTGATGACATAACTCAAGACCATCAAGGTCAGCAGTGCTCCAAAGAGCGTTCCAATCAGGTCCAAGGAGAACTCAGCCAATAGATGCTCTCCCGATCACCGCTTACGCAGGCTCAGCAGCCATGCGCCGGCGCCATACAGCGCTCCAGCCAGCAGGATCAGTTCCACAAACAGCAAGCCGCTGCCAAAGGTATCCCAGATTCCACTCCCCGGCCCCTGCTGGCCAGTCAGGTCCTCGTAGGCAAGTGCGGCCGGCAGTCCGGTCAGGATGCCGTTGACGAGCGGTTCGGTCGATTCGTAATATGGGCGCACGAGCGGTTCTGCCCCCGCGCTGAGCACCATGATCAGCGGCCTGTCTCCGATCCAGGGGTGGGTCTGTTCAGCCCAGTTACGCGCCGTTTCGGTCCCGGAGGTGATGACCACGACCATGCTGAAGTCGGAGAGGTGCTCGATCCCGGCCAGCAGCGGCTGCTGCCAGACCGCGGCCCGGGCTTGTGAGCCGATGCCGAGCGCACCTTCGCTCCCATTCTCAGGAACGAGAAAGCCCGCCAGGACAGCGTCGCGCGGTGAGATGGCGAACAGCTGCACCGCCGTTGGTCCGCCCGCAAGGTAGCCAAGGTGCAGGTACGCCTGACCATTGGTCGCGGCATAGGGCGCGCCCACCTGGCTGAGCAGCCGTTCAGCGAGCGGCGGGCCGGTCGGACGCGTGGAAAGCGTCACGAGCGGGATCGCCCGCGAGAAGGCATGCTGAATGAGAGCCCCGGCGACATTATCCAGCTCGCCGCTGTAGCCGGGGGTGTAATCAAACACGATCAGCGCCGGACGATCGTTGGGCACGCTGTTCACCAGCCCCTGGAGCGGGACCACCTCCCGGGGGATATCGGTGGGATGTGAAAAGCCCTGCAAGCCCAGCCGGCTGAAAGATGGCGGCAGAAGCACTGCCAGGAGCAACAGGAAGCTGATGATCCAGCGCGCGAGCGGGATCGGCCTGCCCGGCTTGCGCATGACCATCGATTCCCGCTGCTCCTCCTCGATCAGGCGGTTCATCAGCTCGCCCTGTGCGTACTGACGTTCTGACACTTCGAGCCGCGCCGCTGCAGCGGAAGATGTGCGCGGAATGGCAACAACCGGCTCGGCCATCAGCACCCCGCGCAGACCGGCCAGGGGACCCACCGACTCGACCGCCTGCACATCTTCGGGAACGATCTCAATCTCTGGCCGGAACGTATCGACCGGGCGCATCGCTTCCAGCCAGGAAGGCAAGGTTGCCGGCGCCAGGTCCTCTTCCTCATCGACCGCCTCCTGCTCGAGCTCCTGCTCGGCCGGGGGCTGCTGCTGAGCGCTGAGGTTGTCGAGCCAGGCGGGCAGTTCGATCGAATCGAGCGAGGCTTCATCGATCTCGATCACCGGCCGCTCGCCGCTCTCGTCGCTTACCAGGGCCGGTACATGCGGCGGTGCGCCTTCGCCAGGTTCGCCCTCTCCCTCACCCCAATCGATGCCGAAGCCGCTCGCCGCCACACGGCGCGGACCCTCATCTTGTTCTTGTTCTTGCTCGCGTGCGCCCAACGTGCGCGGCGAACCGGGCACGCCGGGTACGTCAGAAAGCAGGCCGAGATCAACCACAGGCGGCGTGGGATGCGGATCGCGACCCTCTCCCGGCTTCAGATCCGGCAGGATTTTCTCTTCAAGAGGCGGCTCAGCCTCGGGACTGACATCTTCTCCAGGCGCCAAACCTTCCAAACCTGGTTTTGCGGATTCGAGTGCCTCGGCGGCTTGTTCCTCCTCCGGAGCGCTGCGTAGTTTATCCAACCAGTCATCACCCGCCAGTTCTTCCTCAGGCGCCTCGCCTTCCGGTTGAACCTGCTTGCGGGCCCGAACGCGCGCCAGCCATTCGGGAACATCCTCTCCCTCAGCCGCTTCGGGTTTCTCTTCCCCGCCAGCAGCGATGAATTCATCCATCCACTCTGGGATTTCTTCGTCCGGACCACCCTGGTCGTAGAGGTCCTCTGCCTCCCGCAGCCCACCGAGCCAATCCGGTGACCCGGTTGCGCTCTCGGAATAGGTTGGAGATGAGGGTTCTTCCGGCTCTGGCTCCTCACTTACACCGGCCCGGATGCGCGCCAGCCAGTCATCCACTTCGCCAGCTTCACCCTCATCCTCGGCGGGCGTATCATCAAAGCGTGGCTCTTCGGCTTCCGGATGGGAGTCACCCGCAAGCAGTGGCTTGAGTCGCGCACCACAGGAGACGCAGGTGTCAGCCTCCGCCGGATTGAGAGTGCTGCACATCGGGCAGCGTTGCTCAGCCATCTACCTAATCACCATAGGGGCGATCGATCGCCAACAATACGCGCAGACCGGTGACAATGGCACCCAGGGCAACACCTAAGAGGACCCCGCGTGCGCCGCCAGCAGCGGCTACTTGAGCCAGCCAGTTGCGCAGTCCGCTGAATAGAGAAAAGCCGGGGCTCGCGTTCGGAACCAGTCCTGGTCCCGAGCCGATCAGGACCAGCACCACGGTGAAGACGAAAGCCAGGCTGATCAGATCCCGGCGGCGCTGCAGGGCGCGGAAACCGGCCAGCGTGAGCGTGATCGCCAGGAGCGCGCCGAGACTGGCTTCCACGGGAAGCTGCACCGAGTTAAACAGCAGCATCACGATCCGGCTATCTGGGCCGAACACCAGGCCGAGGATCAGCGTGATAAAGAAAGTCATGATCAAGAGCGCACTGTAGCCCCAGCCGCGCTCCTGGTCGCTGATCTTCCGCCAGTGGACCGCGAAAAGGTTCACCAACCCTAACACCAACCCGACGGCAGCCAGCAGGACTGCCCAGCGGATGATCAGCAGGCGCAGCCCAAAAATGGTGCCCAGCAAACCGGCAGGCGGCGAGCTGGGATCGACCGGAACAAAGTAGCCGAGCAGCACGATCAGGCCCACGCCCACCGCCGTCGCCGCCCAGAGCATGTAGGCCCCGAGTTTCATAGGCCGATCCCCAGCAGGCGCAGCAAGCCACCAATCAGGATGCCGCCGATCAGGATGAAGCGCACCAAGTCCTGCACCTGCAGGCTGGCACGATGCGAGGGATCCTTCTGCAGATAAGCGCCGGCGGCGAAGATCTCCTCTCCGATCAGGGGGTATCCAGCCGTCGCATAGAGCAGCGCCTGAGATTGGGCGTCATCCGTGCCTGCCAGCACGAACAGGTTGGCCCGCTCGCCGAAATCCGCTGCCAGCGCTCCTTCCGCACCGAAGGAACCCGCCAGGACGTGGGCGGAAACATCCTCACTGGCAAGCAGGATCGGCAGGCTGGCAATGTAGGAGAATGGCGTGGGTCCCAGCATGCGGGCCCGGTTGGGACCAAAGCGATCCAGCGCGCCGGCGGCACGATAGACGCTGCGCAGCGAGTCCTGCGCCAGGATCGCCATGGCACCATCTCCGGTGCTCACGACCATTGGCTTATCGCTGAGCGTTGTCATGCGAGCAATGTGCCCGAGGATCGCCAGGCCCGCCAGGGCAGGAGCGCTGTCTGTCCCGATTAGTGAACCGGTGCCAAGGGACAAATGCACCCGCTCGCCGGCTTCAACCGCGCGCTCAATGGCCCGATCCAGTGCTTCGTAACCCTGGATCGGACGAAACAGCACACGGCGCCGCTCACCGATCGCAAGGAAGATGAGCAGGAGCACGATAAACAGCCCCAAGACGAACAGACCCAGCAGGTCAATGCTGCCCATGCGGCGCTCCAGATCTTAATGCAGCGGTTAGCTTGTCAATTTGCTCAGGATCCTCAAGCGCCCTGGCAAGGGATTCCCAGGTTTCCCCGCCCCCAAAGAGCGGCTGTAAAAGCAGCAAGCCCTGCGCTCCGAGCGGCGCCAATGGCGCGAAACCCTCCAGCAGGGCAGCTGCGATCGATCCGAGCCCCATGCGTCGGAATCGTTGAAGTAGATCTGCTCGAGTCTGGCTCATCCCTTCCACCGTCGCGCAGTATAGCATAACCAGCCTGCGCCGAGAAACAGGTATCGATTGAGCGCTACTACGACCGGTTTTCCAATCGCTGGATTGTAGACCCCGGCTCCAGACCCGGTCAAGCAAGCGGCGTTGCGGCACGGCCTCCATCGGCTATAATGCGGAACAGTTGTTCCAAAGGGGATGTGCATGAGCCTTGATCTCCCGCAACTGCTTCCACAGGTGCAACAACTAAGCCAATCGCTGTTCCAGCAGCAGGCTCAGCGTGCAGAGATGCTGGACCTTGCGCTACAAGCCTATCAGCGGCTGGTCCGTCTGCTGCCGGAGGACTTGGAGAACCGCCTGGCTCACGCCGGCAGCCGCTGGGTGGGCGCCCGGCCCACGCGCGAAGGCCTCTCCGACAGCTTCCCGCCGCCCCAACCGCATCAGGGGTTGACCGTGATCGGTGCCGACGGCTCACAGGTTTACCCAGACCGGCACGGTGTGGCGTTTTACTACCTGCTCAACCTGGCCGGCATCCGCATCCAGCACGACTCTCAATCCGCGCCGGAGACCAGGACTATCACGCGTTTGTTTTTCGAACCCGAACAGCTGCATTACGAAAACGATCAACCGGTCGAGAGTGCATGGGTGAACCTGCAGCGCGACCTGGGGGAGATGGCGCTCCTGGCGGAGATGAGCGATGATGCGCGCGCAGATGAACACCTGGCGCTGCTCGACAACAGCTTGCTGCTCTGGATGCTGCTGCAGGCCCACTCAGCCGGAGGGCGGGAGCTCGACCGTGTGCTGAGTGCATATCTCGACGCGATGCGCAGGCTGCAGGCTTCCAGTACG
>JARRJK010000108.1:0-11036 GCA_037379555.1 Anaerolineales bacterium | reverse complement strand
GCGTCAAGCGCATTCTGCGGGGCATCCCCGTCACTGATGATACTCGGGCCCTGGACGTGATGGACACCGTGGGACCGGGCGGTCACTATCTCGAGCACGATCACACCTACAATCGCTTCAAGACCGAGATATGGCGCCCCACGCTCACCGATCGTCTCAACTGGGAGAACTGGACTGCCTCCGGCAGCAAGACTTACCGCGACCGGGTCCACGAGCGCGTCATCGAGGTCCTCGAAACCGAGACCGAACCTCTCATGGACGAAAAGATGTTCGACGAGTTGAAACGGATCTGCGAGCTGGCCGATGAGCGCCACAAGGACGAAGAGCTCGATTTTGATCTGTTTGGCTAGGTTGTTCTCGGTGCGAACCAGCCCCAGGAGCATAGGAGTTTGGACTAGGTTGGCACCGGGTACTGAGTAGGCGTTTCCCCTGCCTTCCTCCTGATCGATGGAGTATGGGGCGCGGGGAGACAAGCCTGTGGAGGTCTCCCAACCGGGGCAATGGCGGCTCGGCTGGGAGACCTCGCCACCCTTGAGCTGAAGGAGGGAACGTTGGCCAAGGCAGAGATCACATCTGGAATCTGCGGCTTTTCCGCGGTCGTAGAAACGCGGATGGATGGCAGGGCCTGTACTGTGTCCATTGAGAGCGCGTGCGACGCCATCCAGCGCCTCGGCGAAGAATTGACAGATGTTGATCCTTTTCAGGAGATCACCTTTCGTAAGGAGGGCCCCAAGGCCCTGAGGCTGGGTGCCAAGCATTGCTATCACCCGGCTTGCCCGGTGCCGGTAGGCATCATCAAAGCGGTCGATGATCTCGTCGGAGGCCACCATCATCTCCATAGAGCTGGTCAGGCCCTGCTCCAGGTAGCCTACGTCGTGGATCATGTTGCCGCCAATCAGCGCGGCTGTGGCGATGTTGATCGTCGCCTCCATCGCCGCCTGCTCGTCGAAGAGCTTTGAATCGGAGCAGCCGGCCGTCTCGTACTCCGGCACGCCCAGCCACTTCGTGATCTCGGTGTAGGCTGCGCTCAGCAGCGCCATCTCCGGCGACCCGTAGCAGTAGACCGTGGTCTGCATGTCCATGTTCGACATCAGCCCGCCGATGATCATCGGTGCGCCCGGCTTGCGGATCTGTGCCAGCACGATGCCGAACAGGCTCTCAGTCAGCGCCTGGACAGCGGTCCCGGCCAATGTGGTCGGCGCGGTAGCCCCGGCCAGCGGGCAGGGCGTATAGACGAAGGGGATCTCATTATCGGCGGAGAAGAGCAGCTTCTGGATCACCTCTTCCGAATGGCTGAGCGGCGAGACCGGCTCGATGTAAAGCGAGAAGATCGGGCCTTTGCGCCATTCGTCCTTCCCGCCGACACGGATGTAGGCCATCTCGAGCTGATCCTTCAGCCCATCCAGATCAACGGCGGTGATGTTGATCGGTTTGGTCGTCTCCTCCAGCATCGCCAGATACTGCCAGCGGTCGTAGGTGCCCACCGCCCGATCCTGCACGATGCCGAGCGACATGTGGAAGTCGATGTTCGGCAGTGCCTGTGCCAGCTTGGCGAAGTTCTTCACATCCTGGTACTTCGCCCGCCGCCGTTCACCGCTGTAGGGGTCGATGGTGAAGGGGGTGTCAGAGCCGGCGCCGAAGAAGATCTCATCTTTGAACAATTCCATCCGGTACTTGCGGTCGGGTCCGATCAGGACCACTTTGCGCGGCAGCGTGGCGAGCGCCTTGTCGACCATCCACGGTGGGATCTTGACCAGGCTGCTGTCGTCGGTCGTGTCCTCGACGATCGCTCCGCCGGCGTGCGCAACATCCACGCCTTCCTGGTCGTACACCCGCACGCCGGTCTCGTACAGCACGCTCAGCGCCGAGAAATAGATCTGCTCGATCTCGTCTTCCGTCAGCACCTGCAGCTGGGGTGTGTCGTTGACGGTGAAATTCGTCTTCTTCACTTGCATGCTCACTTCTCCTGTCTCTCGAGCGCGCGGTCGAAGGCAGCTCAGCCTCCGATGAAATCCGCCTGGCGGATCTCGCCGCCCGGCGGGACGATGAGGAAATCATGATCAGCGCGGTCGAGGTCACCTGCGACTTCAACCAGACGGGCGATAAAACGGTCGGAACCGAGCTTCTCCTCGTAGCGCATATCCCAGCGCCGGCAGAATTCCGCCACCTTCAGCGCCTGCGGCCGGTAGCGCTCGAGATCCTCCTGATTGTGCGCCACCAGCACCAGCCGCTTGTAGTGCTGGTACTGCTGATCCATCAGCCACTCGGCATCCTGCGGCCCGTACTTTTCCTTGTATTCGTTGAACTCCTTCAGCGGATCGCTGCCCGATTCGAGCCAGCCCTTCGTGAGGTAGTAGGTCCCGGGCTCACTTTCGAACTCTCGCAGGTACTCCTCGCGTGAACCAAGCAGGATCGCGATGCAGTCGTCCGCACGCGGGACGAGCAGCGTGTGCTGGCGGGATTTGATGCCGTTCAGGCCGTTGCCGCACAGCCCATAGCCGAGCACGATCAGGCTGGGCTGCTCCACCGCGTCGATCTGCTCCTGGACCGACAGCGTCAGGTTCGTCGGCACACGGTGCAACCCGTAATCCATGAACGTAATCCGCTCGGCGATCTCATGCGGCAGGTACGCCTCCAGCAAGTGCTGGAAAACCCGGCAGGCAATGACGACGGTCGGGAGTTCGTTGGCGGTCATACGCCGGTTCAAGCTTCCGCCACCAACCGCTTCGCGAGTTCGCTCCCGGCGACGGCGTTCGATCCGTAGCCATCAGCCCCGATGCGGTCGGCGAAATCCTGGTCGACAGGGGCGCCACCGACGATGACCTTCACCTGGTCACGCAGGCCGGCCTCCTCGATCGCCTTGATCGTGTGGCCCATGGACCGCATCGTCGTCGTCAGCAGCGCCGACATGCCGACGATATCCGGCTGGTGTTCCTTGATCGCGGCCACAAAAGCCTCCGGCTTCTGGTTGAAGCCGAGGTTAATCACCTCAAAACCAGCGCCCTCGCACATCATGCCGACCAGGTTCTTGCCGATGTCGTGCAGGTCGCCTTGCACCGTGCCGAGCACGATCTTGCCGATCAGCTTCGCGCCGCTGGAAACCAGCTCCGGACGCAGGATCTCCAGGCCCTCTGACATCGCCTCCGCTGACATCAGCACCTCCGGCACGAACATATCGCCACGCCGGAAGCGGTCGCCGACCTCGTTCATGCCAACGACCATGCCATCGTCGAGGATCGTCTTCGGAGCGATGCCTTCATCCAGCGCCTGCTGAACCAGACCCGGAGTATCCTCGGCCTTGCCTTCCAGAATGCAGGTCGATAGCTTATCAAGAATTTCACGCATGTTTTCACCTCTTGTTCTCGCACCGGTCGCGACGGCTCACTCCTTGACCCGTGCTTCCGCTTCCTTGAGGACTTTCTCGATGGCCTTTTCCGTCTCGGGCTTGACCGATGAGGGCTCATGCGTGGCGAGGATGTCCTGCACGCGCGCCACGACCCGGTCGCCCATCCGCTGTCCACCCATCATCTCCCACTCCTCATAATTGCGGCGGTCGTTGAGCTTGGGATAGTAGAACTCGGTTTTGTAGTAGCGGCGTGTATGCTTCTCGCGCAGATAATGGCCGTTCGGACCCACGTCGTGGATCACATCGACCGCCAGCGTATCCGGCGTGACCTCGATACCGCGCGTGATGCGGCGGGAGTAGCCGATCGCCTCATCCATCATCGCCAGCTGGAACACCGAACCGGTCATCGCGCTCTCGGTGTAACCGACGTCATGACACAGGTCGCCGCCGGAGAGCGCCGAGAAGAAGCAGGAGAGCGATCCTTCAATTACGGCCTGCTCGTCGAGCGTTTTCGAATCGGTGCATCCACCGGTCTGCCACAGCGGCAGTCCCACGTAGTGTGCCAGATCGGTCAAACCCGCCATATTCAGCGAAAGCTCCGGGGCGCCGTACGCCAGGATCATGCTGCTCATGTCCATGATCGAGAGCACGCCACCCATGAAGAATGGCAGCCCGGGCTGGATCGTCTGCGCCAGCGTCAGGCCCATCCACGATTCGGCTGCAGCCTGGATGATGATTCCGGCCGATGTAATCGGGGCTGTGCCGCCCGATATCGGGCAGGGGGTGAAGATCAGGGGTACGCGGTGCTCAGCAGCGAAGATCAGCTTATCGATCGCATCCGGCGTGCTCACAAGCGGCGAAAGCGGTTCGCAGTAGTGAATGTAGTTCGGCCGGATTTCGAACGCATCCTGCCCGCCAGCCTCGGCGATGGCGATCTTGTGGATGTCCTCCGAATCGTACTTGTCATACGACCAGGCGACGATCGGTTTGCTCGTGTTCGGGAACATGCCGGCAAATTCATAGGTCGCGCTCAGGCTGCTGTTGACATCGCTCACCGTACCGAGCGACTCACAGAAATCGATATTTGGCAGGGCATCGACGACCTTTGCCACCAACGGGACATCTGATTTCACATATGGCCGGCGCTCGAGCGTTTCGACGTCGATGAAGTTCGGGCAGGTGGGACCGGGTCCGAAATGCGCCCGCCCGGGGCCGATGTGAATATCGTGCGCCGGGTTGCCGTCCCGTGCGAAGATCGTGAAGCTGCGCGGCGCGAGCTCCAGTGAGCGGCGCACCATGTACGACGGCAAGCGCACACGCAGGCCGTCCACCCACGCCCCGGCGTCCTTCAGGATCTGGCGCGCCTGATCGTGATGGACTTCAAGCCCTGTGACCTCCAGCACGTGCAAAACGCTGGATTTGATCTCCTCCAGCTGATCATCGGAGAGCACTCGGAAGCGCACCCCGGAATTCACCTTGTAATTCGCTCTCATGTAGACACCTCCAACTATGCCGCTCGCCATTCCAACATCAGAGACAGGTTGTGGAGAATCACTTACCAATCAGCTTCTTCGCCAAGTCGGAGGCGCCGGCTGCGTTCGAGGCGTAACCATCGGCTCCGATTTTATCGGCGAAATCCTGCGTTACCGGCGCGCCGCCAATCATCACCTTGACCTTGTCGCGGATGCCGGCTTCTTCCAGCGCCTTGATCGTCTGCTCCATCGAGCGCATGGTCGTCGTGAGCAGCGCCGACATGCCAAGCACGTCCGGTTCGAACGCCTTGACCTCTTCAACAAACGCCTCCGGCTCAACGTCCTTACCCAGATCCTTGACGTCGAAACCAGCGCCCTCGCACATCATCGCCACGAGATTCTTGCCGATGTCGTGCAGATCGCCCTTGACCGTGCCGAGCAGGATCCTGCCGACCATCTCGACCCCGCTTTCGGCCAGGATCGGACGCAGGATGTTCATCGAGGACTGCATCGCCCGGGCAGAGCGAAGCACCTCCGGGACCAACATGTTGCCTGCCTTGAATTCGACGCCCACATGATCCATGCCCTTCATCAGCCCGTCGTTCAGGATCTGCTGCGCGTCCAGGCCGCCATCCAATGCCTGCTGGGTGAGCTGCTCCATCCCTTCCAGCTTGCCCTCGATGACGGCGGTTGAAATTTGCGCCAGTATGTCACTCATCTCTTCCAGCCTCCTGCGTTTCCGGATGTTGTATTCCTGTCTCTCCAGTTCGTTTCAGTTAATCCTCCAGGCATCAGCAAAACCCGGTGGTGAAATCTACAAGATCTCCTTGATCGAGGCGTGAAAATGCTGGATGTGCTCCCGCATCCGCTGCCGGGCGCGCTCGTGATCGCGATTCTCAATGGCATGCAGGATGTCCAGATGCGCCTCAATGTCGACATCCTCCGGGCTCACATTACTCAACGCCAGGTGCCAGATGCGGAGCGATAGGTTGTAGTAATGCTCAATTTCGCTCGCCAGGAACCGGTTCTCGGCCGCGCATGCCAGCAGCATATGGAATCTGCGGTCTTTCTCGAGAAGACCTTTAAGATCCGTGCGATCCCAGCTTTCGTACGATTTCGCCAGCTCCTGCATTTCGGCCAGCAGCTCAGGCGTCATCCGCTTCGATGCCAGGTAGACGCAGAGCGATTCGAGCTCCACGCGCACTTCATAAATGCCGATCAAATCCGTGATCGGGATGTCCGCCACGAACATGCCCTGGCGCGGGTTGACGATGATCAGGTTCTCTGCCTGCAGACGCTTGAGCGCCTCGCGAATCGGCGTGCGGCCGATATCCAGCTCGTTCATCAGCTCGGTCTCACGGATGACAGAGCCGGGGCGCATGGCGATCGTGATGATCCTGTCCTTGATTAACCTGTAGGCCTTGTCAGCTTCTGTCGTCATCGCCAATTCCCGGTATTGGTGTCAGGATTCCGCCTCTTTCTTCTCGCGTTCACGGTAAGCCTTGATCCAGCGCATGCCGTATTCATCGCGCCCCATCGCCAAATCTGCGGCCAGCACTGTGGTCTGGATCTCCTGTACGAGAGGATTCGTAATCGGGCAGGTCATGCCGGCGTGAATAGCCATGGCGATGAAGGTCGCATTGATCGAATGCCTGTCGGGCAGGCCGAAGGATATGTTGCTCGCACCCATGGTGATGTTGACGCCGAATTCAGCGATGACCAGGCCGATCGTGTCCAGAGCGACCTTGCCGGCTGTATGATCTGAACCCATCGTCAGCGCCAGCGGATCGATGATCACCTTTTCAGCTGGAATGCCCAGCTTCCCGGCACGTTCGAGGATCTTCTCGGCCACCGCCAACCGGTCTTCAGGCGTTGGTGGAATGCCATCGTCATCCATGCACAGGCCGATGACCGCGGCGTCAAATTCCTTCACCAGAGGCAGTACCGCTTCGAGCGATTTCTCCTCGCCATTAACCGAATTGATCAGCGGCGTGCCTTCATAAACCTCAAGCGCTGCACGCAGCGCCAGTGGATCGGCGGTGTCGATACAGAGCGGTACATCGACCACCTCCATCACGGTTTGCATCACCTGCTTCAAGAGCTCAGGTTCGTCGGCACTCGGCACACCTGCGTTCACATCGAGAATCGCCGCGCCAGCCGCAACCTGGTCGACTGCGTCTTTGCGGACAATCTCAAAGTCGCCCTGCTGCAGCGCGGCCAGGACTTTCTTGCGTCCGGTGGGATTGATGCGCTCGCCGATAATCACGGTCGGGTTCTCGCGCGCGATCTCGACTGACTTCGCCTTCGATGCGATGACTGTTTTCAGGTTTTCCGCCATGGTTGTCTCACCTCAGTCTCAGTAAATTTATGTCTATACGAAAGATCGCTTCTCTTTTCCGGCTGCGATACCTGATTCGCACTCAAACGTTCATCTGCTCTTCGATGTAAGCGCTGATCCGCTGGTGGAGCGAAGCATCGATCTCTGGCTCTTCATAGGCTGACAGCAGTTCCTGCCAGCGTTCGCCGCCCAGCTGCATGGCATCCGGCCGGTCGAGCGCCAGCCAATCCTGCACGCTATCCCGCCTGTAGGTAGCTGGATCCCAGAACTCGGTCCGGCAGCGCTCAAGCGTCTGCGGATCTTTAAGGTAGTTGCCCTCTTCATGCACTCTGTGGATCGAATCGAGGGCTAGTGTTTCCTGTGTTACGGGCAGTCCTCCCCTTAGGTGGCGCGCCATGCCGCACAGGTCATCGTCGAGCACGAACTTCTCACGCGAAAACACCAGATAAGAGCTCAGGATGCCCGCCGCATGCAGGATCAGATCGATCCCGCTTTCAACCGCGGTCAGCAGGCTGAAAGCCGATTCGTATCCCGCGCGCGCATCCGTCGTGTGCGAATCAGAAAGCGCGCCGCCGCTCCGGCTGGGAAAACCGTAGTAGCGGGCCATCTGGGCTGTGGCGGTGACGAGCATCGATAGCTCCGGGCTGCCGATCGCCATCGCCCCCGTGCGCATGTCCATGTTGGTCGAGGTCGAACCATAGACGACGGGCGTGCCGGGTGAGATCAGCTGAGCCAGCGCAATACCGGCCAGGACCTCAGCGTTCTGCTGCACCAACGTCCCGGCCAGCGTGACCGGCGCCGTGGACCCGGCCATCGCAGCGGCTGCGACGAGGACTGGCTGCCGGTGGCGCGCATAAACCATCAATGCAGCGAGCATCTCCCGGCTGAAGTGCAGCGGGCTGAGGGTGTTGATCAAGCCGATGAATGAGCCTCGAGCATGCGCAAATGGGCGAGATCGGGCGGGACGTCATCCGGCTGGACGATGAGATGACCGCTCAGGTCCTGGTTCGGGAGCATGTGTGCAACACGGACAAGGTCGTGGTAATCTGCAACGGTTGCCTTTCGAACACCCTGCTCCGCATCAGACAGGAAGGGAGCCCCATACCCCGGTGCGAGAGCCGGCTGGCCTTTTCCGATCTCAACCGATCGCTCTGGATTGCGGGCATGAAGGGTGAAGCTGGAAGGAGCCTGCTGCAGCAACTCCATCAGCTTCCCCTCTTCAAAGTATACGATTTCGTCTTCAATCCGGAATTCGTGACGGCGGAATACTTCAAGCGCCGGCTCGTAGGGAAACCCGATTCCGCTCTGGCCGAGCACGTCCATTGTTGAACGATGGAGCAGATCCAGGTCTTCGTCCGAGAGCAGGCTCAGATTTCGATCAGACATCGCTGTTTTTAGACTCAATCATCACGCATCGCCTAGTCCGCCGCAGCAGCCTGCGGCTTGGTTTCTCTGCGCCCGATTCTCTCGCGGATCGAGCTGTAAACCTGGGCCACTCCGCCCGGGTAGAAGATCATCACCAGAATCAGCAGCAGGCCGTACAGCACCAGATGCAATCCCGGCAACTCGGTCAGGTTGGATCGCAGGAACTCGATCAGGAAGATGAATGGGAAAGCGGTGAACGCTCCGCCCCAGATGCTGCCCCGCCCGCCGACATAGGCGATCGCCAGCACCTCGACGGTGTGCGAGGTCGCCATGATGGCCGGCGTGAGAATGCCGTAGTAATGGGCGTAGAAACCACCCAGCCACCCGGCGAAGGCGCACTGCACCGTGAAGTTAAAGACGCGGTACAGCGTGGGGTTGATCCCGGAGGATCTGGCGGCGTCGATGTTCTGCCCGATCGCCCGGAAGGCCAGGCCAAAGTGCGAGTTCGTGATCCAGCGCAGGACCAGATACGTTACGAGCATCATGCCCACGATGATGTAGAAATAAGGCCGGTTGGAGGCCGTGTCGAGGAAAGTCGGCGCGTTTAAACCGAGCGGCCCGCGTGTAAGGTCGGTCAGGTTGCGGGTCAGGCCCAGCAGCGCCAGCCCGACGAACCAGGACATCAGGGCGGCAAAGATACCGCGCAGCCGCAGCGTCAGGATGCCGGTAAGGAAACCCAGCACAGCAGCGGGAATGACGCCCAGGAAGATACCGATCCATGGGGAGATGCCAAGTTCAACCACCAGCAATGCCGAGGTGTACGCGCCAACGCCGAGGAAGGCAGCGAAGCCAAAGTTGACGACGTTGATGTAGCCGGTGGTGAAATCGAAGGCGATCGTCTGCGCGGCGATCAACGCCGCTCCCACAAGCCAGCGCAGCAGGTGCTCCTGATTAAACGGCGGGATGAAGGGGATTACGAGCAGCGCCAGGAAAACCAGCAGGCCGACCGGACTGATCCCGAACGTACGGCCGATCCGCTTCAGCCGCTCAACCGGAGCGTGCGCCTCGATCTCATATTGAACCGTTGAGTTCTCAGTCATCGTCTTTCCTTTATTGCTCATGGATGCCCTTGACCTCGCTGCCGAAGAGGCCGGAGGGCTGGATAAGCAAGATGAGCATGACGAAGGCGGTTGGGATGACATCGTCCCAGGTTACGCCAATGAAGTAGCCAGTCAGCGTCTGCAGCAGCGCCACGATGAAACCACCCACAAGCGCTCCAGCGACGTTGCCAAGACCGGCCAGAATGACGACGTACCAGGCAATATACAGCGGCTTTATTCCGACCGTTGGGTAGGAAGGGAACATGAACAGCAGGCTGGCTCCCGCAACCGCGGCGAGTGAGCTGCTGAGCGCCAGCGTTAGGACCTGAATTCGGTTCAGGTCGATGCCCACCATCTGGGCGCCGGTCTCATCCTGGGAGACGGCCCGTATCGCCCGGCCGGTGCGGGTGCGGCGCAGAAAGTACCAGAAAACGATCATGATCAGCATCGCCAGCACGAATACCACCGCCCGGTCGACCGAGATCGAGATTCCAAACACGTCCAGCGGCTTGGCGTCCCAGTAGGAGGTGATGCCCTTATAGTTGGTGCCCCAGATGATCTGTACGCCGTTGATGATGATCACCGAGATGCCAACCGTCAGCAGGAAAGAGTTCATCACCCACTGCTCTTTCGTCCGCTTGCGGAGCTGGTAGAAGACGAGCTTCTCGAGCACCACGCCCACCAGCGCGCCGACAACTGCAGCGGCAAGAAAACCGGCGAATGGCGCCAGCGCCGTGAGTAAGGGTGAGGGGTGGGCTTTGAGATAGTCGGAGATCGGGGTGAAGACGTAGTAGGCCGTCAGGCCGCCGATCATGAAGAATTCGCCGTGGGCGAAGTTGACCAGGTTCATCACGCCGAAAACAAGGGACAGTCCAGCAGCCATCAGCGCCCACATGCCGCCGGTAACGACGGCGTTCACCAGCGTGAAAGGACCGGCGATGATCGTGGCGACGATGGCGGTGGCAATCGTGACGATTATCGTGATCCCCGCGCTTGAGGTGAGCTTGCCGAGCAGATCAAGCATCGGAGATCGTTTTTGAACAGCCGTTTCAGCCATTCTGTCCTCCTGGCGCAATGGCCCTTACAGCCCGAGGTAGGCAGCCTGAACGTGCGGATTGTTGAGCAGGTCTTCGCTGGGGCCTTCCATCGTGATCTGCCCCTTTTCAAGCACATACGCCCGGTCGGTGATATGGAGCGTCGTGTTGACATTCTGTTCCACCAGCAGAATCGTGACACCCTGATCACGCAGCTTGAGCAGGGCCTGGAAGACATCCTGAGTCAGGTTGGGGGCCAGGCCGAGCGAGGGTTCGTCGACGAGCAGCAGGTCGGGATTCGACATGATGCCGCGCCCGATGGCGAGCATCTTGCGCTCACCACCGCTTAACGTCCCCGCCAGCTGCGATTTCCGCTCCGCC
>JARRJK010000107.1:0-8207 GCA_037379555.1 Anaerolineales bacterium | reverse complement strand
TGGCCTGATAATCCTGGCATCCACATCGGTTCCCTGAATCGGGATTTCCGCATCGTGCGCGGGCTGGATCTGCAGGGCGGATTGCGGGTGCTGCTGGAAGCAGATCTGCCGCCCGAAACCGAGGTCACACAATATAGCCAGCGGCGGCGACGATGAGCGCGATGAATATGAGCCGTCTGCCTTTGCGAGCTTTCATAAGGAAATGCCTACTCCTTCCCAACCGAAAACCAGCCACGCGGCTCTGGCTGGATAAGTGACATTATACTCCTCACCGAGTGAGAATGGGGGAGGGGACGGGATGAATAAAAGGGGATCTCTTGATGGCGTGCATTTTGACCCCTGACACGATGCGAGTCAGATCGGCGCCATATTCGCATAGACATATAGCCCGGGTAGGTTTTCGGTTACCTCCGAGACGATTCTGCCGAGTAAACGAGACTAGCATCCCCTACAAGGCTTCCAGAGCGCTCAGGACGGCTTTAAGAACCGAATCAGGGGTCATGTCATCTGTCAGCTGGTAAACGTCGCAGTTCTGCCTGGCGTGGCGCAGCCGGTGCTGTTGTTCTTCATATTCTCTCGGGAGCCAGTTCAGCGCTTTGCGCTCGGTACATACTGGATAGGAAGCATCGAGGAAGATCAGCACGTCCGGCTTGGTCATGATCTGCCACATATCCGGAACAAATGAATGTTCCTGGGCGATCTGCCGGGCGTTGTAACCATGCCCGTGAAGGCCTTCGGCCAGAGTGGTCTTCCCGGAGGCGCAAGGACCGACAATCGCGATCCGTGGTGAGTCGGGGCTGGAAGAGGCTTCGCTCGGATCGAGTTCAAATCTCATAGGGGCATACGCGCCCATAGCCGGCGCACCATATCGTGCGAATTCGCGACCGTTGCAGCGACAAGCACGCTGATATCGTCCACCGGCCGGCCTTCATCCAAGTCAAGTGCCCGGTTCAGAAGCGCATCCGCCCATGTGTTTGGATCTCTTTTCTCAGATGAAGCGAGCTGCTTAACCTCGGCAATCACATCCATCCGATTTCCGCTTCGGTCACCGGCATGGAGCAATCCGTCCGTGAACACAACCACCATCAAGCCCTCTTCAAGCGGTACCTCGCGGATCGAAGGCCGTGTCGACCTGCGAAAGCCCACCGGCGCTACCTCATCATCGAGGATTTCGAGATCGTCCCCGTGGGCGAGGATGACGGGGGCTGGGTTGTTGCGCGTGATGACACAGGTGCGGCTGGAGAGATCGATCGAGAGGATGTTGAGTGTGGCCATGACTTTACCGCCGCGGTACGTATACAGGTAATCCGAGGCGGCACGAGCCGCAGCTCCATCTCGTACCCCTTCCGCGAGCAGGCTGATTGCTTTGCGGGCAACGACGTTTGATATCAGCTTCGCTGGCTTGCCCGAACGCTGACCATCGACGAGGACAAACGAGAGTCCACCGCCCGGGCGCTCGACCATTTCAAGCGTGTCACCGCTCTCAGAGCTGGCGTATTTACTGGTTTTTGCTGCTGCAACTTGAGCTTCCATGGGGTCGATTCTACAATGCAGGGTGTAGACTGTCCAACTTGTAAAGCCGGTGCAAGGTGTGAGAACCGAAAAGTGGAATACAGTATGATGGCTATAAGCCACCCGGTGCATGGAGGATGGGTTGAAGCCTGATCCAATTTATGGCGTCCGCTTACAACGTGCGATAGAGCGTGCGGTGGTCTCCGTTTCCGAGTCCGGGACCGAGAGGGCTGTCGCAATCGTCGCAGAATACCCGGCGCACCTGCCACCTGTGGCAGGTGAGGAGCGGATCATCGCCGACGTGTTAGCGCGAACGATACGGGAAGTCATGCTGCGAACAGAGCGAGAGGAAGTTCGTGTTCGGGCTCAGCTGCTTCCTGCGGCAGGAGATATCCCCCCTGCCATGAGGGATATGGACCGTCAGGACGGTGGTGAACGCGGCCCTTCGGCCCTGATCTCCATCTCAGATGTGGACGCACCCTTTGCTGCCACTGAATCTGCAACCAGACAGAGTCCAGAGAGTCTGCTGCCCTTTGAAACCACACTCGACCTGAATGCGCTGCAGCGAGAGCTTGAACCGTTCTGCGGGCGCATCTGGATCGAGCCCGGACTGCAGTCGGCCTACCGGGTATGGTTGGCGATCCCGATGCGAACATCAGAAACGGATACGGAAGCACTCGGCCGCCTGAAACATGCCGTGAGCACTCGCATGCCGGAGGGCGTTCAGGCTGGCCAGATGATCCTGTTCTACGATGAAGAAGAAGGTATGCGCCAGCTCCTGGCAGAGGAGCTCGGGGCACAGGGATACCGGGTCGTGACAACAGGGGCGCCGCAGGATATCCTGCCTCTGGCCAGGGCAAATGAGCCGGACCTGATCATCCTCGATCTCCAGGCCCGGACTCCCACGGCAATTGACGTTGCCACCTTGTTGAAACAGGACCGCCGAATTGGCCGGACACCGATCATGTTCCTCACGACGATTGAGGATCCTACCGGAGAGGTGCGGATGGAGGTGGCGGATTTCCTTCTAAGGCACGAGGGGACTGGAGCGATTGTCGCCACCATCGACGCTGTCTTGAAATCCGGCCTGCATCCGACGGCGAGAGTGATGGTGATCGAGCCCGACTCGGCGTTGCGTGAAAACGTCATTCTGCACATCCAGGCACGAGGCTATCCAGTTATTGAAGCCAGCGCGCCGGAAGAGTCAGTCGCATTGGCCGAGCGCGTCAACATCAGTCTCGTTCTGGTCAATGCCCGGCTGGCAGAGGAGAGAGACTACTGGTTGCTCAGACGGCTACGCCAGACAACGCGTGACCTGGCAATCTACGTGATCGGTGAGGCAATCACAGACGAGGAAGGACGGGCAGCCATGATCCGGGGAGCTTCTGGCTATGGCGAGACAGCACAGCTGCCGGAACTGCTCGACCGGGTTGAGGAGCGGAAGGAGCACCCCGAAACGTAGCTCCCGCTGCGAAGCAGGGATTGAACATCCTGAAACTATTCACCCGGCTGCAAGCCGGGTGTTTTCATCTTCAGCGCGAGGTCTGCTGATTTCAATAGATGGTCAGATTTGTGCCGTAGCCGGCTTGCAGGCGGATATCTGCGTCCGTCTCGGGAGTCGTCCAGCGGAAGAGCCATTTTGCTTCCTCTGGTCGCATATTTATACAGCCATGGCTCTTGGGCCGTCCGTAATCGCAGTGCCAGTATGTGCCGTGGAACGCAACCCCTGTGCTCGTGAAATAGGCCACCCAGGGGACGCCCGGCAGTTCGTAGGCTTCCAGATTGGCTGTCAGGTGTCCGTCGCCCATGTGGCGGACAGGCATTTTCTTGTCGATGTGAAAGTTACCGCGCGGGGTAGCGGTTGGGATGCCGTTTGTCGTGGGCTTGCTGCTGGGAACACCGCTCGCGATTCGTGTTCTGAAGATGAGCTGCCCGTATTCGTAAGCTCGCAAATCCTGCTCTGCCAGTGATACCTCGATGAATTTCTCCCTGGCTGGGACACCGGGCGAGATCGGAGTAAGTTCAGCAGGGTCTACACGCCGAAGATGTTCAGCGCGGACGAAGTAGCGCACCGCCAGCAGGTCATCAAGCAGTTGATACCAGAGCCGCCCATCCGCTCCTTCCGTCAGAGCTTCTACCCAGGCTGTAGATTGGTAGTAAAGGCGGTAGAGGGGATCCGAAGCCGGGTCTGGTTTGCGGTATGTTCGGGTATAAGGGACGCTGACTTCAAACAGGCCGCCTCCCTCGGGAATGTCCGCTCGCGGAATCTGTGGCTCCCAGCGCACTTGCTGAACACTTCCGGAATGCACGAATCCATCCGGGATTTCGTACCACAGCGGATTGTGAACCGGGCCCTCATCGGCGATCTCGCGCCGCAGGAGAGTTATCAGCTGATCGCGATCAAGGAGAGTGAGCCGGTCGGATGTGAAGGATGGTTCCGTGTACAGACCGATCCATGAATCGGCGACCCTGCCGATGCCAATCGGCCCGGCACTGTGGAGTGGTGGGGGTGGTCGAAAGGCAAATGCACTGCTCGCGAAGCCAGCGAACCGTACAAATTCACGCCTTGAGATCGAATCCTGCATAGATACGATTGTACCCAGCAAGCAGTTGCTCTTCAATAGGACTGATTTCGGGTAAATTGGTGGCAGCACTACGGCGAGAATCTGAGCAGGCGAAAATCCCCTGTTTGCGTCCTGATAGCTGTTGGGATGGATCCGATTCTGCTCGAAATCAAGCGGGCTTTGTCGTCCGAATATCGATGATCTTCAAGACTTCGGGTTGGATCGCATTGCTCAACTTCTGCTCCTCGACCCCTACGACCTTGAGTGTCACCTCTCGGCTCTCGCTGCTCTCACCCATCGCCTGGACCATGGCAACGATATTCCCACCCAGGTCGCGGATGATTGACGTGAGTTTCGCCAGCTCACCCGGCACGTCCGGCACAAGAACCGTAAAGCGCACTCCAGCATCCCGGGCTCCCAACAATTCGAGGAACAGCTTAAAGAGATCGGTCTCCGTGATGATGCCTACCAGTTCCGCATCATCGAGAACAGGCAAGCCGCCGATTTTATTGTCGGCCATGAGGCGGGCGGCATCCTCAACGGGAGTATTGGGGGTGACGCTGTGCACTTTCCTGGTCATGATTTGCTCGACGGTGATTTTACTGAGCAGATAATTCAACTCCCAGACACTCAGGGATGTCGCATCTGAGGGCGAGGCATGCAGCAGATCCCGGTCGGAGACGATACCAATCAAGCCACCCCGTTGATTGACAATGGGCAATCGTCGGATGTTCTCATTGCGCATCAGGGCGAGGGCATCCTGTATCGAGAGATCTGGATGGACTGTAATGACTGGATGCGACATTCGTTCGCCTACGAACATCTTCATCGCTCCTTTTGAAAGTTGTTATTAACCTTCAGATTCAGTGTACATCAAAATCAAGCGTCGCCCAGTGAGCAGTGTTCTTCTACGAATGCTTTCACGATCTCCTTATCTCTGCACCGGGTGCCGTCTTATTGGAAGCCAGGGTGGGAATGGTATAATCAGCCAGCTGCCGCTACCCTCAGGAGTTAGCCACTCTGGTGATCATACGCAGAGGAGTTCCACGAGTGTGATTCGAGCCTTCGTGGCGATTGATTTGCCGGACGATCTCGGCAAAGACGTTCAAAACTTGCTTGCCTCCCTGCAGGACTTGCCAGACAGTGGCCTGATCCGCTGGGTAAAACCTCAAGCCCTGCATCTGACCCTGGCTTTCCTGGGGAATATCAACCGGGACAGAATTCCAGAGATCGCTGCGTCCCTGCAAGAAGCCGCAAGAACCTGTGTGCCTTTCGAATGCAGGTTGACCGACCTCGGCGCCTTTCCCAATTGGCGGAAGGCGCGCATTCTGCACCTGGAAGTCGATGACCCTACGGGTGGACTGAAAAGAATCCAGCATCAGGTGCAATCAGCTCTCTCTCCCCTTGGCTTTCAACCGGACCGGCGTGCCTTTTCGCCTCACCTGACTCTTGGACGGGTGCGGGACCGAGCCAGCCGCAACTCCCTTGACGAGCTCAACAACCGTGTTCAAAACGTTCGCATGCCTGATTTCAAGCCCTGGTATGTGAAAGAGATTCACTTCGTGCAGAGCGATCTGCTGCCGTCTGGCCCCCAATATTCCAGACTCGGATCGTTCGAGCTGGATTGAGTGCGATGGCTCCGGTGCAAACACCACTGATCAGTGTGGTCGGAGGCAGTGACTGCGGATCTGAGTTGGCTCATCTGGCGGAAGAGGCTGGAAAACTCCTGGCCGAAGCCGGGGTAGGGGTTGTCTGCGGTGGCGGCGGGGGCGTAATGCAAGCGGTTTGCAAAGGGGCCTATGAAGCGGGAGGCGTGACGATTGGAATCCTGCCGGGCGTCGATACCAGGGCAGCCAATCCATACGTCCGTATTGCGATCCCAACAGGGATTGGCGAAGCTCGAAATGCAATTGTAGTTAGGGCAGGTGCCGCCATCCTCGCAATCGGTGGCGGATATGGCACACTCTCTGAAATTGCATTTGGTTTGAAATGGGGCAAGCAAGTGATCGGTCTGAGGACATGGCAGGCAACAAACGGATCGGGACAGCCGGCAGCGATCCACAGCTACTCCAGCGCTTTGGAAGCGGTTGCTGAAATAGTACGCATCATCCAGGCACTCGAACGTCAGGGAGGCTGAAATCGAATCAACATTGGATCTCGCTCATATCATCGTCGACACCCTTGAGCAGAAGAAGGGTGAGGATATCGTACTCTTGGATTTGAGCCATCTTGAAGCATTCACCGATTACTTTGTCATTTGTAGCGGGCCGAGCGAGCGTACTCTGCGGGCGCTTTCAGACGAGGTCCAGAAACGTGTTAAACAAGATTACCAGCTCTACGCGATCAGCGTTGAGGGAGAACCGGGCGCAGGCTGGATCTTGCTGGATTACGGTTCGGTGATTGTGCATATCTTTGCGCCGGCTGTCCGCGCATATTACCAGCTAGAAGAGCTCTGGAAGGATGGCTCCGTCCTGCTCCGGATCCAGTGATCTTTTCATGCCGGCAGGGCTTCATTCAACCAGCGAGCGACCATCTCCGTTGCGTTCCCTCGAAAACAGACATCGGCATACTTGCTTATAGGCGTAGGCTCAGGGTTGATCTCAACCAGGTTGGCGCCTGCCTGCCTGGCTAGCAGGGCGAGCCCGGCAGCCGGATAGACCTGTGCAGATGTTCCAATAACGGCAAAAGTTCTTGCTTCGCCTGCGCGTTGTGCTGCCTCATTCAAGGTATCAGCGGGCAGTCTCTCTCCAAACCACACGACATCTGGTCGGGCGATCGCTCCACAGACCTCACATATCGGGGGAGAGGGGCGAAGCGGAACCCGACGGTCTTCCCATCTCCGCTCGCAATTTGTGCACCTTAAGCGCCAGATATTCCCGTGTAGCTCGATGAGATGTAGGCTGCCGGCTTGCTGATGCAAGCCATCCACGTTCTGCGTGATGAGTGTCAGCTCAAATTGCTCTTCGAGCTGAGCAAGCAGTGTGTGAGCCTTGTTAGGAAGGCAGTTCTGGAGCAGCTCACGGCGCCAGGCGTAGAATGACCAAACCAATCCAGGATCGCGGGCGAACGCCTGCGGGGTCGCCAGGTCTTCTGATCGATGGTTCTTCCATAGACCGCCTGCTCCACGGAAGGTTGGCACTCCGCTTTCGGCCGAGATACCAGCCCCTGTGAGGATCACGAGCGGAAGCTTCATCTTCCCGTTAGGGCGGCTGTGTGACTCCGGTCAATCCTCGAAGATCCACCGATCGACGTCACGTTTCCAGGCGATTAGTTCTTCAGGTTTGAACCACAGGGAGATCTCAGCCTCGGCGTTCTCGGGCGAATCGGATGCATGCGTGAGGTTCCTGCCAACCTCGAGTCCAAAATCATGGCGTACGGAGCCAGGCGCAGCTTCTACTGGCCTGGTGGCGCCCATTGTTTGCCGGACTGCTTGAACAGCGTTCGGTCCCTGCCAGACCATGGCCATCACGGGAGCGGAGGTGATGTAACTTATCAGTCCATCGTAGAAGGGTTTCCCCTTGTGGACTGCATAGTGTTTCTCGGCCAGCTCGCGTGAAACGGATTGGAATTTTGCTGCGGTCATTTTCAAACCGCGGCGTTCGAGCCGGCTGATGATTTCCCCAATCAATCCCCGCTGGACGCCGTCAGGCTTAACAAGCACTAGCGTTTGTTCCAAGGTTCCCTCCATAAAATGAACTCGGGGGGTTCCCCGAGTTCAGTGCGTTCTGGGACGGTGATTCGATAGATCAAGCGACCTCCATACCTCGCTGGTAGGCTTTTATTGCATCGTTCAAGCGATCGGCCTTCATGAAGGCATCACCCAGTGCCTGCCACAAGGTCGGCAGGTTCGGATAACGGTCGAGCGCGCTTTCCAGGTCGTTGATTACGGTATCCAGGTTCTGTTTACGCTCGATTAATTTCTTGTAATCAGACAACGCCCGCCCGGCATCACCGGCTGCCAATGCGCCGCGTGCGCTTTTTAGCAGCAGCTGGGCATCGGTCGGAGGCTCTTTGTAACCTGGTTCCGCTGGCTTCTCATGCGTTTCTTCGGCGACCGGTTGATGTTCCTCCGGACCCGAGGGTGCTTCGACCACTGCAGGTTCGGGCTGGGAAGGGGCAGCGACGGGTTCT
>JARRJK010000106.1:1605-9926 GCA_037379555.1 Anaerolineales bacterium | reverse complement strand
CTCTGGGCTACTTCCAGGCACACCTCTTGGAAGAGCCGGTTTTCAGTCTCGCGTATCTGCTCCTCTGCCGACAGAACCAGCGATTCGTACTCCTTCATTTCGGGCGTGATGTAGCGTTCGGCGTTGACCAGGGTTTGCTTTCGGATGTAGCTTTCAGGGACTCGCTCGGTATTGGCTTTGGTGACCTCGATGTAATAGCCGAAGATCTTGTTGTAACCGACCTTGAGGTTCTTGATGCCCGTGCGCTTGCGTTCGGCTGCTTCCAGATTAGCGATCCATTCACGCGCCTCGCGCGAATTGTGCTGGATGCGATCAAGCTCGTCCGAGTAGCCGGACCGGATGACGCCCAGGTTGGCCAGCGTCGCCGGTGGGTCATCCGTGATGGCAGCTTTCAGCAGCTCCTCAACATCCTCACACCTCTCAACTTCTTCAAGAAGCAGATCGATCGCTCGCGCTTTCGCATCCGCTGCCGTGGAGAGTATCTCAGGGAGCTCAGCGAGCATGCTCCGCAAGGCAACCAGATCGGGAGGGCGCGCCAGTCCAGCCACGATACGGTTCACCACCCGTTCCAGGTCGCCGATCGGTTTAAGTGCTGAGCGTATATCGGCGCGCCATACTCCTTGTTCAACCCCAACCTGCACTTGATCCAGCCTGCCTTCGATCCGCTCTTTATCCAGCAATGGCTTGGAGAGCCATTGCTTCAGCATGCGCCGGCCCAGCGGTGTGACCGTCCGATCAATCACACTCAGCAAGGATCCACGCACATCACCCGTCCGCAAAGTCTCGCTTAACTCGAGATTGCGGCGGGTCGCAGCGTCCAGCACCATGAAATCGTGCAAGCCGTATGTCGACAGCGTATTGAGCAGATCAAGAGCCGGAGCCTGGTTCTGCTTTAAATATGAAACCATCGCTCCGGCAGCACGTCGGGCCAGGGGCATCTCGCCCAGCCCGAAACCATCCAGCGTGCTTGTTCCGAAGTGAGATTTCAAGGTTTCATCTGCACCATCGAGCTCAAATCTCCAAGTCGGGATTCGAGAGATGCTGCCCGACCATGCATCGCCCAGGTCAAATTCCTCGTCGAGGATCACCTCGGCTGGATTCAGACGGGCAAGTTCATGAGCCAGTATGTCCCGCACATCGCCTTGCAGGAATTCACCGGCCGCGAACTCGCCCGTGCTCACATCAGCATATGAGATGCCCAGGCGTCCGTCCTCTACATACGCAGACAGCAGGTAGTTGTTTGCGTCGCCCGGGAGAAGCTCGCTTTCCAGAACAGTTCCGGGCGTGATCACCCGCACAACCTCGCGCGGAAACAGCCCTTTAACCGGTCCGTCCCCGATCTGCTCGCAGATCGCTACGTGGTAACCGCGCTCTATCAGACGGCCGATGTAGTTTTCGGCAGCGTGATGGGGTATGCCCGCCATGGGTACACGATCGCCTTTGGCAACATCACGCGAGGTCAGGACGATATCCAGCTCACGCGCCGCGATCTCGGCGTCGGCATCGAACGTCTCGTAAAAGTCGCCCAGCCGGAAAAACAGGATCGCGTCGGGATAGTTCTTTTTTATCTCCAGGTACTGCTTGCGAATAGGGGTGGTTTTCTTCGCCATGGCGCTTGCATTCTAAGTCGGGGCGGAGGAAACATCAAGCATCTATGATATACTCCGGCCATGTCGTCGGTCCTGGCGGTAGATTTCGGCGGAACGAACATCCGCGTTGCCCGTTTTGAACATGGGCAGCCGCCATCACAGGCCAACCTCAAACACCCCACAGAAGCCGACCAGGGCCCTGAAGCCGTGCTGCAGCGCCTGAAAGATGCAATCAAGGAGTTGCTCCCGGACGACCGCGCGGGTCTCCGCATCGGAATAGGCGCCCCGGGCCCGCTCGATCCATATCAGGGTATTGTGCTCAGCGCTCCGAACCTGCCTGGCTGGAAAGACATCCCGCTGCGCAAGATCATCGAAGACGAGTTTGATGTCCCCGTCAACCTCGGGAACGATGCGAACGTGGCTGCGCTGGGTGAGTGGAAATTCGGCGCCGGCCAGGGCACGAAACACCTGATCTACATGACGATCAGCACAGGCATTGGCGGAGGGGTGATCACCGATGGCCAGCTGCTGCTGGGGTCACGTGGCCTGGCAGCCGAGTTGGGCCATATGACAGTCGATCCCAACGGCCCGCTTTGCGGCTGCGGTCAACGTGGTCATATTGAGGCGCTGGCAGCCGGACCGGCGATCGCCCGCCGCGCAATCGCTGCCCTGGAAATGGAGAGCGAATCTTCCCTTCACGAGGTGATCCAACGCGATGGCGACCTCGACGCCGCCGAGGTTGGGAAAGCAGCGCTCGCGGGCGATGAACTCGCCACACGCATCATCCTGGAAACCGGCCGCTACCTTGGTATTCACCTGGCTAACCTGGCACACGCATTTAACCCGCAGGTTTTCGTGTTGGGTGGCGGAGTCTCTCAAATTGGAGCGCTTCTTTTCGACGCGGTTGAGCAAGCCCTGCACGAGCACGTGATGGATCCAGCATATCTCGATGGTTTGCGCGTTCTACCCGCAAAGCTAGGTGACGATGCCGGACTCGTCGGAGCTATGGTTCTCGCTTCCCAGGATTGAGATTGAAAACATCCACAATACGCACGCTGCTCCTCTCGTTCATCCTGCTCGCCAGCGCTTGTTCACCACCCAGCGAACGGGAAACAGACCTCATCTACGGCTTGACGCTCGCACCCTCGGGACTCGATCCGCACCTCAATGCATCAGCTGAACTCGGCATTCCGCTCAGCTCCGTCTACGATACGCTCCTCTTCCGCGATCCCGAGACCGGCGACTTTGTCCCCGGATTGGCCAAGAGCTGGAAGACCTCGCCGGATGGTTTGACGTATACCTTTCAACTCCGGGATGATGTGCGTTTCCATGACGGCACTCCATTCAATGCGACCGCCGTCAAGGCGAATATCGACTATGCACTCGATCCAGATAACCACTCTCAAAAAGCCGCCAGTATGCTTGGGCCGCTGATCGAAACGACGGTTCTTAACGACTACCTGGTGTCTTTCCAGCTGAGCGAACCGTATGCCCCCTTGCTCGATTCACTATCGCAGGTTTATCTCGGGATGGCATCTCCCGCTGCGCTGGAGAAATGGGGTCCCGCCGAGTACCAGTTTCACCAGATCGGAAGTGGGCCTTATCGATTTGTCGAATACATACCCAATGAGCATATCGTCCTCGAGCGTAATCCAGACTACGCCTGGGGCCCCTCGATCTACCGCAACAAGGTTGCATCGATTGAGAGGATCGAGTTTCGTTTTTATGAAAATGAAGCCACTCGTTCGCTGGCGCTTGAAAGCGGGCAGGTTGATGTGATCGGGGAGGTGCCCTTCCGCGAAGCACAGCGTCTGGATGAGATGGAGCGGTTCAAGCTCTATCCGGTTGCAATCCCCGGCCAACCCATGGAGTTCTACTTCAACACACGAAAACCGCCGACAGATGACCCGCTGGTTCGAGCAGCCCTGACGCTCAGTGTAGATCGAGCAGGGATTGTCGAGACGCTGTTTGGATCGACCTCGCCTGTCGCCTCGGGTCCGTTGTCCGCTGACCTCTTCGCGCCCTTCCTTGGTGACGCGCTCCTGGATTTCGATCCCGATCGTGCTGCTTCCCTGCTCGAGCAAGCCGGTTGGGCGGATCTCGATGGAGACGGAATCCGGGAGAAAGCGGGACAGGATCTCACGCTGACCCTTGTCACGCCCACGTGGGGCGCAAATCCACAAGCAGCGCAGCTGATCGATGTCAGCTGGGAGATCCTTGGTGCGAATGTCGAGGTCGTCACCGCTCCGGCATTCGGCCCACTGAAGGAGCGGCAATCATCGGGCAATTATCACGCGATCGGCTTGAATTTCTTCGGAACCGACCCCGATCTGCTGCGCCCGAGCTACAGGAGCGATGGCCTCTTCAACTGGAGCGGCGCGGAGGATCCAGAGCTTGACCGGCTCCTTGAGCTTGCTGCCAATGAATCCGGCGATGCTGCAACCAGGGCCTCCCTCTACCGCGAGGCCATCAGCCGGATCGATGATGCTTACCTAGTCCTGCCTGTCCGTGATTACATGAATCTGGTCGTCGCCCGAACCGATTTGAGCGGCCTGCGATTCTCCCTGCAGGGATGGTTCCCCTTCTTAATCGACCTCGAATTCAGCTCCTGACCGTTATCGGCCGCCGGCTGATCGAGGGGCTGCTGACCGCCTGGGCGGCGGTCACGATCACGTTCTTCGCATTGAGGATCGCCGGCGGCGATCCGGCCGAGAATCTGCTTGCACAAGGACTTGCGACAGTGGAGCAGGCGCAGGCGCTGCGCCAGCGGCTCGGATTGGACCGGCCGCTGGGAGTTCAGTACCTCGATTTCCTCGGGGATCTCGTGCATGGTGACTTCGGACTCTCACTCTATACCTCGCGCCCTGTTGCACGCGTTATCTCCGAACAGCTGCCCTACACTCTGACGCTCGCCCTCGTCGGCCTTTCGATTGCCCTCTTACTGGGTTTTTCGCTGGGGATTATCGCCGCATGGCACGAGAACAGGTTCGACGGGCGGGCAGCAGCCGTTCTATCCGACATCTCGACCGCGCTGCCGGTAGCCTTTATGGGTGTACTGCTGCTCTACGCCACGCTGCTGCTCTCCAGCGCTAGCGGATTGCCGATCTCGGGAACAAACCTCCTGCTGCCAGCGCTTGTGCTCGGAATCGCAACGACAGGACCAATCGGTCGAATCGTCCAGGCTGGCTTGCGGGAAAGCTTGCGTTCCGAATACATCCTTGCCGCTCGAGCACGCGGCCTGCGGAGTGGATTGCGCCTTTTCTGGCATGCATTCCGGCCGGCACTCTCGCCGGTGATCTCACTGATCGCGCTTGAAGCAGCTTACCTATTCAGTGGTACCGTCGTGACCGAAACCGTCTTCTCGCGCCCAGGATTGGGAAGGCTGCTGGTGAAATCTATCCTCGAGTCAGACTTTCCCGTAGCCCAGGCGCTTGTCGTCCTGGCTGCGCTCTTCTACACGGTCAGCCATGTTCTCGCTGACGTGGGGGCGATTATGCTCGATCCACGGCGCAGGAGAACCGGCTGATGCGCAAACGCCTATTCGGCTGGGCTTCGATCTGGATCGCAGCAGTCCTTTTGGTAGCTGTAGCTGCACCCGCGCTCGCCCCGACCAGCCCGCGAATACCAGTAGGACCTGCATTGCATCAGGCCGGTGAGGGCGCCTTGTTGGGTACGGATGCACTGGGCCGGGATTTCCTGAGCCGGCTGATCTACGGTGCTCGGTACAGTATGCTCTCATCCTTCGCCGCAACACTGATCACCCTCGGGATCGGTCTCACCCTGAGCTTGATCGCAAGCACCCGTGGAGGCATTGTGGACCGATTACTGCTTGGGCTGGCAAACGCTGGACTCGCGATTCCGGGCCTGCTCCTGGCGATGCTCTTCGTCGCCGGTCTCGGGCCGGGCCTCCCTACGGTGATCCTCGCGGTCGGCCTCGGTGGAAGTCCGGGGTTCATCCGACTCTCACGCACGATCTTCAAAAGCATCATGCACGAGGGCTATGTAGATGCCGCACAAGCCTTGGGAGCAAGCCGTATCCGGATTGCGCTCGTGCATCTGCTGCCAAATTCGCTGTCCCAGATCCTTGCCCTGGGTACGACGCATTATGCCTGGGCTTTCCTCGGTACGACAACCCTGACATTCCTCGGCCTGGCGGGCGATCCTGCTTTGCCGGAATGGGGTGCTATGCTCGATGCCGGCCGTACATACCTGGTCCAGGCACCGCTGCTGTCGCTCCTGCCGGGGTTGCTCATCGCACTGACAGTTCTGGCAGTTCACCGACTTGGAGCGCTGCTATCACCGCCCGAAAACGCCAGTTGACCTTCTGCAGGCTGGTCTGGTAACCTCATGAAGTTACCATGCGGGAGATGGACCCGGTATGTTCATTGCCATTCTGGCCGTAGCGGTGGTTTTTGATTTTTTAAATGGTTTCCACGATAGCTCGAACATCGTGGCTACCGTGATCTCTTCACGCGCGCTCCATCCGAGGGTGGCGCTCGTGTTGGCTGCGATTGCTGAATTCCTGGGGCCGTTTCTGTTTGGTGTCGCCGTTGCCCGGACCATTGGGAACGAACTGCTGACCGATCAAGCGTTAAATGAGCTTGTCGTCCTCGCTGCGCTCATTGCTGCAGTCCTCTGGAATCTGATCACTTGGTATCTCGGCATGCCCTCATCTTCCTCGCATGCCTTGCTCGGAGGCTTGCTGGGAGCTGCGCTCCTCTATACTCAATCCCTCTCTGTGATCCGGATCGATGGCCTGATCAAAATCGTCCTCGCGCTTCTGCTGTCCCCGGTCGCAGGTTTGTTCATGGGCTTCATCATCATGCGTGTCACACTGTGGCTTGTGCGTAACGCCACGCCGGGCGTGAGCAAGGTGTTCCGCCGACTGCAAGTGCTTACACTCGTCGGGCTAGCCCTGAGCCATGGGACGAATGATGCGCAGAAAACAATGGGCGTATTGACGCTGGCCCTGTTTCTCTCCGGAAGAATCGCGAGCTTCCACGTACCGATCTGGGTGATCGCCCTCAGCGCCAGTGCGATTGCATTGGGTACAGCTTTCGGCGGCTGGAGGCTGATCCGTACGCTGGGTGGGAAGATCTACCGCATCCGCCCCATCCATGGTTTTACCTCTCAGATTGCAGGTGCAAGTGTGATACTGACCAGCGCGGTTTTCGGAGGCCCGGTGAGCACGACCCAGGTGCTCAGCTCGTCGATCGTTGGAGCTGGGGCAGCCGAGCGGATCAACAAGGTACGCTGGACTATTCTGCGCGATATGGCCCTGGCCTGGATTCTCCCCATTCCATCCACCGCCTTGGCCTCGATTCTCATCTACTCCTTGCTGCAAGCGATTTTGTAGATAGATCACCGCTGCCAGTCACAGCGAGGACGTGCTGGTCTCCAGCCAGCGAATTATTTGCTCGTGCATTGCTTCAGCGATCCCCTTCCGGTTCTCGAACCAGATAATCGCCTTGTCCGTCGGCTTGAACCAGTTGGCCTGCCGGCGCACAAACTGCCGGCTGTGACGCCGGATCAAAACCTTCGCCTTTTCTAGGCTGATCTCACCTTCTATGAAGCGTGCCAATTCACGATATCCGATGGCTGAGAAGGATGGCAATCTCGGGCTGTAGCCCTCTGCAAGCAATGACCGCACCTCGTCAACCCAGCCTGCCCTGAGCATTTGATCGATGCGGGCATCGATCCGTTGATACAGCTCTTCCCGCGGCAGTGTGACTCCAAGGATCAATATCGGGTAAGCGGGAGGATGCTTGACACGCTGCTCACTGGCGGGTTTACCTGTGAGGTGGAAGATTTCGAGTGCCCTGGTCACCCGGCGGATGTTGCGCGCATCGATTCGCTGCGCAGAGCGCGGATCGATGCGCTCCAGACCCCGGTGCAGCGCGAGGTGGCCATGTTCCCGTGCGTACTCCGCCATGCGAGCCCGGAATGCATCCGATCTCGCCACGCGTGGCGGATCCCAGCCTTCGATCAACGCCCGGTAGTACTGCCCCGTGCCTCCGACCAGCATCGGCAAACGCTGACGGCGCCAGCTCACGTGGATCGCCTTCTCTGCCGCCTGGCGATAGGTCGCCAGGCTCCAGTCCTCATCCGGATTAGCAACATCAATCAGATGGTGTGGCACTCGGCGCAGTTCTTCGCGGCTTGGTTTCGCGGTGCCGATGTCCATTCCCCTGTACAGCAAGCGCGAATCCAGGGAGATGATCTCTGCCTCGAGTCCGGCAGCAAGCTCCAGGGACAGCTTTGTCTTGCCAACTGCCGTTGGCCCGATCATCACGACCAGGCCGCGCCGGAATCGCCCGTGGTCCATGGAATGCGTCAAAGCAATCCCACGTCAAATGCACCGGGGTAATGATCGAGCCTGATCAGCTCACGCCCCGGTGAAACGACGATTGCAAGCACATCAATGCGCCAGGGCATGTTGAGTTGATCGGTTCGCTCTAAATATCCCCAGGCAGCACGCTGCAAGCGTTCACGCTTTCGGTCGGTAACCGCCTCTTCGGGAGATCCGTATGCGCTGCTGACACGCGTCTTCACCTCAACAAACACGATCATATCCTCATGCGTCATCACAAGATCGAGCTCACATGGACCAACCCGCACATTCCGCTCCAGCAACCTGTACCCATTTTCCGCAAGATAGGTCGCTGCCTGATCTTCACCCCATTCACCCAGATTCATTCAACCCCCCTCGCATCTGCCGGCCAGGCAACCCAG
>JARRJK010000106.1:0-1591 GCA_037379555.1 Anaerolineales bacterium | reverse complement strand
ACCCCCCTCGCATCTGCCGGCCAGGCAACCCAGACAGATGGCACAACAACACGCGCGCAAACGCCTGTTCCTAATCCGGCTATCATGTCCGATCACGTTATTTTAAGATCATAACCTCGAACTGTGTAAAGATTTATGCTATTCTAAATTTCTAATCTATACGGATGAGAATATACATGCCAGCTGTCACGGTCTGATGATACATTGTTGACATTGGACTCATTCCAGTTATAGAATTGCACAATTCACACATCTATACTAAGGTCATCGGATATGTTGCGTTCGCCGGAAAGGAGGGATGCCCCGCTATTGATCACTTTTAAAAGGGACGATCCACGTACAGCAACACCAAGTTAGTTCAATCAACCCCTTGAGGAGGAAGAAGCATGAAACGCACATTGCTAGTGCTCTCGACCCTCGTGCTAGCAGCCCTTGCCCTGGCTGCTTGTGGCGGAGGAGCACAGGAATTCACGTGCGAAGATCCGTTGGGGTGCGTAACCTACGCCCCTGATGAACCCATCCGCATCGCGTCGGCACTGGTGATTTCAGGCCCGAATGCCGACCTCGGCACCGATTCGCAGTACGGCGTGGAAGTCGCCATGGATCTGCGAGGCCAGGTTGCCGGGCACGATGTCGAGCTTCAGGCTGAAGATGACGGCTGCAACGCCGAAGGCGGCCAGGCTGCCGGGCAGAAGATCGTTTCTGATCCCAGCATCGTCGGCGTCGTCGGCACCAGCTGCTCTGGCGCTGGTGTTCCGATGTCGAAGGTCATCTCGGACGCCGGGTACTTCATGGTTTCGCCATCCAACACCGCCCCGAGCCTGACCGATCCCGAGCAGGCCTGGAACATAGGCTATCTGCGTACCGCACACAACGACAAGGTGCAGGGCGCGGCGATCGCCGACTTCGCCTACAACGAACTCGGCCTAACCACCGCTGCTGCCATTCACGACGGCGACCCCTACACGGAGGGTCTGGCGAATGCGTTCGCCACGTCGTTTGAGGGCCTTGGTGGCGAGGTCGTTGCCTTCACGGCAATCAACGTAGGCGATACGGACATGCGGCCGGTGCTGACCGCCGTTGCGGCCGCCGGCCCGCCGGAGTTCATCTACTATCCGGTCTTCACCGCCGAATGCGCCTTCCTGACCAAGCAGGCCAAGGAAGTTGCCGGGCTCGAAGACGCTGTCCTGTCTGCTGCTGATGGTTGTATCTCCGACGCGGCGGCCGAGGCGATCGGTGACGCCGGCGAAGGCATGTACTTCTCCGGACCCGATATCGCCTACACAGGGTCAGAATATGACACCTTTAAGGCCAAGTATCGGGAGATGTTCGGAACTGACACGCTCTCAGTCTTCCATGCGCACGCCTACGACGCGACCAACATGATCTTCAACTGCATCGAGGACGTCGGCACGTCGGAAGACGACGGCACGCTGCACATCGGCCGTCAGGCCATGCGCGACTGCCTGTACGGAACTTCAGGCTTCCAGGGCATCACCGGAACCCTGACCTGTGACCAGTACGGTGACTGCGCCGATCCGAAGATCTCCGTCTCGCAGTTCCAGAACGGCGAGTACGTGCGGATTTGGCC
>JARRJK010000105.1:0-8324 GCA_037379555.1 Anaerolineales bacterium | reverse complement strand
CCATTACTGTCTGAACTTCCAAGAATTTCTGGCAATACTGCAATAGCCGACCTTGCTACAGTGAGTAGGGTTATTTGGGCGCAAGGCAGCTCAGCGTCACGTTTGCCAGACAACACCTTTAAATGAGATTGCTATGACAACACAAAAGATCGTAGTCAGAGATGAAACAAAGGAGGATGTTGGCGTAATTACCGAGGTAACCGTCGCAGCCTTCTCAACCATGGAGATCAGCAGCCACACGGAGCAGTTCATTATCAAGGCGCTACGCTCCGCAGGGGCACTGACCTTATCGCTAGTCGCGGAAGTGGATGGCCGTGTTGTGGGGCATATTGCGTTTTCACCTGTGGCTATTTCAGACGGCACCAAGAATTGGTATGGACTTGGTCCGGTTTCAGTACTGCCGGAATACCAGCGCAGGGGGATTGGCAAAGCTTTGATACGGGAAGGGCTATCACGGTTAAAGAAATTGAGTGCCAAAGGCTGCTGTCTAGTGGGACATCCGCAATACTACAGGAAATTTGGATTTCAGAATGTTTCCGGGCTTAACCACGAAGGGGTTCCGCAAGAGGTATTCTTCGCTCTTTCATTCGACGGGCACTTTCCGCAAGGCGAAGTTGCGTTTCACGGCGCATTCAAAGCAAACGGCCAATAGGGAGCTGCAGTGGACGCGGTCCTGCTCGCTTCGATCACTGCGTGAGTGCTACGGAGCTTTACGGCATGCGAATTTTCTTGTAGAACATCACTGAATGAACCTTGAACCGTTTCGACTTGAACGCTTTTTCGCAAACCAGGAGTTTTCTGCCTCCTACAACCTGGGTGCCTCTGACTGTGAAAGCATGTCGATAGGAGAGCTGATCGCACTGGAGGAAGGTTCGGAACAAGGTCTTTCGAACATCTGGCTTGGGTACACTGAAACGCGGGGAGATCGCGGACTTCGATCCAAGATCGCTCAACTTTACGGCAAGCTTTTGCCGGAGAACATCCTCGTGCACGCCGGTGCCGAAGAGGCCATTTTCAACTTCATCAACGTCGCCGTAAAACCCGGCGATCATGTAATTGTGCATTCGCCATACTATCAGTCGCTGGGGACGATCGCCCGCGGGATAGGTGCGAAGGTGACGGAATGGAAAGGCGACGCGAATCGCAACTGGGAATTGGATATGCAGTTCCTTCGCGACAAGGTTACGACACGGACAACCGTCGTTGTCGTGAACTTTCCCCACAATCCTACAGGATTTCTCCCGTCTTTGGATTTCCTTCATGAGCTTTCCAGCCTTTCGGATGAGCGTGGTTTTGTCATCCTATCGGATGAAGTCTACCGAGGCCTCGAGTATGACCCAGCGGACCGGTTGCCGTCGGTTTCGGATATAAACGAGCGATCGGTTTCGATCTCCGTGATGTCGAAAATATACGGATTGGCGGGATTGAGGATCGGTTGGACGGCAACACGAAACCGGAACCTCTACGAAAAACTGGCTGAGTTCAAGGACTACACATCGATTTGTAACAGCGCCCCGAGCGAGTATCTATCAGGGATCGCATTACGAAATGCCCATACGATCGTCGATCGAAACCTGCAGATTATCAGAGATAACCTTGACCGGCTTGACGATTTCTTTCGCAGTTTCGACGGGGTACTGGATTGGTATCGTCCGAAAGCCGGTACGATCGCTTTTCCGAGGTACTTGGGAGATTCTGTTGAAGTTTTCTGCGACGAGCTTGTACGAGAAGCCGGAGTTTTATTGGTCCCCGGCACGTTATACGGAGCGGGGTACGGCTGCGTGCGCATCGGATTCGGTCGCAGAAATCTTCCTGAAGCGCTCCGTGAGTTTGGCCGTTATTTGACGGATCACAGATAGCACATGTATTCACGTGGCTGTGAAAGCGTTTTTGGCGATCGAAATACACGACATGACCAATCGCTGCGCTGGAATTCCGTACACTTCGCTACGTGATATAATGTGAGCTCAAACCTCACCGAAGAACCCGGCGAATTAGACATATGTTCCGCAGGTGAACGCGATTCAAATCATACGTAGAGTCAGTTCTTCCCGATGGTCATCACCGCCACGGTGAAAGAGCTCATCGTCGAGCCCGTCAGGTAGCGTGTCTGTTGCCTTCCTTTCACCCGAACGGTGAACTCTGACCGGACAGTCACCCCCGGAAGCAAGACCTCGATGTCCGGTTATACCGTTGTTCCATCGGATTCGATGGAGAAGGCGCTGGAGATTGCCAGGGCCTGTCCCTTTCTCGATATAGGTGGTTTTCTAGAGGTTTCAGAGTTGATGCGGATGCAAGCCGGGTAATGGGCGCCACAGATGAACACAGGAGATTGAAATGAGGATCGCATCTCAACCCGGCGCGTGGTACAACAACGGCGGTTGTTTGATATTGTCGCTGGAGACGGTAGAATGTACACAAGAGAGACAAGCAATCGGCAGCAAAACTCAAGAGTAACCACGGCAGGCCTTGGTCGAAGGAAGCAAGTATATGGAAAAGACTGGAGTCGTCACTGTAGACAGGGAAAAATGTAACGGATGCGGTATCTGTATTCGGCGTTTTGAAGGCTACTGTATTTCTGAACAGGCGGGCATACCGGTGATTGACTATGCCATATGCAATGTGTGTCAGAAGTGCGTAGCCATCTGCCCGACCGGAGCGTTCTTGGTAAACAACACCGAGCCTGAGCGACTCGAGGGAATCAAGACTTTGGAACCCGAGGAGCTCCGTGGACTGCTTTCCAGAAGGCGCTCGACAAAGATATTCAAGGATGACCAGTTATCGAGGTCAACGATTCAAGATGTTGTGAGCGTAGCAAAATACGCACCGAATCAGCATAAAAACATCGATGCGGTGGTTATCACGAGGTCGCAAACGCTTGAAAAAATTGATCGGGCTGCCCTTCGGTTTTACAAACGAATCTACACTGCTCCGTTTTCGATGAAAGTCCTCACCTGGCTGTTCCGGCTTTTTTCATCAGACCTGCACACAATAAAGCGAAAAATGGAATACGATCTGTTCGTTCGCAAGCAGATTATCAAACCGGGAACACAAGCATTGGTTGTCCTAGTCGGAAACACCAGAGCGTCGGTAACCGAAAGCAGCGCACAGTATCTGCTTGCGACAATGATTGTTTTCGCAGAGGCGTTAGGCGTTGGCTCTTGTCTGATGGATTCTATAAAAATCGTGATGAACAACAACGGGAAGTTGCGAAAAGAGGTATCCGTTGATGGGAGAGAAAAAATTCTCGGAGTTCTAGCTCTGGGTTATTCTGCCGAACGAATCCTGAACATACCGCGTGGCTACGAGCTGAACATCAGGTGGGTGTGAAGTCCCGCAAAATCTTGTATTGTAAGGCGCGTTTCGGTTTCCACTGGAATCCGATCCGTACTGAAAGGTGTTCGAATGTCTTTCGATGGACGGGGATGTGGCAAAGATCCTGGAAATGCTATAGGTTGTTGCGTACATGAACATGAAAGGCAGTGAGAAGTCCCGGCATTCAGTTCTCTTGCTCGTATCTGTGATTCCGTATCTGTTATTCCTTTCAGCGTGCGGGAGCTGCAATTCGAATCTCGACCAGATCGATTACTCGCCATTGCCCGGAGATGACTGGACAGTATCGACTCCGGCTGAGCAGGGGTTGGATCCAAAGCTTGTAGCGATTTTATATGCTAATGCGAGCAAAGTGGAGACCCTCCATGCACTGTTGGTGATAAAAAACGGCTACCTGATCGCCGAGGGATACTTCAACGGAGGTTAGATCGAACAGAAGAACAGGATCCAGTCGGTGACAAAGAGCTATACTTCGGCTTTGGTTGGAATTGCACTTGACCAGGGTTATCTGAAAAGTGTGGATCAGAAGATGATGGAGTTCTTTCCCGAGCTTGCCGATCGGATTCGTGATCGGAGGAAGAACGATATTACGATCCGACACATGCTGCAGATGCGTGCCGGCTATCCCTGGGAAGAGTCGACGAAGCAGCTATTCGAACTGCTGTATACGGGTTTTCGGCCCTCCAACCTGATCGATGTACCTCTGGTCCGCAACCCGGGAACTGACTTTGAATACAGCAATCTCACATCCCATCTCTTAGGTGTGATCGTCACCCGGGCTACCGATACGGATCTCAAGTCGTTTGCGGAACAGAATCTGTTTGCGCCGATAGAAGTGGAGGTGGGTGATTGGATCAAGGATTGGGAAGGTTATTACAACGGCCATAGTGATCTCCATTTCATGGCTCGGGACATGGCAAAGTTCGGCTTGTTGTATCTGAACGATGGCGAGATTGACGGAAATCAGATCATATCGGCCCAGTGGGTGCGGGATTCCCTGCAAACGTATTCGGAGGACGCCTGGGCCTACAGGGTTGGGCAGAACTTCAACGACATAGGGTATGGATATCAGTGGTGGTCCGTCCGCGCGGGCGACCATAGATACAACCTGGCCTGGGGGCACGGTGGCCAGCAGATTGCCCTGGTGGATGCGTTGGACATGGTCGTTGTCGTCAAAGCGGACCCGCTGTTCGGCCAGCATGGTGGCGGTCCCTGGAAGCGCGAAAAAGCCAATCTAAATCTCGTGGCGGATTTTATCAGTTCACTGCCGAGTGATTGACAGGCGGACCGGGCAGGCGGTTCGACCGGCATTGGGTTTTGCGGTTTGCTGTTATGTTTAGGGAAAGTCATTCTCGAAACAATCGAACCTAAGCGATACTTTGGATAGAATTGTGAAGGCGATTATCTGCACGAAATACGGACCACCGGAAACACTTCAACTTCGGGAAGTCGACAAACCCGCTCCCAAAGATAATGAGGTATTGGTAAGAGTTCATTCAGCCTCGGTGAACTCATGGGACTGGGATCTTCTGAGAGGGGTGCCCTTCGCAAACCGTATTGGCGGATTTTTCAAACCAAAGCACAAGATTCTCGGGGCTGACATTGCGGGACGGGTTGAAGGGACCGGGAGCAGGGTGGGACGTCTCAAGCCGGGGGATGAAGTGTTCGGGGACATATCCGGTTCGGGTTGGGGCGGTTTTGCCGAGTATGTGTGTGCGCCTGAAGATCTCCTGGCTCTGAAACCTCGGGGTATGACCTTCGAGCAAGCGGCGGCCATGCCGCAGGCGGGGGTTCTCGCCCTTCAGGGTCTTCGCTACGGTGGCCGGCTCCACTCGGGGCAGCAAGTGCTGATAAACGGTGCGGGTGGCGGTGTGGGTACGTTTGCGGTGCAGATCGCAAAATCCTTCGGGGCTGAAGTGACCGGTGTGGATCGGACCGAAAAATTGGAGATGCTGCTGGCGATCGGTGCTGACCAGGTCATTGACTACACCCGGGAAGATTTCACCAGATCAGGACGGCGCTATGACCTGATTCTCGATGTGGTAGCAAATCGTTCGGTCGCCGATTACAGGCGGGCATTGAGCCCCAAGGGCGTATTTGTCATGATCGGAGGCTCCACGTCTGCGTTTTTCCAGACAGTTATTATGGGAGCGTGGATTTCTGCAACCGCACAGAACAAAATGGGTGTCCTGCTTCACAAACCAAACCCAAGCGATTTGGTACTTCTAAATGAGCTTTTCGAGTCGGAGAAACTGGTTCCTGTTATCGACAGGTGTTTTTCCTTGAGCGCTGTGCCTGAAGCGTTCAGGTATTTCGGCGAAGGACACGTTCAGGGGAAAATTGTCATTTCCGTAGATCAAGGGAGCCGCGGTGAAGTGTAGCGCATTGGGGTTTGCGGGCATTAGGAACGGATCGTCGTTATCGAATCTGAAAACGACCTGATCAGACCGAATTGTGAGGAATACGTGTGAAAGCTGTTGTGTGCACAAGATACGGACCGCCTGAAGTCCTTCAGCTCAAGGAGGTGGAAACGCCTAAACCCGGAGATAACGAAGTGCTTGTAAAAATACACGCGACTACCGTAAACGCAGGGGACTGCGAAATCCGGGCTTTCAAAATCCCACTTTGGATCTGGCTCCCTATGCGTCTGTTTTTGGGCCTCAGAAAACCGAGAAGACCGATCCTTGGGCAGGAACTGGCCGGGGAAATCGAAGCCGTGGGGACAGATGTGAAGTCCTTCGAGCAAGGGGACAAAGTAATTGCTTCTACCGGGATTCGCATGGGTGCCTACGCTGAGTATATCTGTATGGCTGAAGAGCCGGAGGACGGTCTGCTGGCGGTAAAACCGGCGAATATGACCTATGAAGAAGCCGCCGCCGTACCGACGTGGGGGCTCAATGCACTGCACTTCCTCAAGAAAGCAAATATCCAGCCCGGTCAAAATGTCCTTATCAATGGTGCTTGCGGGAGCATCGGAACCTATGCGGTTCAGCTTGCCAAACACTTTGGAGCCGAAGTGACCGGGGTAGACAGCTCGGAGAAGCTGGATGTGTTGCGCTCCATCGGTGCAGACAAGGTAATCGATTATACCAGGGAAGACTTCACAAAGAACGGCCAGAGCTATGATGTGATCTTCGATGTTGTCGGCAAGAGCTCGTTTTCACGGAGTATTCGATCCCTGAAGAAAGAGGGGTTTTACCTCTGTGCCAATCCCCGGTTTTCACACATGGTCCGGGGGCTATGGACGTCGATTATAAGCAGTAAAAGAGTTGTTTCCGGGACAGCGCGTCTGGACTCTGAAGACCTGATGTTCCTCAAAGAGCTCATCGAGGAAGGGAAGCTCAAATCTGTAATCGATAGAAGCTATTCGCTGAACAAGATTCCCGAGGCCCACAGATACGTTGAAACCGGACATAAAAAGGGTCATGTGGTAATTACTGTTTCTTTTAAAGGATGATTGGAAGAAACCTCAGATGACAACGTTGATAGTCGTTGGTTTGCTCGTTTTAATAGTCGCTGTTGCCATGACCATGGTCGGCAAAGGAGGCGGCAACTTCTATGTCGTAATCCTGGCAATAGCCAGTATTCCCATGCATGAAGCAGCTGCAACCGGCCAGTTTGTTCTTCTTTCAGCATCCGTTGCAGCAATGCTGATCTTCCAAAAGAACAGATCCGTGTTGTGGCCTTTGGCCGTTTTTATCGGAATATTCACGGCTCTGGCCGCTCTTGGGGGAGGTTATTTTTCCCATTATTTCAGCGGTTTGCACCTGAAACTGGTTTTCGGTGTCATGCTGGTATTGGCTGGAGCGGTGATGCTCCTGCCTGTTTCCGAGTTCCGAAGCAGTACAACAAACAAAACTTTTGGAATAATCGCACTGAAATCCGGCGATTCGGTATACAGGATCAATCTGTGGATTGCCTTGCCGACCACCGTATTGACCGGTTTTGCCGCCGGTATGGTAGGTGTATCAGGAGGGTCTTTCTTGGTTCCCCTAATGGTACTGGCCTGCGGTGTCCCCATGCACGCGGCTGTAGGAACCGCAGCTACGTTGATTGCGGTAACCGCGGCTATGGGTTTTGCCGGGCATGCCCTTCAGGGAGACTTCAATCCATCCTGGGCTATTCCTTTGGCTATTGTCGCGGTGGTCGGGGGATTTGTGGGAGGGAAGCTGTCGTTAAAAACGAAGCCTAAACATCTCAAAAAGCTGTTCGCCTTTACGAATTGGCTTGCAGCCGCGTTCATGTTTGTGAATGTGCTTTATACCCAGCAGCTTCTATTCTAAATCTGTAAATTGCCGATTCGCTGCTTCGTAGATGTGCCTGTGGATACTCGGTAAGAAAAGTACTTGACGAAATTTTATTTACTTAGAATATAGTAAGTAAATTGAGGAGGTATCTATGGCTTATACGAGCCCAATGGCTTCCGTGGCGTCTACGACTTCTGTGGCCGGCAGGGGGGCTGTACGCAGGGTCTATTGGATCCTGTGGTTCGCCCTCACCATGATCACGGGGATTCTAGCCGGCTTTCTGGTGTCCCACAGCATCATGTTGGGACGGTTCTTCACCTGGTTGATCGAATCGGGGAACAACAGTGTTTTTGTCGACACTTTTTCCGTGTTCCGCAAAGCGACCCGCGCCAATGTTCACTACAACCTGTTCCTTTGGATTTCCCTGGCCATCGGTGTTGCTTGGACCGCCGTCTGTTTCATCATCCGGAACACCCGGGTTACCGCCGTCGTTGCGGGGCTGTCCTCGTTCTGGGTAGGCTGTGTCTTCTTCGTCTCTGATTTCGCTGCTGCCGAAGCAGCGGTGGCTTCAGGTACGGCGGGTGAAGCGCTACGACAGTTCTTCGTTGCCTGGAACATTCCGATGCACGTATCCTTTGCAATCTTCTATTCGATCTGCTTTTTTCTTCTGCTCCTTGCAGGATTCAGGACGAGAGGCAGCGAGCGGCTGCAATATCCGCCCGCAGGGTGAGTCGGTGGTCGTAG
>JARRJK010000104.1:0-11085 GCA_037379555.1 Anaerolineales bacterium | reverse complement strand
CGCGTCCGTCGATATCGATTTTTTAGACCAGGAACTCGGCTGGCGGCTGCTCGATACAGGGAGCATGCTGTTCCGCCTGGAACAAACAGAAGACGGTGGGAGGACATGGAAGCTGGTGAAGACCGTCTCCTGGATCGGCCAGCTCGAATTCGTCGGCGCGAAGGAAGGGTATGCGCTCGCATTTGAGCCTCCCACGCGCGACACACCGGCGGAGCTGTTTTTCGTCGACGCCATGCGCCCATCGTCGTTGCTCCACACGGTCGATGGCGGCCGAACATGGGATGAGATTCAACCGTTGATCGGTCCTTAACCTGACAGTCTTCAGAAACTGCTTGAGGGGGAATGTGGATTTACAATCTACCCCCTACGGGCTCCCTTCAAGGTGATTTAGCCCGCTATAGTCCCCCAAAGGGGGACGGTGGGAGGAACAGTTTCCCCCCACACCCCGACAATCTCGATCACCATGATTCATGTAACCTTAAACGCGCAGTGGCTGTATACCAGTAGAAAAGAAGCTCATCGCTGAAAGCGGGGAACGACTGCGATCAGCACAATCCGGATTCGGAAGGGGGTGCGGGGGATAATGTAATGGTCCCCTGCAGTCCCCCACGGGGGAACGGTGGGGGTGAGAGCGAGACGAAATTGGGATTCGAAGGAGGGCGTTTATCAAACAGCGAAACATCGTGATGCATCTACGCGCTGTCGCGAGCGCTATGCTTGTTCAGGCGATGATTGAATTCAATGTTGAATTCTCTGGCTTCCTTATCGAGGTAGCCAGAGAGAAATTCAATGAAAGTCCGTACGTCGGCGTAGTTCGTCACCAATCCCACAGAGACACGCACTGCGCCGATATCGCGACCGAAGTTTTCAACGAATCCGGCCCGCAGCTGGTCGAAGGTATATGGAATGCCATCCTGAAAGAACTCTTCGATCTCCTCGCGACTCACGTTGAACGCCACCTCCCCCGCGCCGGGATTGCAGAAGCAGCCTGTACGCAGCGAAATGCCGGCATCGTGCGCCATCGATTCGATCAAACGGATATCAAACGGATCGCCCTTCCTGTCGAGCACATTAAAGGCGATCGTGCCGCCCCGGTCCTGTGTATCTTTCGGACCGTGGACCTTGACCAGTGGCTCCCCATTCTTGTGCGTCATTGTGATCATCGTCTCGAGCAGCCATCCTGTAAGGATCGCAACCCGCTGTTGAATACGCTCCATGCCCACCGCGTTAAGATGGCGCAGCCCGAACTCGACGGCCGGGAACGCCAGGTAATTGATCGTCCCGTCCTCGAAGCGCGCTTCACCGGCCGCCATCGTGTGTGCGTTGGCTTGCACGCTGGCGATTGTGATCGTCCCACCTGCGAACCAGGGCCGTTGCAGCTTGGCCAGCTTGTCTCTACGTGCGATCAGCACGCCCGCGCCGGTCGGGAAACCGAACATTTTATAGAATGAGACCGCCACGAAGTCCGGCTTCCAGCGAGCGAGATCGAGGGGATTTGTTGGCACGAATGCCGCTGCGTCCAGCAGCACATCCCAGTCCAGTTCCTGAGCTTCTTTAATGAAGTCCAGCGGATGTTTAACCCCGCTGAAGTTGGACTGTGCGGGATAGGCGAACAGATTATCCTTCGCAGGGTCAACGTCCTTCAGCTGGGATCGCAGCGCGGCGGCCTCGATGCGCATCTCACCGGCGACCACCGGCACATAGGTAACCCGGGCGCCTTTCGCGGCGGCGAATTCACGGATGCCGTTCACCGAGTTGTGATTGTCGAAGGTCAGCAGATAGCGGCCGCCTGGCGCGAACGGATACGACTCGCCGAGCAGTTTGAGCGCGCCGCTGGCGTTCGAGGTGAAGATCGCCAGGTACTCCTCCGGCGGGGCGTTGAAGAACTCAAGCACATACGCGCGGGCCTGATCGACGCGCTCCGTCATCGCTAGCGAGGAGGGGTTGATCGAGTGCGGGTTGCCGAACACGCTTTCGTTGAGCAGGTCGAACTGCTGCTTCAGCTGGCTGGAGGCGTACAGGCCGCCACCTGTATAGTCGAGGTAGACCTGACCCAGTCGATCCAGCCGGGCGTACTCTGCGGCGCGCAGCTCATCCAGCGCGCGTGTCGCCTCGTACTCCGGATACGCGCGGATGAAGGCCTGGTAATCTGGATTTGTGGTCGGTGCGTGAGGATCCGAGTTCATTCAGTCAGAAGCCTCCGGTATGAGCGGGATTCGTCAACAGCTGGTGGTATCTTGCCAGACGAACTACCTGGAAATAATAGGGCAAGTCGGTATCCTGGACAAAGAGACCTAAGACAGTTTCGAATCGGGGTACGCTTTCAAACCGATACCTCGTCCCATAGAACGTCTTTCATGAGGCGCAGGATCCCGCCGCTTTGTGCCCCCGGCCGGGCCGGAATCGAGGCAGTCGAGCCCAGCAGCGTGTAATGGGAGTGGACGTTCATAGGGGTGAAGGATCGTGGATCGATTGTTTGCATATCAGCTCACAGGTGATATCTGCCCTCGTCTGTCTAGGGATAGGGTTGGCAGGGTCAACGCAGCAAGCACCCTATCGGATCGATCGTATCACTTCCGGCCAGGATGACGACTGACCTGCATTTCGAGCTCGCTGTAACTCGCGCTGGCAAGAGTCGAGTTCCACCCCCATCTGCAAGCCCGTGAGAGACGGTAGATTGGATCCTTCAAACGAGCCCATCGATTGCGGATGGTGTCTGCAGCTTAACCAGCCATCCACCAGTATATGAGCAGATGCTGATGAGGGACACAAGGATCGTGACGGTTGTGACACGCCGCAGCCAGGTTGCACCGTCTCATCGGAGGCTAAGAGCGCTTCTTTTCGAGCAGCTCCCGGTAGGCCTGCTCGGTTGCACTGACCATCGATTCGGAGAGGTGCTGCCGGGCGATGAGCGCTTCGGCATGGAATTCTGACCCCTCCCAGAGTGCCGGATCCCCGAGCAGATCTAAGATTGCCGGCAGGCACATCTCCACATCCGGTGGGTAGAGGGAACTCTTTGCTCCGTTTTGGAAGAGATCCACGCTGCCCGGAAATCGCCCGCGGGGTCTCACAGTCACTGCTTAACTTGGCTTTGGGCGGTGTGGCGTTCAATCCGAATTTTTGTGGAAAGGCCTGCGCTGCCTGAACACTCCGGATCGGCTGGTCAAACTGTTTGGAGGCCAGGCTCGGCTGCTCGGCATAACAACCATGCCTGGCTGCAATGGTGCGCTGTGAGCCCGGGTTTACTTATGGTGATATGTGACAGGCGTTTACTGCACAACGGCACATTTAAGAGTGGGGGATCGTTTTGCTATAATTCCACAATATAAACGTACGGCTTCCAGCGCGGTGTTATCTCATCTTCAATCCGGCCTGCGCAGGCAGCCGCCTGTAGATCGGTTGCACTCAATATGGACATTCAGAGATTACGCTCCTTTGTTCTCGCTGCCGAGCAACTGAACTTCTCCGAGGCTGCGAAACGGCTGCATCTGAGCCAGCCCACCATTAGCCACCACATAAAGGCTTTGGAAACGGATCTCGGAGTCGAGCTCTTCAATCGGAGCGGGTCGCGGCTGCAGATCACCGAGGCCGGACGCTCGCTGCTGCCCTGGGCGCGTAAACTGATCCAGGATTCGATCGAGATGGAGGAAATGGCCGCGTCGCTCCAGTCCGGCATTGCCGGCCACCTTCGCATCGCCTGCAGCACAACCGCCGGCAAGTATATCCTTCCGCAGCTGGCGGCGCGCTTCTCACGCAGACACCCGGGCGTGCATGTCAGTATTCTCGCATGCACCCCAGAGCACGTGGCTCCTCAACTGCTCGGCGATGATGCAAACCTGGGCGTCCTCAGCTATGAGACCCAGCTGGAGCAGATAGAATACCAGGAGTTCATCGAAGACGTCATCACACTCATCGTTCCAGCCAGCCACCCCTGGGCTGTCCTGCGGCGGATCGAGCCAACCGATTTGCTCAATGAAAAGATCATCATGCGGGAAGCGACTTCCGGCACCCGCCGTGTAATGCTCTCCGAGCTGGCCAAGCATGATATCAGTCTCGAAGATCTCAGCGTCTTCCTCGAGCTCGGAAATGCAGAGGCGATTGTCCGGACGGTCGCTGCCGGATACGGCGTATCGTTCGTTTCCACCCTGGCCTCTGCCTGCCCGCTCGAGCGGGGTAATGTGTCGGAAGTTCATGTTGAAGGCCTCGAACTCCAGCGTACGATCTACATGATCCGCAAGCGATACGAAACGCCAACACGTCCCCAGGACGCTTTCTGGAGCTTCGTACACGACGAATCGAACGCCGACCTCATCCATCTGCCACAATCAGCTCGCCTCAAGCACTAGGAGAGGAACAATGAAATATCAGGGCTCCCCGGCTGGGGAGCCCTTTGCCTTCTGCACGCCCTTCGGTGAAACGAACAGCGGGATCCTGGGGGTTCGCCTTGCCCGCCCCTAGATCAGAAGGTGAGTGTCATCGTGGCGCCTTCGGCATCCATCAGGAACGAGGGTGCATTCTTGATGACAATGCGATCATCGCGCAGGTCTTCTGGCTTGATATCCTTATTTTCGAGCGCAAGTTCGCACAGGATGACCGTCCCACCCTGATCCAGGATGGTGTTGAAGAGATCCACTGGATTCGGTAGGCCCTTGGGGGTGCCGAATTTCTCAAGCTCGTCCTTCACCAGCGCTTGAGCTCCACCCGGGCAGAAGAAGAGGATTACTTCGTTGTCCAATGTGATCCCGGACGACCCCATGATCAGGGTCGGCATCACGTGCGGCGCATCCGCATGATTGCACACGACGACCATTTTCTCGCTCATGTATTGCCTCCTTGTTCTTCCAGCAAGATGTGAACCGGCTAGGCGGCGACGGCTGCCGCTGCCTGCATCGATTCTTGGAGTTCGGCCGCCTTGACCTTGATGCGATCAAAATAGATTGCCAACGGCCGGTAATAAAGATGTGACCATTTTCCGAAAGGCACCTCCAGGATCAGCATCGGTGCTGCAAAGGCAAGATGCACGACATAGGTGTAGTACGTCGCCAGCGGGTAGCCCAGGTAGCGCAAGGTATGCTGAAGAATCCCCGTGAGCGTGACGACCAACAGCAGGATCGGAAAGATCCAGTCAGAGGCATGCGAAAAGCGGTGCAGCTGCAGATCCTTCTTCATCCGGCCCCAGAGAGCCTTGACAGCGCCGAGAAGCAGGACAGCCGTGGCGTAGTAGCCCAGCCAGCGCTGGGGATGGTAGAACGGATAGATATTGTCTGTTTGAAACCAAGGCAGGAAGAACACAACCATCACGAGCATGAGCACGTACCCGCTGACCAGCAGCAGGTGACTCACCCAGGCGAAGCGCTTCTTACCCCGCAGTCCGGCATCGTCTTCCTCCTCGGCGCACTGCGACCACCGCCGCTGGGTTACGAATTGGTAGAGGATGCTCCAAGCCTCGCTCAGGTAAAGTCGCAGCGGGATGCGAATATCCTGCTTCCCAAGTATGGAGTGATGCATGCGCAGGACATTGGTACCCACGAAGAACAGCAGACCGCCCGCCATGATCCAATCGGCAAGGTGGACGGTGGAAACCGGGGCAAAGCTGTTCAGCGCCACCTGGCCCGTTTCCAACGGCCCGTGGAAGAACAAGAATGCCAGCACGACCAGCAGGCCGACGGCGACCATCGAGCCAATCTCCCACATCTTCGATGTGTAGAACCTACGCGCCAGCCCGGTCCAATCATATTGAGCCGTCAGCCAGCGCCGGGAAGCCATCATCGTCTCGGCCGGTTCGGCCCCTTTCGGACAGGTATCCGAACAATCGCCGCAGTAATAGCAGAGCCATGGATCGAGACTGGCCTTGATGCGGTCACGCTGGCCCAACTGCACCAGTCGGATGATGTCCCGCGGGAACGCGTGTTCGTCATCCGTCAACGGACATATCGCCGTGCAGTTGCCGCAGTTGAAGCACTTTGAAACCCCGATCGCCCCATACTGCTTGAATTCTGAAACAAACCCCGGATCGACACGAATATTCATCCGGCCTCCTGATCTGCCATCCTATAGAGGAAATACTCTCCCCGCATATCGGATTCGGCGATGATGTTGTATCGTTTCAAGGCCGTCAGGTGCCAGAGAGCTTCCGCGGGAGAAAGCTCGAGCAGTTCGGCGATCTCCGGAGCTGTCCGCTCCTCTTCCTTCAAGGCCTTGCAGATGGCCTGGTGGATTTTCTTCTGTTCGCGCAGCAGTGTCTGCGTTCTATCCACCGTCGCTTGGTGCTGCTGACGAAGCTCCTTCAGCATCTCCGAACGTTCACGAGCAGAGACAGTTCCCATCATTTCTCCACCTCCAGCACATCGAACATGTCAATCGCAAGCCCATCGACCATCGCGTCAAACTGTTTTAAGGTCCATCCCTGGACGTCAATCGCTCCATGCGGGCAGGCACTGACGCAGTTTCCACATCCCGAGCAATTCGCCGGGCTGACAACTGCATGCCGTTTTTCGCTCCCATTCTGCCGAATGGTCCGGAGTGAGATGGCATTTTCGTAAGCGCAAACCTCGACGCAAGCACCTGTGCCCTCGCATAACTCAGGGTTGACGCGAGCGACGAATGGCTCAAGCTCGACCCGGCCCTGGCTGAGCAGACAGGCCACTTTTGCCGCCGCCGCTTCCGCGGCTGCCGCACTTTCCTGAATCGACATCGGTCCCTGGGCAGTCCCGGCCAGGACGACGCCGGATACGGAGGTCTCGACTGGCCGCAGTTTGGGGTGTACCTCCAACAGGAATCGGTCTTTGCCGGGAGAGATTTTCAACATCTCCACCAGGTCATTCACAAGCCGCGGCATCATGCCGACGGCCAGCACGACCAAATCCGCGGGGACTTCGACTTCCTCACCCCAGGTCAGCCGGTCCCGCAGGCGGACGACGAGCGGGTGCGAGTCCCCAGAGGGCAGGGCCTCCACGACTGGAGGATTCTCACCTTGGTAGCGAAGCATGACCGTGCCGTCTTCAAGCGTTTGGCGGTAGAACTCCTCGTGCCCGCGCCCGTAGGTGCGTATGTCTTCATGCACGTCAAAGAGGTTGATCTCCGGGAAACGTTCTTTCAGTTCGATGCATTCATACATGGTGGCCGTACAACAAACCCGTGAGCAGTAGTCGTTGACCTGGCCATCCGGCTGAGGCTCATGAACTCCTTCAATCTGCCGGCTGCCGACGCAGTGCAGCATGACGATATCGCGCACCGGGTGGCCGTTGATCTCCAGGCTGGCTCCGGCTTCAAGCAGGGCCAGCTTTCGGATAAGTTGGGGAAGCGTGATGACCTCTGGAATTACGCCGTAGCCGTATTCGCCCGCGGCAGGCTCATACGGGTTGAAACCTGTGGCAACGACGACGGCGCCTGCGGAAAGGTCGAGTGTCTCAGGATCATTCTTGAGAACGATCCGCTCGCTCCCGCATGTTATCGGGCTGCCGTCATAATGCTCCCAATCCACAGCTGGCAGGGAGGGATAGCAGCCGTCGTAGGGACGGTAGATGACTTTCCGCTGCGTCAGCCCGTAGTTGAACTCGTCTGGAACGTACTGCGAGCAGCAGTCCATCAGCTGCTCGGCCTGCTCGGGGGTCACCCCGCGCGACTGCTTGGTGAGCTGGATTTTAAAGTCTCCGACATATCCTGAAATCGACGTCAGCTGCGTGCCGACATGGATTGTGATGCGAGGGTGATCCGCGACTTCATGGATCAGCCCGCCCAGCACCGTCCGGGCATGCTCACCGGAAGGGAAGATCCGCTCCAGTTGGGCCATGCGGCCACCCAGGAACGGCGTTTTTTCGATGAGCGTGACTCGCATGTCTCGCCGTGCGATCGCCAGTGCGGCCTTCAGTCCGGCGACACCGCCTCCGATGACAAGCGCATGCTTTTCGGCCGGCAAGCGAATGGCTTCCAGCGGTTCCAACAGGCGCGCCTTGGCGATGCCGGCGGCCATCAAACGGATCGCCTTCTCGGTAGCCAAAATTCGATCGTGCCCATGAACCCAGCTGTCCTGTTCGCGTAATCCGACATGGTGGTAGTAGTAACGATTCAGCCCAGCACGTTCGACGGTCTGGCGGAAGGTGGCTTCATGCAGCGATGGCGCACAGGCGCCGATCACCACACGATTAACTCCCAACTCCTTGATGTCCTGCTCGATGATCGACTGTCCCGAATCGGAACACATCGACATATTTGTACGCGAGACGACCACATTTGGGAGCCTGGCAAGGGTGCGGGCAACCAGCTTGCAATCGTTATCCGCATCAGCCTGCTGGTTTTCGTCAACTGCTCGAGGGGCAGAGCCATCATCCATGGGTGACCTCCATCACGGGACTTTCGGGAACCTGTTCGTTCGTTCGCATCAACCGCTCTTCAATGTAGCCGGCTGCGCTCGCAGCCGCCGCGCCCGCCATAACAATGCTGTCGACAATGTCCATCGGCCCGGCAGCGGTTCCTGCGACGAAAATCCCATGTCGGTCAGTCAAACTCGGAGCCAGGTTGGGTGAAGGTTGCTGGACGAACCCATCCTCAGCGGGCGAGACTGCGTAGAGCGTTTTCGGGTCGTACTGCGGCAGCATGCCCACCGAGAGCACAACCAGGTCATGGGTGCGTTCGGCCACTTCAGGTTTTCCATCCATCGCCTCAAGCCGGAGGACCAGGTTCTGGTTCTCGTCCTGAGTGATGGAGGCAACTTTGCCTTTCACAAACTCCACACCCATCGTTCGTGCATTTTGGTAGAACTGCTCGTACCCCTTTCCGAAGGTACGGATGTCCATGTAGTAGATGGTGATATCGGCCAGCGGTAGTGAACCCGAGATCAGCATGGCCTGCTTGATTGCGTACATACAGCACACACGCGAACAATATTCCACGCCCAACGTCTCATCACGCGACCCGGCGCACTGCACGTAGGCGATCGATTCAGGTTCCTTTCCGTCTCCCGGCCGCAGCACCCGGCCATAGGGCCCGGTAGGGGCGAGCAGACGCTCCATCATCAAACCATCAATCACGTTGGGCAACCGCCCTGCTCCATATTCGGCTTTCGCATCACGCTGGGTGATCTCGTATCCAGTGGCCAGCACGATGGTCGTCGCCCGCAAATGTTTGATCTCAGGCGCCTGAGCGAGGTCGATCGCATCCACCGGGCAGGCTTTCTCACATTTACCGCAGAACAGGCAGTTCTCAATGTCAAGCACTGCAGTTTGCGGTACGGCGGTGGAGAAAGGCACCCGAACAGCCTTCGTGGCACTCAACTCCAGATCATAGGGATTGGGCACATAAATTGGGCAGGCGTACTCGCATTGGCGGCATCCGGTGCACAGGTCATCCCGCACATAGCGAGGTTTTTTCAAGATATCGACGTGAAATCCATCTGAATCCTCGAGGATCTGCTGCACTTCGCTGTACGTGAAAAGCTGGATGCCGTGATGGTGGGCGACCGCCGACATCTTCGGCGTTGTAATGCAGCTGCAGCAATCGAGGGTTGGGAAGACCTTGCTCAGCTGGATCATCTTGCCGCCGATGCTCTCGGATCGTTCCACCAGCGCTACCCGGTAGCCCTGGTTTGCCAGATCCAGCGCAGACTGCATTCCGGAGATCCCACCGCCAACGACCAGCGCGTCATATGTATCTAAAACCAAGGGGTCACTCCTTCACGTGTAGACCGGACGGACGGCACAGCCGATCAGGAAACAATCGATTCTTCGGATTTCTTCGAGAAATCGCTTCTAACAGGGCCGATCTCTTCCAGCAGGCTGTTCATTTGCTGCACCTCCTTCAGGAAAGGTTTGGTGCAGACGGTGCAGATTGCAGTCAGGCGCAGCCGGCGAGTATCGATCCCCAGCGTCTTCATTCGCTCATAGGTCCCGTTGATCAGCTTCGCAGTACGCTCAGGACCTCCCTTGTACGGGCTGTCCGTGCCGCTGTACATGACGATGATCGCATCCATGCCCCTCTCAAACGCCCTCAGGTAGAAGTCCTCCGGGAACATCGAAGGGCACATGACCGGCAGGATGTACGTGTTCGGTGCGTAGTCAACGTGCAGCTGCCCGACCGAATCTGCGCCGGCGTAGCCCCCTGAGAGCGTCGCCAGAATCAGAATCTTCGTGTTGTGATTTTTCGTTTCCATCGACATACGTAGGCTCCGCTGTCCTGGTCAGCAGGACGCTTGTATCAACGGGTGAGGATCATTTCGTACGACGGATGAAGAGCCGATCGTAGCCTTCTCCCGGGAGATCACCCAGGTACTCGTGTCCGACTTTCTGACACCAGCGCGGCATGTCGCTCTTCGTGTTGTTATCGCCGGACCAGATTTCGAGCACCTCACCGACTTTCACGTCTCCGATGCTCTTCTTCGCCTCCAGCAGAGGACCTGGGCATGCCATCGCCCGGGCGTCGACAACCTTGCTCGCGTTGAGGTTCAAAAGTTCTTCGGTCATGATGTAACTCCTATCTCCTTTCGATTCGACTTCCGGCTCTCAACATTGTTTCACCCAATGCCTCCGCGCAGGCCTCGCAACTGCGGTGCAGAGCACTTGTGTCCAGTGTCTCCGGCATGCCGTAGTAGATCGTTTGGCCATCCCGGCGGGACTCAAGCAGCCCATTTTCACGCATCATGCGCAGGTGCTGAGATGTGCAGGGAAGCGAAGCTCCGATCGATTCGGCCAGATCGCCCACACACATCTCCCCACCTTCCAACGCCCACAGGATCATCAGTCTGCGCGGGTTGGCCAGCACTGCATAGAAATTAGCGCAGCGGATCGCCATATTCTCGTTTCGTTCCATTTGAGCCTGTCCTAATCAATCCCTGGCTTAATTACGGAACTGCTTAAGTATTAACCGACCAGCTCCCATGCCGGCAGTGCAGAACGTCTGGGCTTGTATTGGGCTTTTCTATGGCCACCGATAGAAAAAGATTATGGTTACGCCGTGGATTTCGCTCCGAACCGCGTTATTCCTTCCTGGGCAGGAATACGAGCAACATACCCCCCCTTCGCTGCCTCCTGCAGACCCCATTAGCGAAGCACGCTTTAGGGTCAAAGGTGGTTCAACCCCCCTATAGTCCCC
>JARRJK010000103.1:0-8420 GCA_037379555.1 Anaerolineales bacterium | reverse complement strand
GGACGTCTTCGCCATCCGCCCGATGGTCTACCTGACGCTGACATTCGACCACCGCATGCTCGACGGCGCGATCGGCGATCAGTTCCTGGGCACAATCGTTCAAAAACTCGAAGGCTGGGCCTGACCGGCGGCAGTCTGGGTTAGAATAGCTTCGACCATTTCCCCGGAGGGTTGCATGGCTGAATACGACGTCATCGTGGTTGGGGCGGGGCCGGGCGGCTACGTGTGCGCCATCCGCGCCGCGCAGCTGGGCCTGAAGACGGCCATCGTCGAGAAGGAGTTCCTGGGCGGGATCTGCCTGAACGTGGGCTGCATCCCCTCCAAGGCGCTGCTGAAGAACGCCGACGTGGCGCACACGCTGCGCGAGCGCGGTGAGGAGTTCGGCTTCCAGCTCGACGGCCTGAAGCTCGATTACGGCGCCGCCGTCAAGCGCAGCCGGACCGCCTCCGAGCGGCTGGTGAAGGGCGTCGGCTTCCTGATGAAGAAGAACAAAATCGACGTCCATATGGGCACGGCGACTTTCGTCGACGCCAAGACGCTTGACGTGAAACTGAACGACGGCTCGACCGAGCAGCTCAAGGCGAAGGACATCGTGATCGCCACCGGCGCCTCGGCGGCGATGATCCCCGGTGTGGAAGCGGACGGCGAGCGCGTGCTGACCTACTGGGAGGCGATCCTGCAGGAGAGCCTGCCCAAGTCGGTCGTCATCATCGGTGCCGGAGCGATCGGGCTCGAGTTCGCCACGATCTGGAACGCGTACGGCGCCGAGGTCACGCTGGTCGAGATGTTGCCGCGCGTCGCGCCGCTGGAGGACGAGGAGGTCTCGAAGGAGATCGCCCGGGCTTTCAAGAAACGCGGCATCAAGATCCTGGCCGGGACGAAGGTCGAGGGGATCGAGACGCTCAAGACCAAGGTCAAGGTGACCGTGTCCGGCAAGGACGGGGAGCAGGTGCTCGACGCCGAGCAGGCCTTGGTGGCGATCGGCTTCAAGCCCAACACCAGCGGCTTCGGGTTGGAGCAGACCGGCGTCAAGCTGAGCGAGCGCGGCTTCATCGAGATCGACGAGCGCATGGCGACGAACGTGCCCGGCCTGTGGGCGATCGGCGACGTGACCGGCAAGCTGATGCTGGCGCACGTGGCCTCGGCCATGGGCATCATCGCCGCCGAGCACATCGCCGGCGCCGAGAGCGTGGTGCTGGACTACAAGATGATGCCGCGGGCGACCTATTCCAGCCCACAGATTGCCTCCTTCGGCTACACCGAGGCCGAGGCGAAAGAGCAGGGTTACGAATTGAAGATCGGCCGCTTCCCCTTCCAGGCCAACGGCAAGGCGCTCGGCCTGGGCGAGGGCGTGGGCTGGGTCAAACTGGTGACCGACGCGCAGTACGGCGAGATCCTCGGCGCACATCTGGTCGGCCCGGAGGTGACCGAACTGCTGCCGGAGCTGACGATCGCGCAGATGATGGAGCTCACGCCGGCCGAGATCGCCCGCAATGTACACGCCCACCCAACGCTGAGCGAAGCCTTGATGGAGGCCGCGCACGACGCCGAGGGCCAGCCGATCCACATTTAGCCGCTATTTGATCCACCGCATTTTCTCGCAGGGGCGGGCCATCCCGCCCCTTTGGTTGTTTACAGGGTTCCAGTCGAGTAGGCCTGATGGACACCCCAATGACGCGAAGAATCAGTGTACTGGAAGGCGTACTACTCTATACTCAGAAACCCTTTCGAGCATTAAGAACAAGCGATCACGAAGGTTATCGATCCCAGGAACAAGGGATTGACTGGGTGTAAAAGACCTATATAATAGGTCATATGACCTAACATATAGGTCTTTTACCTGTGATACAGATGAAGAGATGGAGTAGAGGTTGACATGCTCGAACCAATCCTGGGATCAACCAACCGTGAAAGGGTTCTCGTATACCTCAAAGCAAGGGGTGAGGGATATGCTCGCGAGATTGCCCGCTTCTTCGATACCGATCTATCTCCGGTCCAAGATCAACTGGAGAAACTCGAAGCGGGCGGTGTGATCGTGAGCAAGGAAGCTGGCCGAACGGTAATGTACCGCTTTAACCCACGCTACCCATTCTTGCCGGCACTGCAGTCCCTGCTCGAGAAAGCGCTGGAGTTCTATCCCGAGCAGACCAAGACGAGACTGTTAATGGACCGGCGGCGCCCGCGCCGCAGGGGCAAGCCTGAATGAAAGCAATTGCTGAAATGACTCAGACTGAGCTCGCCGCCTATGTCCAGGGGCATTTAATGAAGCGAGGGATTGATGTTGTCCTCTCCGGCGGTGCAGCTGTAGCACTGTACTCGCAAGGTAAATACGTCTCGATGGACATTGACCTGGTGAAGCGGTATTTCACCAAACGTAGTGCGATTGTCAAAGCGATGCATGAACTGGGATTCACTGAAACGGGCAGACATTTTAAGCATCCGGATACCGAGTACTTCGTGGAATTCCCGGCCGGGCCGCTGGCGATCGGGGAATCGCAGGTGCAGGGTATCGATGAATTGCCCCTGGACACGGGCGTGCTGCGCGTCATCTCGCCGACGGAGTGCGTCAAGGACCGGCTGGTCCTATTCTATCATTGGGGCGACCTGCAGTGTCTGGAGCAGGCCCTGATGGTTGCAGCAAGCCATCCAATCGATCTTGTTGAAATTGAGGATTGGTCACGGATCGAAGGTAAGTCTGACGCTTTCCTTGAATTCCGTCATCGTTTGGAAGCTGGATAGAAGTATCGTACGCCGAAGAATATCATCCCACCCACAATAACTTAGATTTTCTCCTTGGATGCTGGGTAGAAGTCCAGGGTCCTGAATGTGTCGTGGGATGGACTTTCGCGGTGGTATTCAAGCCGTGCAGTTCCGTAGAATTTGTGTGGCACCGCTATCGCCTCGGTATAGGATTTTGGAGGTAGGGGCAGATCGCCCTACTTGTACATGGTAAGCTAGGCGTGATGAAGAACTTTCATAGCGGATCGGACGACATCCCCGCCCGCTGGCTGTACGGCGCCAATCCATTTGTGCGTGCTGCCTCCCTGTGGGTCATCTGCGCGCTGCTGTTTGTGATCAGCTGGGAGCTGAGCTTCTACCTGCTGCCGGAGGGCGTGCTGCGCGGCAAGCTGCTCGCCTCGCGCCTGCCGATTCAAACGCCGCGCCTGTTCACAACCTTCCTGCGCATTTACGGCATCAATCTGATCGTCGGCTGCGGCCTGGTCACCGTCGCCAATTTCAGCCAGCTGCGCCGCCTGCCGATGGGCTACATCGTCGTGATGATCCACTCCGTGCTGTATGCGATCCTGCTGGGCACCAATTCATTCGGCATTCCGGGACCGGGCCGTTTTGCGCCATCACTGGACACCGCTTTGGGACGGAGCGGGATTTTCGAGATCAGTGCCTACGTCCTCGTTGCCGCTGCCACCCGGAACCTGGTGATCTGGCGCCAGCAGGCATTTCTCACGCTGAAGGCCGAGCAGGTGGGATCGCCGCGCGCCTGGCATCTGGAGCGGGGCGAGGGGCTGCTGATCATCGTGGCGCTCGTCGTGCTCGCCGGCGCCAACCTGCGTGAGGCGCGTCAATTGATGCAGGCCATCGGTACCTGACCGTCATGCAGATCCGAACTCACACCCTGCCCGTCGTGCAAGCGGGCCCAAAGGGGTGTAAGGTATCGAGACCACCACGGCAGAGATCCTGGCGATTGCTCCTATGGAAAGGGGGTCGGCATTGACGATGGCTGATCGGCTAAGGCCCCTGCGATTTTTCCTGGCGTTTCTTTTCCTCATCCTGCTCCCTTCCTGCGCGACGACTCCGGCGCCGGCTGGCTCGCCCTCGGCCTCAGAAGCCGGAACCGAGACCTCGCTCACTCCCGAAATCATCCCGGGTCAAACGTCAAGCGGCAATGCCGCCACAAAGATCACGGTGCTCTACACGAACGACGAACAGGGCTGGATGGAAGGCGCGGAACCCGGCCAGGGAGCGGCAAACCTGGTCGGCGTCTGGCAGCAGCGGTTCGGTTACACTCCGGATGGACCGTTCGTCATCTTGAGCGGCGGCGACATGTGGACCGGGGCGGCGATTTCGACCTGGTATGAAGGGCAGAGCATGGTCGAGGTCATGAACGCCATGCACTACAACGCGGCCGCCCTGGGCAACCATGAGTTCGACTTCGGTCTGGATGGGCTGGCGGAGCGCGCCGGGGAGATGCAGTTCCCGCTCCTGGCGGCGAACCTGGTCTACCGGGCGGACGGATCCCGCCCCACCGATTTGGGCATACAACCCTACACGATCTTTGAAGTGGACGGCGTCCGGGTTGCGGTCATCGGCCTGATCACCACCCTGACGCCCGGCATTACCTTTCCCAAGTACACCGGTGGCTTTCAATTCGAGGACTACAAGGACGCGGTCGAGAAGGTCCTGCCCGAGATCGAGGCGCAGGAACCTGACCTGGTTCTGGTCGCGGCGCACGTCTGCGTGGATGAACTCGTTCCGCTGGCGCACGACCTGCGCGAGTCGGGGATCCGCATGCTCGGCGGCGGCCACTGCGAGGAGATCCAGGCCTCGGTGAATGACGGCATTCTCATCCTCGAAGCCGGCCACGACCTGGAGACCTATGGCTACGCCACGTTTTCTGCCGATTCGGCGGGCGGGACATTCGAGCTGGAATCCTACGGCACGGCGCCGAATATCGGTGGTGCGGCGTACGCCCCGGTGGAGGACGTCGTCCAGGTGTGGCATGATCGCTCGCAGGCGGACCTGGACACGCCGATCGGCTACCTGTCGAGCGGCATGGACTCCTCGAGCGCCACCCTGCGCAGGATGATCGTGGAAACCTGGCTGGCCGAACTCCCCAATGCCGAAATCGCCCTGACGAACCTGGGCGGGATACGGGATGGGCTGCGGGGCGGAGAGATCACGGTCAGCGACGTGATCAGCATTCTACCGTTCGACGACACCATCGTGCAGATCGAGCTGACAGGCCGTGAACTGCGGAGTGTTATGTTCGACCTCGGCTACGACCTGGCCGCCGGGGGGCTGGTTCAGAGCGGCAACGCGTGGTTGTTCGGGCGTACGGGAGTGCCCCTTGACCCCGATCGAGCCTACACCGTTCTGATCAACAACTTCATGTACACGGAGAACTATCCGTTCCTCGGCCTCGACCCGAACGGATATGACACCGGAATCCTCTACCGCCAGCCGATGATCGATTGGATTCGCGCCCAGGGATCGGACAGCGCTCATCCGATTGATGGAAAGATCGCCGAACTGGTGAGGTAAATCTGCAAACCAGTGCGTCGATTGCAGCAGGCGCGATCTGTAACGTGCTTTTGCTTTGCAAGGATCAAAGTCGAGGCGGGGTGGCCCAGCCCCTGGATCTTTCATCGGTGATCCCTCCGCTTTAACTGCTTGACTGCATGCCAACTGGCATCTTACAATGAGACAAAAGGCATCAGTTAATAGAAAAGGTATACCTCATGCAGGATGCGCTGGTGTTCTACGATGCGAAGACGAAGCGCCGCTTCTCGAGCCGCGAGTGGCGGCTGGAGCCGAAGCTCTCGGACCAGGGGCGCGTGCGCTACTTCGCCGTCTCGGAGACGCCCTCCGGGAGCGAGGCCTGGCGGGCGGTCTCGGCCGACCTGCTCGGCGAGCTGAGCCCGACCGCGCCCGGCGCGCAGCCGGGTCCGCTGCAGGGCGCGGCCTTCCTCGGGCTGGGGGCGGACACGCTGCCGGCGCTGATCGAGCGGGTCGAGGCCGGCCTGCCGTATGCGACCTTCGAGAAGCTGGCGGCGCTGCTCGCGCTGCCGGCAAGTGAACTGGCGAGGGCGTTGCGCGTATCGCCGCGCACGCTCGCCCGGCGCAAGAAGGCCGGGGCGCTTTCGGCCGAGGAATCGGAGCGGGTGCTGCGTCTGGCGCGCGTGGCCTACGCCGCGCTGGCGCTGTTCGAGGGCGAGCATGAGCCGGCCGTGGCCTGGATGAAGCGTGACAGCCGGTCGCTGGGCGGGGTCTCGCCGCTGGCGATGGCCGCCACCGAGATCGGCGGCGAGGCGGCGCTGGCGCTGGTCGGGCGGCTCGAGCACGGCGTGTTCGCGTGACGCTCAGGGCCTGGCGCATCGTCAAGGCCAGATACGCCGAGAGCGCGTTTTCGGGCGAGGGCGCCCGGCTGTACGGCGGGCGCTGGAACAGCCCGGGCGTGCCGGTCGTGTACGCCGCCCAGCACCAGTCGCTGGCCGTGCTGGAGGTGCTGGTCGGGCTGGAGGACGCCGGCCTCCTGCCGCGCTTCGTGCTCTTCCGGGTCGAATTCGATGAAAAGCTGGTCGAGACGCTGGCCGACGCGGCCCTGCCGCGCGATTGGCGCGCCAATCCGCCACCGCGTTCGACCCAGCGGCTGGGCGACGCCTGGGCGGTGGAGGGCCGTTCGGCCGTGCTGAGCGTTCCGAGCGCGGTCGTGCCGGCCGAGCGGGTCTACCTGCTCAACCCGCGCCACCCGGATTTCGGGGCACTGGCGATCGAGGGGCCGTACCCGTACGCGTTCGACCCGCGCCTGGGGGGGAAGTAGCGGGCGATCGTGATCCCGCCAGGCCTTGGTTGAGGCGGGCGTTGCAACCAGGGGAGGTCAGGTCAGGCGCATCATGAAGCGGGAGCTCATCATTCGAAGAGCGGGCATGTCCGACGCAGACACGATCGCCCGGATCGGGGCGGCCACCTTCAAGGCCGCATTTGGTCCGGATAACACCGTCGCGAATATGGAAGAATACCTTGCCTCCAATTTCAGCCTCGAGACGATCCAATCCCAACTGGCCGACCCTTCTTCTGCCTTCCTGATGGGATTTGAGGCCGGGAATTTGATCGGATATGCCATGTTTAAGGAAGGCACCCCGCCGGCACCGGTCTCGGGCTCCAACCCGCTCGAGCTTGTCCGTTTTTATGTCGTTGTAGAGGTGATTGGACTGGGATACGGATCGGATTTCATGCGTGCCTGCCTGGAGGAGGTAGAAAAGTTGGGGCATACCAACATCTGGCTCGGTGTATGGGAGCAGAACGAGCGAGCGATCCAGTTCTATGAAAAGTGGGATTTCAAGAAGGTTGGCATCAAGCAGTTCCTGCTTGGAGACGATGTTCAACACGACTTCATCATGCAGCGGACAGGCTAGGCAGGCCATGACTCGTGGTCCTGCAGGGAGCGAGCGGGATCTTCGAGATGCGGCTGCACGCAAGGGTGCGCCTGGCAGCGCTCATCGCAAGATGGGCGATGCGCATCGTTCCGGAGCACCACATTCGAGTTGAGGGAGGCCCATGGCAAGTGGGTTTCGCTACAGTCTCGACCGGCGAATCGTCAATCGTGTCCTTGTCTGGATGCTGAAGGCCGGTCTTTGAATTGCACCCGGTGAACTCATGAGGACCAGGGAGCGCCTCGATGACGCCTGGCGTCCCGTCTCCCCTGATCAGAGCCGGGGCCGGCGATGGCTTTACCGGGAACCGGGCGCTGGCGCCGGTCGCAAGGGTGCCGCAACCTCGCAGCGCAGCGACCTTCGAGATAGGATGAACGCGATGAGCCTTAAGCCAGGGAAATTTGCAGAACGGTTCCTGCCGGCGGCGGTCCTGACGCTGCTCCTGTGCGGGTGCAGTGCAGCGCCGGCTATTCCCACGCCCACACCCACCGCCGTCCCCACGGCTACTGCCCTGCCCACGAGCACCCCGGCGCCCTCGCCCACGCAGCTGCAGGTCCAGGGCATCAGGGTCAGCTTTAACGCCGGGGATGGCGCAGACCTGTCCGGCATGTTGTTCGTCGGCGAGGGGGAACAGGACATTGGCGTGGTGCTGGCGCACATGGGCGCGCACGGTGCCGATCAGAGCAGCTGGGCTTCGTTCGCCTGGTACGCCGCTTCGCAGGGGTTCGGGGTGCTCACGTTCAACTTTCGCGCCGATCGATCGCAGCTGGCCCTCGACGCGCTGGGGGCGATCGAGTTCCTGCGTGAGCAGGGCTACCGGCGCATCGTCTGCATCGGGGCCAGCATGGGAGGCACCGCCTGCATCAGGGCGGCTGCGAACACGGAGCTGGCCGGGTTGGTGGTCATCTCGAGCCTGTGGACGACCGGCAGCGGGCCGACAGGCGGCGCGCTGGTCGTGAGCTCTGAGGACCTGGGACAGCTCACGCTTCCCAAGCTCTTCGTGACCACCGAAAATGACGGCAACGGCGTACCGGCCACGATCAAGCAAATGTACGCGGTTGCACCGGAGCCGAAAGCCCTCCAGATCTTCCCCGGCTCGGTGCACGGCACCGAGATCTTTGCCACGTCTCAGGGCGAGGAGTTCCGGGACCTGCTGCTGGACTTCCTGGGCCATTTGCGCTGATAAACGGGACGAAGGACCATGAACTTCGTCCCTCGACCCGCGCCACCCGGACTTCGCGCCGCCGG
>JARRJK010000102.1:0-11513 GCA_037379555.1 Anaerolineales bacterium | reverse complement strand
CATCCCTTAGGCAACCGCGCAGCCTCTGCTCAAGAGACCACAGCCGGGATTGTCAAGTTCCGGCGGGCGTTAAACCAAATCCGCGCCTTGGGGAGTTCGCCGCTCCCGGGCGCGGGCTTTTTGGAGGAGAATGCACTTACTATTATGCATTTATGGATGAGAAGCAGATGAGATTTTGTTTAGCGAATGGTTAAGATTTGGATCTCTTCCCTACAACAGGGCGTGAATGGCTTCGGCTGATATGGGCCCTGCGCGCAGGATTGGAGAATCCGGTTGGGTCAGGTCGACAACTGTTGAAGGGATACCCCCGGGGGTCTCGCCTCCGTCGACCGTCAGCTCGACCTCCTGACCCAGTGCCAGCCAGGCTTCCTGTGCCTTACGGGTCTCACTCGCACCCGAGCGATTAGCGGAAGTTACAGCCATCGGACCGATCTCCTGAAGCAGCGCAAGCGCCACAGGATGGTCCGGCATGCGCACGCCCACGGTGGCGAGCGGGCCAAGCGCATCCGGTAAATCCGGACTGCGCGGCAGCACAATCGTCAGCGCACCCGGCCAGAACCTTTCCACCAGGCGACGGACGCCTTCGGGTATTGGCTTGCACACCCGTTCGAGATGGGCGATGTCCCCGATAAGGACCGGGATCGCCTTCTGCTCCGGACGCCCCTTCACCTTGTAGAGCCGTTCGATCGCGCCTGGAGAATCCGCCCGGCAGCCGATCCCGTAGACCGTATCGGTGGGGAAAATGACCAGCCCGCTGGCGTTGAGCACGGTCCGCGCCCGGGCAAGCCAGCCTGAATCCTCGCTGCTGACCTGCTGCCCCAACGTCTCACCCACCGGATCTCTCGATGATCAGCAGGCGCTCAAGACCCGCTGGGTCACATTTAACACCCGCCCCCCATCCCGGTAGCGCTTCGGCTGCGATGGATTGCAGCGCTTGACCCTGGCCATGGTCGATCTCAAGCAGTGCGGTGCCATTCTCCACAAGCAATCCAGGGAGCTGGCGAATGAAGCGGACTGTGGTTTCCAGTCCCTCCCGACCCCCATCGAGCGCCAGGGTCGGTTCATGCCGGGCGACTGCGAGATCCGTCAGCCGTTCACGGGGAATATACGGTAAATTGGCACAGATGAGATCGAATCTGCCATGGATCGGCGTCAGTAAATCCGCCTGCAAGAGCGTCACCTGTTCCAGGACACCGTGCATCCGGGCGTTGCGGCTAGCGACGCGCAGCGCGGCATAAGAACAGTCACTGGCAAGGATCATGGCCGGCTTACCCTCGCAGGCGAGCGTGACCGCGATGCATCCAGAGCCCGTGCCGACATCCGCAACGCGCGGGGTCTCGACTCTCCTTAGTTTCATCAAGGCTTGCTCGATCAATCCTTCCGTCTCGGGGCGAGGGATGAGCGTGTCGCGCGAGACTTCAAACCTGCGGCCGTAGAATTCCTGCCAGCCAGTGACGTAGGGCAACGGCACTCCAGCCCGAATGTCTGCCAGCTCGTGCCGGTAGCGCTGCTCTTGATCCGGGGAAAGCTCCATTTCTGGATGCGCGAGGATCACCGCCCTGGGCCGGTTCAGGATCCGAGCCAGCAGCACCTGGGCTTCAAGCGTGGATGAGGAGGGATGGTCACCGTTGGGCTTGCGCGCCAGCGACAGAGCTTGCTCGACGTTCACGGCTTCCACGTTCTCTACCCGCCCACGGCTTGCAGGCGTTCGGCTTCCTCTCGTGTAGCGAGTTCATCGATGAACGGATCGAGATCGCCGTCCAGGATAGCCGGCAGGTTGTGCGAGGTCATGCCGATGCGGTGGTCTGTGACGCGCGATTGAGGGAAGTTGTAGGTGCGGATCTTTTCGGAGCGCTCGCCGGTGCCGACCTGCGCCCGCCGGGAGGCATCCTCCTTCTCCTGCTGCTCCTGCACGGCGATGTTATAGAGACGGGCGCGTAGAATGCTCATCGCACGCATGCGGTTCTGCAATTGCGAACGCTCATCCTGGCATTGAACCACGATGCCGGTCGGAAGATGCGTGAGCCTGACAGCCGTGGCATTCTTCTGCACATTCTGACCGCCCGCGCCTGCCGAACGGTAAACATCCATCTTGATGTCGCGATCGGGGATCTGGATCTCGACCTCATCCGCCTCGGCCAGAACCGCGACCGTCGCTGTCGAGGTGTGGATGCGGCCCTGGGATTCGGTCTGCGGCACTCGCTGCACGCGGTGCACGCCCGATTCGAATTTCAAGCGCGAATAGGCCCCACGGCCCTTGACCAGGAAGGCGATCTCTTTATAACCGCCCACTCCGGTCTCGTTCTGGGACAGGACCTCGGTCTCCCAGCCCTGGTTTTCCGCGTAGCGGTTGTACATCCGGAACAGGTCGGCGGCGAACAAGGTTGCTTCGTCCCCTCCGGTGCCGGCGCGTATCTCCATGATCACATTCCGCCGGTCGCGCGGATCGGTCGGCAACAGCATGCTCTTCAACTCATCATCGAGCGATTGCATTTCCTCTTCCAGCCGGCTGAGTTCGTCTGCGGCCAGCGAGCGCATGCCCTCATCCTCGGAATCAAGTAATGCCTGGGCCTGTTCCCGCTCCTCACCAAGCTCGCGGTACCTGCGGTAGCTCTCCACGATCGGTTCGAGCTCCGCCCGTTCTCGTCCCAGTTCAGCCGCGCGCTGATAATTCTCACCGACCTCGGTCAGCTCGCGGTTGATTTCCTCGAATCGCTCTTCAATACCCTTGAGTTTCTCTTCCATGGCTCAACACACAAGAAACTCCCACGGCGTCAAGTGGGAGATGTACGCGATTATACCATGGGGCCAGATTGTCACCGACGCGGCAGGGACGGGACCGGGAACCAGTTCGCTCTGAAGGACGTCTTTCTACATAGACCCCGCACGCGCGAAGGAGGCCGTCATGACCCGCTATCGCACGATCCTGAGCTTGCTCCTGTTTGCAGCCTTCAGCCTGGGCACCGTCAGCCCGGCTTATGCAGACGGGATCATCATCCCCGATCCGCCAATCTGTGATTTCGGATTGAGATCCGCGACCAGGTGGCCGTGACCCATGTCGACCAGGTCTTCCGCAACGACAATGACTGGACGGTGGAAGGGACCTACATCTTTCCCATTCCGCAGGATGCCACGGTGAACGACTTCACGCTGTGGATCGATGGCGAACCTGTGCAGGGCAAAGTGCTGAGCCGGGAGGAGGCGCGCCGCACGTACGAGGAGATCGTCCGCACGATGCGAGATCCTGCGTTGCTCGAATATATCGATCGCGGCGCAGTCCAGGCTTCGATCTTCCCGATTCCCGCTGGGGGCGAGCGCCGGATCGAGCTTGAATACAGCCAAGTGCTCCAGTCGGACAATGGCTTATTTCATTACCGCTATCCACTGAACACCGAGAAATTCTCGACCGAACCGCTGGAGGACGTGGCCGTCACGGTCCGGATCGATTCCCCGGTCCCGATCAAGGCCGTGTATTCGCCCTCGCATCCGGTCGACATCAGCCGCAGCGGCGAACGGGTCGCCCAGATCGGTTACGAGGACGCCTTCGTCACCCCGGACACCGACTTCGACCTCTACTACTCCGTCTCGGCGGAGGAGATCGGCCTCAACTTGCTCACATACCGTGACCCGGAGGGCGACGATCCCGACGGTTTCTTCCTGCTCATGGCAGCACCGAGCATCGAACATGCGCGGGATGAGATCGCGGCGAAGGACGTCATCTTCGTGCTCGATCGTTCCGGCAGCATGGATGGCGAGAAGTTCCGCCAGGCGCAGAGTGCGTTGCGTTACGTACTCGAACATCTCAACCCGGATGACCGCTTTAACATCATCTCTTTCAGCACCAGCACCAGCGTCTACGCGGCCGAACTGCAGGGTTCTGATCGCATCGAGGACGCGCTGGGATGGGTGGATGCGCTGACGGCCGTCGGCTCGACCGACATCAATCGCGCGCTGCTGGAAGCTTTGAACATCGCCAGCCGAACTCGCCCGACGATCCTGATCTTCCTCACCGACGGCTTGCCGACGGAAGGTGTGACGAACTCGGATGCAATTCTTCAGAATGCGCGCCAGTCGATGCGTGACAACGTAAGGCTGTTTCCCTTTGGCGTGGGATACGACGTAGATACCTTCCTGCTCGATTCGCTGGCACTTGAAAACCGCGGAACGACATCCTACGTCACGCCCGGTCAGGCAATTGACGAAGTCGTAAGCGGATTCTTTGAGAAGGTCAGTTTGCCGGTCCTTACCGACATACATCTCGACTTCGCTGATACCGTCGTCTTCGACGTGTATCCCGATCCCCTCCCGGATCTATTTGCGGGAGGACAGTTGATCCTGGTCGGCCGCTATCGCTCATCCGGCGTGGAAACGGTCGTACTGAGGGGTGAGGTCGACGGCCGGGAGCAGACCTTCCGCTATCCGGAGCAGCGCTTCCGCTCCACCGGCGGAGAAGATTTCCTGCCGCGGCTGTGGGCGACGCGCAAGATCGGCGCTCTGCTGAACCAGGTGCGGCTGCAGGGGCCGGATGAGGAGACCGTCGATCAGATCGTGCGCCTCAGCATCCGCTATGGAATCGTCACGCCCTACACCTCCTTTCTGGTGACCGAACCGATGGCCTTCGGCGCCGACGCCCGGGAGGGGATCGCCGCCCAGGCACTGGACGAGATGCTGGCGATGCCGACCATTGTGAGCGGCGAAAAGGCTGTTGGGCAGGCCGCAGCCGAGGCCGAGTTCCGAGGGGCTGAGATGCCCGCTGCGATCGACGCCAAAGCCGAAGACATCGTGAAGATCGCCGGGACGCACACCTACCGCTTCGCCGATGGGGTGTGGATTGACACGCAGTACGACCCGCAGAACCTGTCCGTCCGCAAGGTCCCGTTCCTCTCCGATGATTACTTCGAGCTAGCTTCCGCCCGGCCGGAATTGGGCGCGGCGCTGGCGCTCGGTGAGCGCGTGATCATCGTCATCGATAGCCAGGCGTACGAGGTCGTGCCGGAAGGCGAACAGGGCGACCGGATCGAGCTTCCCCCTTCTCTCCCAGAGGACACGGAAGGGCCACAGGATCCCATATCTCTGCCGCAGGGCGGATCGCCCGAAACGATGGAGGAAGAGGACCAGGGGATTAATCTGACCTGCCCCGGGATCGGCCTGCCCCTTGGTTTCGGATTGATAGCTTTCGGCTTGCTTGGAAAGAAGCAGTTCAGCTAGTCTTCACATCGAAGGTCAATCAAAGATTACAAGGAAAGCGACCCATGCAGGTCGCTTTCCCGTTTCTGCTTCACGTTCTTTCTCTCATGGAGTAGGTGAACTGGTTGGCGTGGGAGTGATGGTGCTTGTCGCCGTTGGGGTAACCGTAGGGCTGGTTGTTGGCGTAGGCGTATCTGTCGCTGCCGGGTCATCACAGGAAGCCGGCATGACGTAACTACCGTATTCATACGAAGCCTGCTTGCCGACGTTATCTTGAGTAAGAACCCACACTTTGACATTGAAATGTGTACCTGTGTAATCCGAAGGTCCTGCAAATCCAGGGAATATCTGGACCTGAAACGCGGGAGTGGGGCCACTGTAGCAGGCTTCCACAACTCCGCCCGGCAGATTGTTCGTCCAGCAGAGCTGTAGAGGTGACGAATAGACATAGCTATTGAAATGCGAACTGAAATCCTCGTTGTAAACCTTGTACTTCAGTTTTGCCCACGCGATCCCGCTCGATGGACCGGGATCCTGGATCACGACGTCCGACACGCTGACATTTACAGAGCATGATACTGGACCAATCGATGGAGAAATGGTGCCCGGATCTTTAACAAACGGATATTGATGATCAGTCAGAGGTACTGCCGTCGCTGTTTTCACAGGTGAAGGTGTCTGTGTCACCGTTGGAGGCTTGGTTGGCAACGGTGTGCGTGTGGCAGTTGCCGAAGGCTCGGGTGTTTCCGTCGGGATGGACGTTCTTGTCGGCGTCGCGGTGAACGGCGGATCGCCCGCGAAATTGCGCGCGGTGGCGGTCGGTACGGGATCGTTCAGCGCCAGCCGGACCGAAACCTCGCCGGCCTCCGCTTCATCGTCCGTCAGCCCCAGATCGCGCAGCAGGTCACCGATGATCGAGAAGTTGAGCGCTTTGAGCGGGCCGGATTTATCCACGCTGTAATCGGCTGAAAGGCGGGATCGCAGGCGGAGCGAGAACGGCAGTCCCTCCGCGGAGGCGGTGTTCAGCACAACCGCTGCAGCAGCCCAGATCAGAATCAAGATCCCGAGGATCCATCCGGCCCTGATCATCCAACGGCGCTTTTTCATGTCATCTCGCCTGTATCTCGGTAAGCCATCCGGCTTTCCTTGCTCCAGCGTAGGTCAAACTCAAGCGGGCATCAAGCCCAACTTCATTCCTAGACATCCTGGCCACTGTCGCTATCAATTCCGGCGTGGACGTCGGACGTATCCACCAAGCGCGTCGACCGGCTGAGGACTTCGATAACCTCGAATCCTCTAGTTGCTCCCGGCAGCTGAAGCTCACCTCGTCTTCCGAAGGTGAGATAACTGCGAGCCGAGCCGAGATCTTCATAGGTCTCACCCGAGATCAGGATCGAACTTCCAGGTGCAGACCCGGCAGCCTGGGCGATGGTTGCGGCCTGTTCTGCAGCATCGCCAAGGATGGCGAGATGCACCCTGTCGAGGGCTTCCACGCCGCCAGCGATCACCGCACCGCTCGAGATTCCCACCGCGATATCAAGCGGCGGGGAACCCGATCCCGCGCGCGCCTCGTTCAGTTCCTGGATGTACTCCAGCAGTTCCATCCCCGCATGCACCGCCTGGAGCGAACTGACGGCGATCGGTAGATTGTGCGGCAGCAAACCAAAAGAGGCGTTCAAACCCAGGCCGCTGATGTTGTCGAGCATGCCGCCATGGCGGTTGATGATCTTCACAACGGCTGGATAGACCTGATTCATATCGTGCAAAGTCTGTCGGGGATCCGTCCGTCCGGATTCTCCTGCAAGTCCGTTGATGGACACGTAAAGCAGCGCAACCCGCGCCTCGCGTCCAGCAAGCGGACGGTCGCCGTTCGAGAGCGATTTCCGCAGTTCGTCACGCGCCTGGTCGGGAAGCGTCTGGCTGATCATGTCGCGGTAGCGATCGCCCTCCCGAATCCCGTCAAGGAACCGGTTGAAGGTATTTGCCAGCGCTCCAATTTCGTCCGAACCGCCTTCGGGCACACGCGTATCGAAATTGCCGTTCACTGCCGCCTGGCTGGCGGTCGTAAGCTGTGCGATCGGACGCGTGATCCAAGTCGAGACCAGCAGCCCGACAACGAGTACGAGTGCTAGGCTGATCCCGGCATACAAGATGACCCGCCGCGTTTGCCCCTGATACTCCTGATAAGCCGAATCAACCCCCTCGCCCCCCAAAAGCGAAACGCCCAGGACCCCCATCTCAAGCGTGCCATCCCGGGCGCTGAAAGGCATCAACACCTCACCATAACTCTGTCCGGCAACCTGGATCGTGCGGTAGGGTTCTTCAGTGGAAGCGTTGCTTTCCGTCTCAAGCGAAGCGTCCGCTTCCAGTGCGAGATCCGCAGCCTCGGCGGGCACCAGATCAGAGAAATCCGTCGCCAACAGGTCGCCCATCTGACCCGTGTAGATCGAGACGTGTGCTCCAGCGGTGTCGGCAAGCGCATCAACCACCTTGGAGAGATAGCGCCCGGTCAGAACGGCACCGAATACGGTCCCTTCCTCGTCCACTAACGGCCCAGCGACGAAGAACGCCCACACATCGTCTCCACTGAGCTCGATTTGTTCCAACCCGGCCTGCTTCTCAGGGATTGAGCTTCCCTCCACGCCTTCCAAATGAAGTACCTGGCGGACGGAAGCCCAGCTCGTGTAGTAATCCTCCCCCCGCAGCGTGAGGTAGTCAGCCGCTGCATCCGGTCGGCTTCTCCGGACTGCCAGCAAACTGGTTCCCTCGCGGTCGAGAAAAACGGCCAGATCGGTATCACTGTTGACGACGCTCTGGAGAACAAGCGAGCGGAGCAGTTCGGCGTCATTCAGCGCAACGGCTTCCGGCACCCCCTCGGTATTCGCCAGCACCCGTTCGATTTCCAACAGGCGCGCCTCCAGCCGGACAACCTCATCGACAGCCTGCTGTCCGCTGTCGCGCAGCTGCCGCAGGTAGCGAACCTGCTCGGCCTGGGCCAGCTGGCGGTTGATCAGGACCACCGCGCCCAGACCCAGCAATCCGGCCAGCAGCACAAACGGCAGGATGATCTTCCAGCGAATACTGAACCTGATTTTGACCGGTCTATTCACGCCGCTCACAGATGAACCCACCCTCCCAGAACAAGTGCAGGGCTACCCGGAGTCCACACCGGTTAGCCTGCACCAACTATAGGCTAGTTACGGGTGCGCTGGACTTTACAATCTCCTAACGATCCGCCAGTTCGCCGAAGACGACGATACGCTGGTTGTCAACCAGGTAGGGGTAGCAGGAGACCAGTGTGATCGTGGCCTTGCTTGTGGGTTCGAGGACGCTAACATCGGTCGGGGAGACGATGCGTGTGCGTGTGACTCGATAGGTGAAGACTTGGGTCGCAGTCTTGATGACGATTTCATCGCCCGGAGAGAGCTGATCAAGGTCGCGGAACCATTCGCCGTAAATGTCATTGTGCGCTGAGAGCACCAGGTTGCCGTTCTTTCCCGGGTCGGCGCTACCCATGTGCTGGCCGACACCCTTCTTAAGCTGCTCCCATCCGTCGCCCTGCACCACGGGGACTTCGCCGTTCAGGATGGCCGGGATGAGAATGCTGCGAGCCTGCTCCGGACCGGGTGTAGGAAGCGGGATATTGCTGTAGGTTTGAACGAAAGGCCGCAGGTTCTCGGGGATCTCAGCCTCGTTGAAACGCGCTCCTTGAGGCGAATTAGGTGGGGTGTGACCGGAGGGAAGCACGACCGCGGTGATCAGCGGTGTGGGCGATGCTTGGCCCGACAACGCCTGTGCGACTTCGGCATTCAGCTTCTGCAGCGCCCCGGCGCCGCTCAGCAGGATGTAGAGAAAACCGAGGACCGCAGCGACCTCCACGATAAGCAGCGAGCGATTGAGCACGCGGTTCAGGGTGGATTGCGGCTTTTCGATGCTTTCTTCGGCCGCATGACGTAGATCGCCACCTTCATCCAGATCGACCGAACCATTCGGCGCATCAGGCACTGAAAGTACTCGCCCGGTGCGGCGGAATCGCTGAATGCGGGCCTGGCGTGCTTCGAGCCTTTTGCGCGCCAGGATCGCCTCCAGTTCTGCGATCGATAGATCCTCGGCTGGTCTTCTGTCTTTTGCCATCGGTTCCTGCCGCGAAAAGCAGCATGCGTTTCGATGCACGAAGCGTACCAGTTCGCGGCGTGATTATACATGAGGCGGATCGCGGGAAGCCTTCACCGATTCGCAATTCCTGCTTGTGTATAATTTGGATTGCTTAGGTCCTTTTTGACGGGGAGGCCTGTCGCTGATGCAAACCGAGATCAACAAGCGCGTTGAGAACCTGTACCGCGCAGCACATGACCAGTATCTCATCGTCGCTCACGAAGCACCAGGGGTCGTCATGCTGACAGGCGAGGATCGCCTCGACTTGCTCAACCGCATGTCTACCAACGACCTGCGTGATCTCCCGCCAGGCCATTGGAAGCGCACGATCCTGACCAACGCCCTCGCTCGCATTGTGGATGTCGTCATGGTCTTCTCGCAGGAATCAGATGTCCTACTTCTCACCTCGCCAGGCAGAGCCGAGAACATCCTGGCCTGGCTCAGCGGCTACATCTTCTTCCAGGATGACGTGCAGGTGAGCATGCCAGAGCTCGATCTTTCTTTGTGGGGCATCTATGGACCGGCTGCCGGCATCCGGTTGGGCGAGCTCGGCATATCCCATGTGCCGGTTGCCGGCGGCGAGTTTGCTGCCTCGGAGAACGGCCTCGTCTGGCACGTCGCTCGACCTGCACCAGGCGGCTTGCAGCTGCTGCTCTCCGATGACGCGCGCTCCAGGTCAGCAGCACTGAGGGATGCAGCGAATCTGCCCGAGGCGCGTGAAGCTTACGAGATCCTGCGCATTGAATCCGGCCTGCCCCGCATGGGGTATGAGATTACAGACGAGACGATCCCGCTCGAAGTCGGTCTCTGGGACGATGTGAGCTTCAGCAAAGGCTGCTACATTGGGCAGGAGATCCTGGTGCGCATGGAAGGCCGGGGCCAGATTGCCCGGCGGCTGGTGCTGGTTCAGCTATCGCATCCGCTCCCGCACGGCAGCTCACTGCTCAGCGAGGGCAGGAAGGCTGGACGCCTGACGTCGGTCGCCAATTCTCCCGAGCTGGGCTGGATTGGATTGGCGCTCGTAAGGACCAACGCCCTGGAACGTGGAACCCTCCAGACACAAAACAAGGCGGTTGAAATCCGGATCCTCGATCCGCTTCAATGGAATCGCACGAGTCGGACGTCACCAGCCTGAAATCCACATCTGCCTGCGGCTCACTGTTCACCATTCCCGCTGTGAGGTATAACTGCCTGCGCAAGATCAGGAAGTGATCCTCCCAACCAGACCATCCCATTCAAAGAGGTTGCCATGGGCTATCGCTACGCCATCATCGGAACCGGTCGTCAGGGCACGGCAGCTGCGTATGACCTCGGCTTGAACGCCGAGGCAGAACTGATCCTCATGGCCGATGCCAATCCCGACGCCGCGCAGGCAGCCGTCGAGCGCGTGAATACGCTGCTCGGGCGTGAAGTGGCCACCCCCACAGCCCTCGACGCGCGCGACACGGCGGGGGTGCAAGCCGAGCTCGAACAGCACCGTATCCAGGCGATGCTTGCTGCAACCCCTTATTACATGAACCTTGGGCTGACAGAGGTGGCGATCGCGGCAGGCGTGTCAATGACCGACCTGGGCGGAAACAGCGATGTTGTCTTCGCTCAGCTGAAGCTCTCACCGCAAGCCGAGCAAACCGGGGTCTCCATCGTCCCTGACTGCGGCCTGGGGCCCGGCATGATCACCACGCTCGCCCTGTACGCGATGGAGGCGCTCGACGAGCCTCAGGATGTTTTCATCTGGGATTGCGGCCTGCCGCAGAAGCCGACCCCACCCTGGAACTACAGACTGGGCTTCAGTATTGAAGGCCTGACGAACGAGTATTACGGCGATTGCGTCTTCATCCGTGACGGAAAGGCAACCCTCGTCCCCGCCCTTGAGGAACTCGAGCTGATCGAGTTTCCAGCACCGATTGGCACGCTGGAGGCTTTCACAACCGCCGGGGGCATTACGAGCGCCGCCCGCACGTTCGCCGGCCACCTGCGCACGCTGCAGAATAAAACCATGCGCTACCCGGGTCACTTCGCTGCGCTGAAAGTCATCCAGCAGCTGGGGCTGCTTTCAAATGACCCAATCGACGTCGATGGCCAGCAGATCCGCCCACGAAGCGTGCTGCACACTTTATGGGAGCCGCAGATCCGCGCCCGTTCCGACGAGCGCGACTTTGCCCTCATCCTGG
>JARRJK010000101.1:0-9983 GCA_037379555.1 Anaerolineales bacterium | reverse complement strand
GTTCTTGTGCGAATTTTGGGAAATTATTCCATCTGGCACATTTTGAGATTAGGCCGGCGAAACGGGCGCCATGCTGCTGGTGCGCCAGCTCGCTCCCGGTTTCAAGCTGGCCTACATCCCGCGTGGTCCGGTCGGCGGAGGCGTGAGCGGCCTGCTGCCGGAGCTCGATCGATTCTGCCGCGCGCAGTCCGTATTCTGCCTCAAGCTCGAGCCGGACGCCCGCTGGGATGAGGACAGCGCCCGCACCCTGAAGTCGCTTGGTTTCGAGGTCAGCCCGCAGCCAATCCAGCCTGCGCGTACGATCGTTGTCGACCTGCAGCCGGACGAGGACAGCATCCTGGCCCGCATGAAGCAGAAGACACGCTACAATATCCGTCTTGCAGCCAGGAAAGATGTTACGGTCCGCCCCTGGAATGACATCGCCGGCTTCGCACGGATGATGGCTGTAACCGCCGCCCGGGATGAATTCGGCGCCCACAGCCAGGCGTACTACCAGAAAGCCTACGATCTCTTCCATCCGGACGCCTGCGAGCTCTTTCTGGCGGAGTACCAGGGCGAGCCGCTGGCGGCGCTGATGGTTTTTGCACGCGGGAGGCGGGCCTGGTATTTCTACGGCGCCTCGCGCGACGCGCATCGCGAGAAGATGCCGACCTACCTGCTGCAATGGGAGGCGATGCGCTGGGCGAGAGGGCACGGCTGCAAGGCGTACGACATGTGGGGGATCCCGGATTACAGCGAGGATGAACTTGAAGCCGGTTTTCAGGGCCGGTCCGATGGCCTGTGGGGCGTGTACCGCTTTAAGCGCGGCTTCGGCGGTGAGGTCGTGCGGAGCATGGGCGCCTGGGACCGCGCCTACAAGCCGCTCCATTACGCCATGTACAAGCTCGGCCTGCGCCTGATCGGGCGGGGTGCCGGATGAAGTACAGCCTGCAGGAGATCACGGATCCCGCTCAGTGGTCGCGAGCCGTACTGAAGCTGGACAATCCCCATCTGCTGCAATCGTGGCAGTGGGGGGCGTTCAAAGAAGCGTACGGCTGGCAGCCGCTGCGTCTGCTGTGGTCAGACCCGGAGGACCATCCCGTCGCAGGCGCGCAGGTGCTCTTCCGATCCGAGGGACCGGGTCTGACTTTGGCCTACTGCCCGCGCGGCCCCCTGCTCGATTGGCGAGACGCCGAAGTACGGGAGCGCGTCCTTGGCGATCTGGGTCGGACTGCACAGAGGCGCGGCGCGTTCTTCCTGAAGATCGATCCGGCCCTGGTCCTCTCATACGAACCTGCGGCTGATACCACCCACACCCTCGAGGACGTAATTCCAGAAATCAAGCGCGGCCTCGACCGCCTCGGCTGGCAGCTTTCGAGCGAACAGGTTCAGTTCAAGAACACGCTCGTGCTCGACCTGCACCCCGACGAAGAGACCCTGCTGGCGGATATGAAACAGAAGACGCGCTACAACATCCGCCTGGCCGGCCGGAAGGGCGTGACCGTCCGGCGCGGCACAAAAGCTGACTTCGGCCTGCTCTTTCAAATGTTCGCTGAGACCTCGCTGCGGGATGGGTTCGCCATTCGCGAGCCCGCCTATTATCAGCGCGCCTGGGGCGATTTCATCGCGGAAAGCCTCGCGCAGCCATTCGTGGCTGAGGTGGAGGGCGATCCGGTGGCTGCAATCATCGTCTTCCGCTATGCCGATACGGCGTACTATCTCTATGGAATGTCGCGCGAGCTGCACCGTGAGAAGATGCCCAACTACCTGCTGCAGTGGGAGGCGATCCGCTGGGCGAAGGAGGCCGGCTGCAGGTGGTATGACCTGTGGGGCGCGCCGGACGAAATCGACCCATCCGATCCGATGTACGGCGTCTACCGTTTTAAAGAAGGTTTCGGAGCAGCTCTGGTTGAGACACCGGGAGCCTGGGATCTCCCGATCCGCCCGTTTCTGTTCTCGCTCTACCGCATGGTGATGCCGCGCCTGCTGGCGGTCATGCGCTTCATCGGCCGTTCGGCGACCCGCGCGCAGCTTGAAAACTAAGGCCTGGAAACGATTGACGAATAACCTGTTTGCAGCGTTTACCTCTCAGCCCTACACTGAAGGACAGCCCGAGCTGAAGCATGGAGAGTGATATGGAGATTCACGAACCACCCCGCGTCCAGATCGCCCACCTGCCCACCCCGCTCGAGTCGCTGCCTCACTTGAGCGAACATCTTGGCGGTCCCGAGCTTTGGATCAAACGCGACGACCAGACCGGATTGGCTTTCGGCGGCAACAAGACGCGCAAACTCGAGTACCTGGTCGCCGACGCGTTGGACAAAGGCGCCCGTACGCTGATCACACGTGGCGCACGCCAGTCGAACCACTGCCGCCAGACGGCGGCCGCCGCGGCCAAGTTCGGACTCGGCTGCATCCTGATCCTGAGCGGCGAGCCAGCCCCCGAAGCGAGCGGCAACTTGCTGCTCGACCGCCTGATGGGAGCCGAGATCGTCTGGACTGAGGGCGATGATCCTGACCGGATCCTCGAGCTGACCTATGAACGGGTCCAAGATGAGGGACGTTTCCCCTCACTTATCCCCTATGGAGGTTCGAACGCGGTCGGCGCCAGCGCCTACGCCTTCGCCATGCGCGAGCTCAAAGAGCAGGGTCAGGCGTTCGACCGCATTGTCTTTGCCAGCTCCTCCGGCGGGACGCAGGCCGGCATGATCACCGGGGCAGCGATGGAAGGGCTGGAAGCGCGCATCACCGGGATCAGCGTCGATCTCGAGGCCGATGGCCTGAGGGCGCGCATCTCACCCCTGCTCGGACAAATCGCAGAGTTAATCGGCATGGATCTTGATCCGCAGGCTGCGACGATCGATGTAAATGACAGATACCTGGGAGGTGGATACGGCGTCCTGGGCGAGCCGGAGCGTGAGGCGATCGAGCTCTTCGCACGGCAGGAAGGGGTGCTGCTCGACCCGGTCTACACAGGCCGGGAAGCGGCGGGCCTGATCGACCTCATCCGACAGGGCAAGATCTCATCCGACGAGCGCGTGCTGTTCTGGCATACGGGCGGGACGCCGGCGCTCTTCGCATACAGCGAGGGGCTGCTTTCAGGCTGAGTGTAGAGTAGTCTGCGAGGTTTGATTTCAGCGCGGTTGAACCGGGTCCTGCCGCCAGCGTTCGGTCAGCTTCCAGATCCAGGCCAGCCACAGCTTGCCGCGCAACCGGCGCCAGGCGGCGCGCACACTTCCCACGTCCACCTGCTCTAACCCAAAGCGCTCGGTCATATAGGCCTCCGCCAGGACATGCGCCGGGGCGGCCGATTCGGGCAGCGCGGCGGAGAAGCGCTCGACGCGCTCGCGGGCGGTCTCAGCCTGCGACTCGGCCAGCCCGAGCCGCTTGAGCCAGGCGGTCCAGGCAGCGTAGATCCGCCCGGTGGGCGTCTCCCAGCCACCTGCAGGCGTGGAGAGCGCCGGCAGGGGCTCCACGCCGACCTGGGACATACCGCGCTGCAGGATGGAGCGCAGCGCGATCCAGGTCGCGGGGTTGAAACGGATCCAGCCCATAGCCAGCAGGGCAGCTCCGACCAGGCCGAGCAGCACATTTCGCAGCAGATTACCGGGGGACGCCGGCGTTGCTTCCAGACCGGGATCGACTTCAGGCTCGAGCAGCGGTTCGTTCAGGTCCTCCGGACTCGGCCGGTCGAGGCTGTCATTCGGCCCGCCTGCGGCTAGGGCGGCAAGCTCCTCTTCGGTCAGCTCGGGGCGCGTCAGCGCCGGCTGTGAGGCGGTGGGTTCAAACTCGACCCAACCGTAGCCGGGAAAGTACACCTCGGGCCAGGCGTGTGCATCTTCGCCGTAGACCTCGTAGACGCCCGCCTCTGGCACGTACTCGCCGCGGGCGTATCCGGCGGCCAGCCTGGCCGGGATGCCCAGCGAACGCAGCATCACCACCTCAGCCGACGCGTAGTAGTTGCAAAACCCGATCCTGTAGTCAAACAGGAACCAGTCGATCGGGTCGATGTTTGACGGCGGCGCATCGGTCACCCGGCTGTAGCTGATGTTCGACCGCAGCCAGCGCGTGACCGCAACCGTCTGATCATAGGGGTTGTCGAAATTGGCCGCGATCTGCGTCGCCAAGTCTCGCGTGCGCGGCGTCACCGTATCCGACAGCTGCAGGTAGCGGCGGGCGATGAACTCAGGATAGCCGCTTCCGGCTGCCCGCAGCTGGCTGGCACTTGGGACGGCGATCGCGCTGCGCGCGATGTAAGTCTCGCCTTCATAGACGATCTGATCCGCTTCAACCCGCAGGATATCTAGTGCGGCCGGGCTGATCTGGTTGACAAGCACATCCGCGCCGCGGTCGATCCATGCCACTTCAGCCGGCAGGTGCAGCAGCTTGAAGGCGCCGCTCTGGGGGGCGATGCTGACGTCGATCAGCTCCCGGCCCTCGAGGTCACCCAGCGGCAGGTCGCCTTCCGCAGGATCGAAATCGCGCCAATCACCCTGCGGCGAGAACCACTGGTAATCGATATAGCGGTCATAGACTCGCGAGCGCCAGTAGAAGCGCCCGCCGGCTTCAGGAAAGCGCTCCGGATCAACCAGCATCACCAGGCGGTTGTTCGGCTGAGTCCCGGCTCCAAGCTGAAGCACATCGTCGTATTCCGAGGCGACGACCGCCGACGGCCCATGGAGCGTGCCGAACGCATCGCCGACGCGGGTTCGCACGCGATCGAAGGGCTGCGAAACCCGCTGCCAGGTCTCCGAAAGGCTCTCGCTGCGGGCGAAGGCCGGCGCGCCCCAGGCGACGATCACGAGCAGCGCGGCCGCAATCAGGCTGGAAAGGCTGATCCGCAGCGGTGCATCGAGCGGGACCCGGGCCCGGGCCTGCGCCCACTGCTCCTGTTTACGCATCAGCTCCATGCGCACGGCGAGGATCAGGCTCAAGAAGAGGAAAACACCGAGGAAGATCCCCAGCCGCGCTTCGCCCAGGTAGTAGTAGCTGATAAGCAGGATCGTGAGCGCGCCGGGCAGGATCGAGGTCCACACCCTGCCCGAACGGAAGGCGCTCCAGGCGCTGATCGCCCCCACGGTCCAGAACACGATGCTCATGATGAGCACGAACATCAGCGGATCCTGGTTTTGCTTGCCGGTCAGGACGACCGTGGTAAAGACGCCGATGCGGCCGAGCAGGTTGAGGATGCGGCGCTGCCAGATCTGCCCGGCGTTGAGCGTCAGGCCGATCTGAAAGCCCACCACGAACAGTCCGTAGACGGAGGCGAAGAAGGCGGCCAGCCAGCGCGGGAAGCGGGTGCGGGCGAGGGCGGCGCCGCTCAGCACACCCAGCAGGCCGATCAGCGGCACTATGTTGAGATGCTCGGCCCATTCGGTCGTCGTCAGGGCCCAGCCGGCGAGCAGCGACATCGCCAGCAAGAGCAGCAGGGCGATCCCGTCAAAAGGTTGGCGTGTGCGGTCAGTGGTCATCGGGTCAGGTAATGATTCTCAACGGCTTTCAGGCGATTCTACCAAACGGGGATCGGGCGATTGCCGCCCGATTTCCACGCATAAGGACTACGCAGAAGAGGGGAGAGAGGTTCATGGTCGCTTGCGACCAAGTCCCTGCCAGTCTCGATCCTTCGGAAGCTCATCCGGAACACACATCTTGCTGGAAGCATGTTCCTGGCTTGTTTCGAACTTTACCCTTGATCAACGTTCTCTATTACAATAACCTTTCGCCCGTGAGGAATGATTATTCGACTCGCATAGTCCATCAAAGCACTCCAAGTCCATCCTATAAGGAATTGCATAATCCTGTACTTTCATAAGAACAGAACTGAAGAAAATCCATGCGAAGGGTGGAAACTGTGAATTGGATTTCGAAACGTCAGACTGACCTTCGACAATCATTATCGGTTGTAACGCCCCAGACAATCCTTGTTCTGCTAGTTTTCATCCTGAGCATTCTGCTCGTCAGCTCCAACATCCTTCCGAGTTATACCGTCATCAATCAGTTCGACGCTGCGAAATATATTGAAAGCGGACGGCAGTTGATCGATGGCGGCGAACTGCGGGAGTTGAGCCGCTCTCCCACCTTAGCTCTGATGTATGGCGCCATCTACCTTTTCGTCCGCAATTCATTGACTTGGTTTGTGCTCTCGGCTGGTATTGGCAATCTTCTACTCTATGCCTTTCTGTGGCTTGGAACCTATTATCTTGGTTTGCGATTCCGAGCATGCTTTCATCCTGCAACATTGCTTGGAGTTTTGTTTGTCTCTCCAGCTCTCTTCATCATCCTTGGGAATCCCAGTGACGCACTATACGCTGGCTTTTCGATGATTGCCTTGGCCAGGACAATCGATTTCTCCCGGACGCTGCACCTTCGAGACCTTGCCTCGGCTTCCATTTTTATTGGTCTTGCATTCGTCACCCGACCGGACGGGCTATACCTGTTCCCTCTCTTTGTTGTCCTGACTTTCATCATTGGGTTTCGAATAGCAGAATGGTATCGATTGATTTCGGCTAATCTCGTTCCTGCACTTGCCGTCATCGGGGTTTTCTTCATTGCAAGCGGTTTATCTCGTGGTGAGTTTTCCACCGGTTTTGGAAGCAAGGCCTACAACTCGCTTCAGTGGTATGGAACTACAGATACTTCCGGAACGTTAATTGACGGTCAGAAGGTGATCGAAATCTTCGGTACGGCGGATGATAACAAAGGTTCCGCTCTTTTAGCTTTTTCACGAAACCCATCAGCTGTAGTTAACAAGATCATCGATAACCTCAAGCAAGCTCCTGCTCAGATTCTCTCAGATTATGGTGGCAAGAAATTCTCGCCTTTCTTCCTGTTGTTTTGCTTTGCAGGATTGATTTCGTTGATTCAGGGAAGATCCTACACACTACTTGCATTTTTCTTGCTCTGGCCTCTTGACGCTGGGCTCTATCTTCTGTTCTACACGAGGAGTGGGCAGTACTTACATTCGCTGTTCATTCTGTATGTAACATTCGCTATCGGGTTGCAATACGTCTTCTCAAGCGACCGAACCCGAGTGGAGCGCGCAGGTATCCTGGTCATTGTGATCGGGATCCTGATCTACAGCCTTGTGGATCAGAAGCCTGCCTTCACTGCGGTTGCGGTTCTCTCACTGGCCGTGCTGCTCCTGTTCTGGCTCAGCCTGCGGAGGGAATTCCGATTAGAACGACCCAACGTGATTGGGCTGTTCCTCGTGTTCAGCGCAGCCTTGATCTTGCGCCCTCCTTTCTCGTTCCCCCAACCCTGGATAATAGGGGAATCCCCGGCCGAACAGGCTGTTCACTTTCTTGAAGAGAAACTTGAGCCCGGCGATGTGGTGGGGACGTCAGCGCCAAAGCCCGTCGTGGCTGCGAAGATGAAAGAGACCTGGCTTGTAGGCATTTCGATTGAAGCGGATCCAGTCGACAGCGTTCGAACCTGGATTGAGACAACTCATGTCAAGGCATTAATCATCGAGCCAAGTTTCGTCAATTCGTATCCTGATATCTGGAGTGCCATTCAGCAGTCTGTGGGTACGCTGCTTGAACCTCCCCGCATTTTCGATCCCGGTAGCATACAGATTTTTCTCGTAACGGATCGCTCGAGTTCTCAAGTACCTGATAAAACGTCTATGACATCGAGCTTCCAGATCGAGTAAACATGCGTATTCCAACCTTCGAGTCCTTTGATCGCACCAGGCTCTACATCATCCTGATCGCCATCACGGCGCTCACGCTGCCGTGCTACTGCCTGGGCTGGATCGCCATTCGCCGAGCGCCGCCGCGCGAGACGCCAACCAGTACGGCAACCGCTACTTACACGGCCGCGCCAGAGACTGACACCCCGGTCCCTACGTTGACCCCGACAATCACCGAGACTCCGACGATCACCCCGTCACCATTCGTTCCGCCATCCGTGACGCCGAGCGCGACGCCTACGTCGAGCCTGACGCCGAGCTCAACACCGACCGCAACCAACACGCCATCGCCCACGAATACATCCACGTCAACTCAAACGGCTACGAATACCTTGATCCCGACGGACACAGCCACGTCCACGTCAACCACAGCACCGCCGAGTGCGACGCCAACATCCTGAACCTATTCAGTTGACAATCTAGGTCCGGAGTTTAGAGTACGGAGGTGAGGTCGGGTGGAGGCATCTGCCCGAGCACGCTGCCTGGGACGCGCTCGTTGAGCAAACCTACAATGGCTTGTGAATCCCCCTCCTCAGCCAGACGGACGAGTTCGTCGATCAACGCTTCCAGCGCCGTGCCGTGAACCCCACCGTTTTCATCCACCCGCACAATGTCGGGGTATTCGGTGTCACTGTAGACCAACCCCTCATCCCACAGCGCTTCGCTGAGCTTCTCACCCGGCCGGATGCCTGTGTACTGGATCTGAATATCTTTGCCCGGCTCGAGGCCTGAGAGGCGGATCAAATCGACAGCCAGGTCGACGATGCGGATCTGTTCGCCCATTTTGAGCACGAACAGGTCGCCGGCCGAGCCCATGCTCGAAGCCTGCAGCACCAGGTGAATCGCCTCCGGGATCGTCATGAAAAAGCGCTTCATCTCGGGATGCGTGATCGTGATCGGGCCACCGCTGGCGATCTGCCGCCGAGATCGCCGCTTCGACCACGTTTTTGGTCCCCAACACGTTGTTCGTCACCGCTTCCTCGACATTGATCTCCATCAACGAGACATGCTTGTGCGCTGCGGCATGGAAAATGACCTCAGGCCGCAGGTCCTTGAAGATGTCATGGATGCGATCGACATCGCGCACATCGGCGATGACCGGCATGATCGAGAGCGCGGGGTTGTCTTCCCGCAGCTCGAGCAGCGCCTCAAAGATGCTGTTTTCACCGTGACCGAGCAGGATCAGCTGCGCCGGATTCCAGCGCGCCACCTGCCGACAGAGCTCCAATCCGATCGAACCACCCGCCCCGGTGACGAGCACCCTGCGGCCTGTGAGCGTCCGGCCAACAGCCTCATCGTCGAGCGCCGCCGGTTCTCTGCGCAGCAGGTCGCTGATGTCGACCTCGCGCAAGCGCGAGACGCTGACCTTGCCGCCGATCAGTTCGTAAATACCGGGCATCGTGCGGAAGGGGATGTTCTTCGCACGGCATTCAACCATCAGCAGGCGGACGACATGGCCAGGCGCTGTGGGGATGGCGATCACAACCTCGTCGGCGAGAGTGCCCTCGACGACCTCGTCAACCTTCTCCAGCCCGCCCATAACCCTGATGCCGTGGATTTCCATCCCCTTCTTCTCGGGATCGTCATCCACGAAAGCCACCGGCGCCATGTGCAGCTGGGGATTGCGCTGCATCTCGCGCAGGACGAGCACGCCGGCATCGCCGGCGCCGGCGATCACCACCCGCTTTCGCCCGCCCGCTCCATCGGCCTTCTGGCTGATCTGGCCGCTCTCGGCCAGCAGGCGGACGATGATGCGCAGACCGCCCACGCTGAAGAGCGAAAGCAGCCAATCGATGCCGATCACCGAGCGCGGGAACCCGACCGTAAAGCCGCCCAGGCTGCGGATCAGGACGATGCTCAGGCCGACCACTGCCGATGCCGTCAGGGTGGCGATGAAGATCACCCGCAATTCTCTCAGGCTGGCATAGACCCAGTAGCGGCGGTAGAGGCCGAAGAGGTAGTAAATCGTTGGTTTCAGTAAAAGGGCAATCAACACCATCGTCCAGGCCGATGGCAGGTAGAAGCTGAACACCGGCCCGATGTCGAGGCGCAGTGCGAAGCTAGCCAGCACCGACATGACAATCATCACCAGGTCGGCCAATAGCAAGTAGCGATTTCGTATCTGGAACAGTGGTTTCATCATCTCAAGTGCGTTTTTGCCTGAACCATTCTACCGTCTTGGCAAGTCCATCTTCCAATGCGGTCTTCGGGCGATATCCCAACGCTCTCTTGGCCTGCCCGTCATCCGCCAGCGAGAAACGCACATCACCCTGCCGGGAAGGCCCGAATTGTACCTCGGGCGCGTGTTGATAGA
>JARRJK010000100.1:0-11055 GCA_037379555.1 Anaerolineales bacterium | reverse complement strand
GACCTCGCCCGCGCATACCCGCAGCTTCGACCGCACCTCTTTGACGATTCTGATCAACTGCGCCCCTTCGTCAGCTTGTTTCTCAACGGACAGAATGTCCGTGAGCTTCAAGGCCCCGACACACCTCTGGGGAAGGGCGATACGCTGATGATCATTCCGAGCATCGCCGGGGGTTGAAGATGAGTGCAGGTAGCCCTGCTGTCGAATGGATCGATCACAGCGGCTTGCGGACGCACCAGGCTGTGCTGATCGGACTGCTCATGGCCGGATTCATCGCTGACGAGCCAGGAATGGTTGGCTTCACTGCAGCCATGATGGTCCTGGGAACGTTCAGGGGTACGCCCGCCTTCCTGCCGGCATACCGCCTGCTGCGGGAAGTAGGCTGGGTCAAACCTGACCTGATGCCGGATCATGCACAACCACACCGCTTCGCCCACCTGTTGGGAACTGTGTTCCTGATCTCCAGCGTGATCGCGTTTCCGGCCAAATGGACAACCCTCGGCTGGTTGCTGGCCGGATTGGTTGCCTTCCTGGCTGCGATCAACCTCTTCCTCGGCTTCTGTTTCGGCTGTGCTGTGTACTACTGGCTGGGGCGATGGGGACTGCATCCCCCTGCGTTCAAAGCGCGCTTGGCGGAACAGGATCCAAAGCTTGAAGGACGCGCTGATGATTGAACGCGCGCTGATCGTGCTTCTGATCGTTCTACTGGGGTTGGCTGCTTTCCGCTTGCAGCAGCGCAGCGTTTTCAAACGGCGCGTGCGGGAAGGGCTTCAGCTCGAGGCCTATGTCCCCAGTAAGCCCGCGATTCTGTACTTCACCGCTCCGGGCTGCCTGCCCTGCCGGACGATCCAGGAACCGGCGTTGGCAGAGCTGAGAGAGCGATTCCGTCCGGGATTGCAAATCATCACGGTCGACGCCAGCCGGGAATTGGACCTGGTGCGAGCCTGGGGCGTGCTCTCGGTCCCAACCACCTTCCTGATTGACTCGCTGGGCCGGCCCCGGAGGGTAAATCATGGCCCTGTGACCGCTTCGGTCCTGCTCGAGCAATTCCAGGCACTCGGCGAACCGCTCGAGGGAGTCCGCAGCCTGGCATCTGCGGACAGCGCGCTATTCAAAGTACAATCGCATGACACTTGCGAACAGGCAGGTCAAACATGAGCAAGAGAACAGAACTGACGCACGAGGAGATCCTGCGCTATTCACGGCACTTACTGATGGCGGAAGTCGGGCTTGAAGGCCAGCAGAAGCTGAAGGATTCATCAGCGCTTGTGATCGGAACCGGCGGGCTGGGTTCCCCGGTAGCGATGTACCTCGCCGCGGCCGGCGTCGGTCGAATCGGTCTCGTCGATTACGACGTAGTGGATTTCACCAATCTGCAGCGCCAGATCCTTCATGGAACGAAGAACCTGGGCAAGAGGAAGGTGGAATCTGCTCGTGTACGGTTGGAGGACCTTAACCCGGACATCCAGCTGGATACGTATGATGAGCCCTTCACCAGCGACAACGCCTTCCGCATTGCGAAGGATTACGACGTGATCATCGATGGTACCGACAACTTCCCGACGCGCTACCTGGTCAACGACGTTTGTGTCATGACAGGAAAGCCCAACGTTTATGGGTCGATCTTCCGCTTCGAAGGCCAGGTCAGCGTGTTCTGGGCGGAGCACGGCCCATGTTACCGCTGCCTGTTTCCCGAACCGCCCCCACCGGGATTGATCCCTTCCTGCGCCGAGGGCGGTGTTTTCGGTGTGCTTCCAGGGACGATCGGCACCTTGCAGGCGACGGAGGCGCTGAAGGTGCTGCTCGGCATCGGCGAACCGCTGATCGGGACGCTGCTGCTTTACGACGCGCTCGACATGAGCTTCAGCCCGGTTCGGTTGAAGAAGAACCCGGAGTGCAAGGTCTGCTCGCCGGAACCCGAGATCACCGAATTGATCGACTATGAGGCTTTCTGCGGTGTCCCGGGGCATGACCGCGCCGAAGAACGCCTGCCAACCGAGTGGGAGATTGAACCAGCCGAGCTCGCCGAACGCCTGAAATCCGGAGAACCGATCGAGCTGATCGATGTCCGCGAACCGCATGAATTAAGCATCTCAGCCATCCCAGGCGCGAAGGTCATTCCGCTTGGATCGCTCGCCGCCCGCATGAACGAGCTCGATTCGGCGGATGAAATTGTGCTCTTCTGCAAGTCGGGCACGCGGTCGGCGCGCGCCCTCGAGCTGCTGGCAGGCGCCGGTTTTCGCAAGTTGAAGAACCTGCACGGCGGCATCAACGCCTGGGCGAAAGAGGTCGATCCATCGCTGCCTATTTACTAGCATGGCACCCGGTGTTGTTCATGTGTTGAATCGCAAACCAGGCCTTCTCGCCCTCAAGCCAGGCGCTAGCCGGCTGGTGTACAATCACAGCCATTCTGCCCCAACCAATGCGGGCAAGATGCAGCCTGGCAGCTTGTCTGCTTCTCGGAGTAAGAACGAAATATCAGGATGACTGTAACCCACCGCGCCCTTCTGGCAGCCTGCGTAATAATGCTTGTATCCTCCTGTGTTCCACAGATGTCCACCCCGGCGCAGGCTGATCTGACCCACACGCCGGAGCCCGCCGCAGCCTCACCTACGCCACCCCCGGAAACCGGGCTCAAGCTGACGTCCTACGACTTTCAGACTGTGGCTGGCGGGCTGCTGTTCATCGCAACGGTTGAGAACACGCAGGCGGATGATCTCACGGATCTGGAATTGTCCCTCGCGTTCCTCGGTGCTGACGGTTCCGTAGCGGCATTCCGGACAGTCAGGGCCATACCTGACTCACTCCCCCCAGGAGGAACTGCGGGGCTATGGGTCCTGCTGGATCCCCACAATGGCGAGCTTGAACCACAGATTCGGTCCGTCTCGGTCTCAGATGGCACGGCCTATCAGGGCCGACTCAGGCTGAAAGTGCTGGACACCCGCCACACCGCAGGCAGCCAGGCGATCATCCTGGGCGAGATCACCAACCCGGGAGCCGAATACCTCCGGCTCGAGGACATGCTCCTGCTCCCCGCTTCAATTGGCGAAGGCCCGCAGGGAGCGGCAAGGCCGCTCCTTGCCCCCCAGGGGATCCCCCCAGGGGAAACCCTTCCCTTCGCGGCGGAGCTGCTCGGTGAAGCGCCCGAAAATGGATGGCACTCGTTCCTCGATTCATCTCCTTCCGGCATCCCGGATTCCCCTCCGATTGAAATCCAGAGCGGACCGACTCTCCGGCATTCGGCCCAGAGCCGTCCGTTCTATACCCTTCAGCTTCGCAACACAGGCAGCCTGCCGCGCTGGCTGGCGGGAGAAGTGGCTTTTTACCGAGATGGGACCCTGATGGCGCTCGCACGGCTCTCCTCGCCGATCCCCATCCGCGCGGGAGAGACCCGCCCTATCTCGATCAGCGAATTCGTCGGCCTGGAAGCCGGGACGGACCTGAGCCCTGCGGCGATGAAGGATTGGCAAGTTCAACTGAAGATCGACGCGCTCGCCTCACGGCCTGCGTTGGAGGAGATCCGCACGCTGGCACTTTCTGTAACGCAGTTCGAGGTCATCGGCGGATTGATCTTTATGCGCGGCGAACTCACCAATCAAGACTCTGAAGATGTCATGCATCCCTCGGCATTGATCACTGCCCGCGACGTCAGCGGCCGATTGCTGGACAGCGCATGGGCGAATCCCAGTGAAACGCTCGCATCCGGGGCGACGGTTGAGTTCGAGCTCACCATGCTGCTGCCGGCAAGCACCACGGCTGAGCTGAGCGAGTTCGATCTCCAGGGCCTGGGATTGAGCTCGCCATAATTCCCGCCCAGGCTCCCGGCTCAAATGCCATCTGGTATACTTTTCGGTGCTGCCCCGCCGGATCGGGGCAGTTTAACCGTCTCTCAATCGACCCGGCACCAAGCGTCCTGGCTGCCGACAGACAGCTTTCGCCCTGTCTGGTCCTCAGGTGAGGAATTCTATGAATAAGAAGCAGAAGATTGCACTGTTCCATGAGATGGTGCTGATCCGCCGCATCGAGGAACACGCGATGCAGCTGTACCAGGAAGGGAAGATCGGCGGTTTCCTGCACCTGTACATCGGCCAGGAAGCCGTCGGCAGCGGAGTTTTGGCCGCCCGCAAGCCTCAAGACCGTGTTCTGACTGCTTATCGTGATCACGGGATCGCTATCGCCTCGGGCATCGAAGCCAAGACGGTGATGGCCGAGCTGCTGGGTAAGAAGACCGGGACGTCGAAAGGTTTCGGCGGCTCGATGCACATGGCGGACGTGGAAAAGAATTACTGGGGCGGCCATGCCATCGTCGGATCCCACCTTCCCTTCGCGGCCGGGATGGCCATGGCAGACCGCTACCGGGGCGAGGATAACGTCACGCTGTGCTTCTTCGGTGATGGCGCCACCAACATCGGCTACTTCCATGAGGCGCTCAACCTGGCTGGCGTTTGGGAACTTCCTGTCGTCTGGATTTGCGAGAACAATCAGTACGGCATGGGCACAGCGGTCGCACGGGCATCCGCCGTGGAAGAGATCCACAAGAAAGCCGAAGCGTACAACACCGCTCACAGCCGCGTCGACGGCATGGATGTCAGCAAAGTGTACGAGGCAGCCCAGGAAGCGATCCAACATGCCCGCGAGAAGGGACCTTATTTTCTCGAAGCCGTAACCTACCGTTTCGAAGGCCATTCGATGGGCGATCCCGAACGCTACCGGACCAAGGCTGAGGTTGGCGAGTGGGAGGAGCACGACCCGATCGGCATATTCCGGAAACAATTGATTGAAGAGAAGGTAGCTGACGAAGACGCGCTCAACGAGCAGGAGAAGCAGGTCGAGGGCATCGTCGAGCAAGCCATCCGCTACGCGGAAGAGAGCCCGGATCCAACATGGGATGATCTGGTTGAGACGGTCTATGTCGATGAATATGGTGATGTGATATGAGCGTCATAACCATGCGTGAAGCGATATCCCAGGCACTCTGGGAAGAGATGGAACGTGACGAAAATGTTTTCATCATGGGCGAGGAGGTCGGTGTTTGGGGCGGCACCTACGCTGTTACACGCGGCTTCTATGATCACTTCGGTGAGAAGCGAGTGCGCGATACTCCGATCGCCGAATCAGTGATCGTGGGCGCCGCCAACGGTGCGGCGATGGTCGGCTTACGGCCGGTGGCGGAATTGATGACGATCAATTTCGCCTTCACGGCGATGGATCAGATTGTGAACCAATCGGCCAAGCTGCACACGATGTTCGGCGGCCAATTCACCTTGCCGATTGTCATTCGAGCCGTCGGGGGAGGCGGCCGGCAGCTCGCCGCCACCCACTCCCAGACACCGGATGCGGTTTTCGCCCATTTCCCCGGCCTGAAGGTTGTGTCGCCGGGAACGCCGTATGACGCAAAAGGTCTGCTCAAGAGCGCCATTCGTGGAGATGATCCTGTGCTGTTCATCGAAAACGCCACGCTCTACCAGATGCGGGGCGAGGTACCGGAAGAGGATTATCTCGAGCCGATCGGGGTCTCAAAGGTCCAGCGCCAAGGCAGCGATGTCACACTCGTCACATACTCCAAGATGCTTCAATTTTCGCTCGATGCCGCGAAAGAGCTCGCCAAGGATGGTATCGAGGTCGAGATCGTTGATCTGCGCACCCTGCGTCCGCTTGACATGGGACCGGTGATCAAGTCGTTCAAGACCACCAACCGTGCCGTCCTGGTGGAGGAAGGTTGGCGCTCCTACGGGGTGATGGCTGAAGTCGCCACGCGCCTTTATGAACAGGCTTTTGACTACATCGACGCGCCCATCCGGCGTGTCGCTCAGCACGAAGTCCCACTGCCCTACAACCGTGAGCTCGAGCAGCAAGCCCTGCCTCAGGTTGAAGACATCGTTCAGGCAGTGAAAGGGGTGCTTTGATGGCTAAAGTCGTCAACATGCCCAAGCTCGGTTTCGATATGGCAGAAGGGACGCTCGTCCGCTGGGTGGTGAACGAAGGCGAGAAGATCGAGCAGGGTGACGTACTGGCAGAGATCGAGACCGACAAAGCGACCGTGGAGGTCGAAGCAAGCGCAAGCGGCGTCGTGTTGAAACACGCGGTTGAAACCGGCACCAGCGTGCCGGTCGGAACGCCGATCGCCGTGATCGGTGAAGAAAACGAGCAGGTCGATATGGATTCCCTGCTCCAGCAGGCAGGGAAACCCTCCGCGCCTCCCGAAAATGACCAAGGGGAAAAACCACAGCCCGAAGCCGGCGAGCAGGAGACCAGGGGTGAACCGCAATCTGGAGCCGAGGCCATCCCCGCACAAGCGCCCGGCGAGGGATATCCTGACGGTGTGAAGGCTTCACCCGTTGCCCGGCGAGTAGCCGAGGAAGAGGGCCTAAACCTCCAGCGGGTTCAGGGATCGGGGCCTGGCGGACGGATCGTTAAAAAGGACGTCGAAGCCGCCTTGAAGCGAGCGCAGCCCGTGGGACGGAACGCCCCGCTGATGACCTCTGCCGCCCGGGAGACCGAACGCGTTCCCATAAGCAAACTGCGGGGGGCCATTGGAAAGCGCATGACACGCTCCAAGCAGGAGCTTCCACATTTTTATGTGACGACGGAACTGGATGCGCGCCCCGTCATGGAAGCACGCGCACAGATCAACGCCGCAATTCCGGAGGACGAAAAACTGTCGGTAAATGATTTCATTGTGCGAGCGGCGTCGCTCGCACTGCGAGAGTTCCCAAATCTGAACGCTTCACTCGACGGGGAAGAGATTGTCCGGCACGGAGAGATTAACATCGGCATCGCGGTGGCCGTGGAACAAGGACTGCTCACCGTGGTGGCGCGGCAGGCCGATCGCAAACCGATCAGCGTGCTTTCTTCCGAAATCCGGTCCATGGCCAACCGGGCCCGTGAAGGCAAGGTCCGTCCGGACGATGTCGAGGGATCGACGTTCACGGTGTCGAACCTGGGTATGTTCGACGTGGACCACTTCATCGCTATCATCAATCCGCCCGAAGCCGCCATCCTTGCAATCGGCAGCGTCCGGGAAGTGCCCCTGCTTGAAGACGGCGCGCTGGTGTCTGGCAAGAGACTGAAAGTCACGATCTCAGCCGATCACCGGGTCACCGATGGCGCTGAAGCCGCACGCTGGCTGCAGGTTTTCAAGCGCTATATGGAGCATCCGCTTTTGATGCTCATCTAGCGCGGTTTCCGGGCTACCTGAGTGGCGTAGCCCACACCGCTCAGGCTACAATACCAATCGCCGAATCAGCGGAGTGCTGTAAGTGCCTGATCTTATACGCATCCTGATCGTTGACGATGAGCCGGATACGGTTGATTTGATTCAAATCACCCTGCGAACTGCAGGATATATGCTGCAGGCAGCGTATTCGGCGGAAGAAGCCCGACAGATATTGAACAATGAACGCTTCGACCTGCTCCTACTCGATGTCATGATGCCGGAAACATCCGGATTCGATCTGGTGCGCGAACTCAGGGAAGAGGGATGGAAACTCCCCCCCTTCCTGTTCCTCACCGCTCGCGGACGGGCGGAAGATGTGAAGGAAGGCAATGCGCTTGGAGCCAAGGGTTACCTTGTGAAACCCGTCACGCGCGGATCGCTGATCGACGCCATCGAGGCCGCCCTATATGAGTCTTCCTAGCCTTCCAGGGGAAGCCGCTGATCAGCTCGACCTGCTCTCAGTCCAGCTTGATGAATTAAAAGCCTACCTGCTTTCGCCGGAACTGTTCTGGCCGCTCGGCGGCCGCCTCGGTGACACACCCCGGCTCACGCTCGGCAATCTGCTAATCAATCTCCGTACGCTCCAGGCTCGATCCGAGAATCTGGCCCCGCCCTTGCAAAACCGGCTCGCCCGGCTGGAGAGCAGTTGGCAGCGTTCCCGGGAGGAGTGGGCTGCGGCAATATCCAAGAAGGCGCTTCAGGAGATGGGAGCCCGCCTGAACCTGTGGCGAGGTTATCTCGAGGATCTCGATGAGGGGTTGGGCAACCGGCTTAACTATGCCACCGAGGTCCGCAATCGCGTCCTGTTCGAGTTGCTCGCCAGCTTACCCCCGAAGGATGAAGAATACGAAAACCTGCGAAAGGCCATGCGCAGCCTTGATGAACGCTTTGCGTCGGTGAGCTCTCCTGCCCCCTTCACCTGGAATTCTGCTTATTCAAAAGCCTTCCCCAAGGACCGCTTCCCAGCGCTCTACCGCAAACCAACACAGCCTGTTTGAGTTATTCCCGAAAAATAAGGCGGGGACTGATTGCCCCCGCCCTGTGTATCATGCGCTGAAATCTTACTTGGCGTAATCGACGGCGCGCGTCTCCCGGATCACGGTCACTTTGATCTGACCCGGATACTGCATGCCTTCCTCGATCTTCTTGGCAACTGCCCGCGCCAGCCGGTTTGCTTCCAAGTCATCGATGTCTTCTGGCTGGACGATGACGCGGATTTCGCGCCCAGCCTGCAGTGCGTAACTCTGAGAGACGCCTTCGAAGGAGTTCGCAATCTCCTCCAGCGCCTTGATGCGCTTGATGTATTGCTCGAGGCTTTCCCGCCGTGCGCCGGGCCTGGCCCCGCTGATGGCGTCGGCGGCTTCGACGATCACCGCCTCGACCGAGTCCTGCTCGACCTCATGATGATGTGACTCGACCAGCTGTGCGGTTTCAACGGCGTGCGCAAGTTGATTCTGACCGTAAGAGGTGCGGAATTTCAAGCGGCCGAGTTTCTTGAGGATCTCCGGATGCAAACCCGGGACACCGGCGTCGAATGCTGCCCGCTCGCCCTCCTCCACGATCAAACGCTCAACTTCCTTTCGTTCCTCAGCGATGATCTTCTCGATTTGAGCCGGGTGGATGCGGCCGTCGAGCACCAGCGCCTCCATCGCCCGCCGGGCGATTTCGCGGCGCACCGAATCGAAGCAGGAGATCGTCACCGCCTCCGGGGTATCGTCCACGATGACATCGACCCCGGCTGCCTGTTCAAAGGAACGGATATTGCGCCCGTTGCGGCCGATGATGCGGCCTTTCATGTCATCGGAGGGCAAAGGCACGACCGAGACTGTCACCTCGGCGACGTGCTCAGAAGCGACGCGCTGGATCGCATCCGCGATCAGCGTCCGCGCCCGCTTCTCTCCTTCCAGCTGTGCTTCCTCTTCGATCTGACGGATCACGCGCAACATGTCCGCCCGGGCTTCCTTTTCCACTTCCTGCAGCAATTGGGCTTTCGCATCATCCTGAGTCATGCTCGAGACCCGTTCGAGTTCGAAGACGATCTCCTCGTGACGTTGATCCAGCTCGTTTGCCCGCTTATCAAGCGAACTCTGCCTCTTGCTCAGCACCTGATCGCGCTTTTCGAGCTGATCGAAACGCCGGTCGATATCCGCGCGCCGCTGCTGGATTCGTTCTTCCTCTCGTGATAACTCGCTCCTCCTGCGCTTCAACTCCTCTTCGGCTTCGTCCCGGATACGCAAGGCCTGGTCACGTGCCTGGAGTTCGATATCCTTGGCTCCGGCCTGAGCGCTCTCAACAATCCGGTTGGCTTCCGCCTGCCGGCTGCGGACATTGCGCTCGAGCTGCAGTTGACGCAGGAAGTAACCGATGACCGCGCCCGCCGTGAGCGCGACCACCACGCTGATGATTAACGCTGTATTCACCTCGATACCTCGCTTTCAGTATCGGAATGGATGGCTTGGTGCATGACCTGCTTCAGAGCCTGCTTCACGACCGAGTAATTGAATCCGCGCCGTACGAGATATGCCATCAGGCGCTTTCGTGCAACCTCGTCTGAGAGATGCCTGTATTTGCGCACCCCTTTCTCAGCCGCCAGTACTGCAGCCTGCTCTTCCTCGAATCCGTCGAGCGCCTGCTCGATCGCTTCCGAGGGCACGCCCTTGCGCTTCAGTTCGATGCGCAAGGCACGTGCGCTGCGTGGTCGGAAGGTGAGCCGGTTCTCAACCCAGGTCCGGGCGAAAGCTACATCGTCGACGAGCTCTGCCTCCCGCAATCTTTCCAGCGTTCGGCTCAGGACCGGCTCAGCGAATCCATTCCGGGATAGCTTGTTTCGAATTTCCTGTTCGGCGTGCGGTCTGCGGCTCAGGTAACGCACAGCCCGCAGGTAGGCACGCTGTTCTTCGTCTTTCCTGGATAATTGCGATATTTCTTCTTCGGTCAGCGACTGACCTGCCTTAAGTCGAGCGGCGACGCCGCGATCAAGGCTGAAGCGATACGCGTGATCGATGAACACATTCACGCGCTGCTTGCTCTTCTGTGGTTTTAGCGCCGTGATCAGACCGCTCAAGGCCAGAGCCTCCCTGGAAAACCAAACGCCGCGAGCCAAGGATTTGGCCGCGGCAAAGGCAGACACGATGGGAATTGCTTCCCCGAACGATAGGTAGACCCCGATACCCACTCTCACAATAAAGAGCGGGAATTCCAGGATTTATTTAATCATGCCCGGTTGGTGGGCAATTTCCTCAAACCTTCTCACCTGCTTGGTACGGTTTCCGTTCCTGGTTTCTCGGTGTCAAATCTCATTCGTGAGATCGTTTCAACTGCCTTCGCCGCGTTTTGTTTGTCGTAAATCAACCGCTCCGCAGCGACCGACCGATCAGCAACTACTCATCTGATGCGGCTGTTTCTTCCTCTTCTTCCGCTGCGATCTCGGGCTCAACCAGGCCTCGAATCGCTGCTTCAACCTCATCCGCGAGCTGCGGATTCTCGCGCAGGAACTGCTTCGCATTCTCACGCCCCTGCCCGAGCCGCGTCTCACCATAGTTGTAGTAAGAGCCGCGTTTGTCGATGATATCTTTCTCCACGCCGAGGTCGAGAATGTCCCCGGCTTTGGAGATACCTTCATTGTACATAATATCAAATTCGGCCACTTTGAACGGCGGCGCAACCTTGTTCTTCACCACCCGCACCCGCACCCGGTTGCCGACCACTTCCTGGCCAACTTTGATGCTCTCAATCCGCCGCATGTCCAGCCGCACCGAGGCGTAGAACTTCAGCGCCCGGCCCCCCGTCGTCGTCTCCGGATTGCCGAACATCACCCCGATCTTCATCCGCAGCTGGTT
>JARRJK010000099.1:15450-24347 GCA_037379555.1 Anaerolineales bacterium | reverse complement strand
CGCCGCTCGCCCGTTTGAGCGTCGCAGGCCTAGGTGGCCTGCTCTTCATTTTCGGAGCCTACCGCACAAGCAGCACCTGGATCGGCCGGCGGAAATGGAAACCACTCTGGGCCCGGGCCGTCGATTGGATTGATGACCGCTACCAGGTGGTAAAGCCGGTCCAAAAAGCGCTCGACAAACCCGTCCCACTCTTCGCAACACGCTGGATGTACTGCCTGGGCGGCATCACCTTCACGCTTTTCATCATCCAGGTCATCACCGGCGTGATGCTCACCTTCTACTACAAACCCACACCGGAAGCTGCATACAACAGCATCCTCTTCATTGAAAACGAGGTCCGCTTCGGCGCCGCCATTCGCGCCATTCACCACTGGTCAGCCAACGGAATGGTCCTGATGGTCGTGGCGCACATGGCGCGGGTCTTCATCCACGGTGCCTTCAAGGCGCCGCGTGAGCTGAACTGGATCAGCGGCGTGGTGCTGCTGGTGATCACGCTGGGATTCGGCCTGACGGGCTACCTGCTGCCCTGGGACCAGCGTGCCTACTGGGCGACAACAGTGGCAAGCGAGATCGCTGGCGGTATCCCGCAGATCGGTGACCTGGTGCTGGTCTTCCTGCGCGGCGGATGGGATGTCACGGCCGTCACCTTGAGCCGCTTCTACGCACTGCATGTGATCGCGCTGCCGATCATCATCATCGCCTTCCTGGGTGCGCACTTCCTGATGATCCGGCGGCAGGGCATCTCGAAGCCGCTCTGAGCATGGAGGTCATGGACAGCATGGCGGAAGCAGAAGACACGCAGGGCGAGAAGACCATTCCCTTCTTCCCAGACCACATTCGAACGGAAGCCAAGGTCGCATTGGCCTTGCTGGTGCTGATGATCCTGATCGGTGTGCTGGGCACGATCAGCCCAATCGGCCTCGAACCACCGGCCGATCCGATGGACACCCCGGCCCATGCCAAGCCGGAGTGGTATTTTCTCTTCCTGTACCAGATGCTGAAGTACGTGCCCAAGACGCTCGGCGTGATCATCCCGATCGTGGGTCTGATCGTGCTCGCGCTGTGGCCGTTCTTCGACCGCAAGCAAGACAGCTTGAAAGCGCGCCGCCTGCGCTGGGCGATCGTCATCGCCGGCTCCGTGGTCGTCATCGCACTTACGGTTCTGGGTGCGTTCAGTTGAGCATCACGGGGAAACCGGCTAACCACTGCCATCGAGCCTGGAGAGAGGCATGACGGATCAAGAACCAACGCTGGAACGCAGGAGCTTCATCAAAGTACTCAACCGCCTGCTGGCGTTGGGCGGAGCAGCTGCACTGCTCGGCCCAATCATCGCCTACTTCTGGCCGGCGAAGCTGGAAGAGACCCCTTCAGAACCTGTCCCGGTCGGCGAGACTGGCAGCCTGGAAGCCGGCGGATCGCGGACGATCCGCTTCGGCCGCTACCCGGCGATCGTGATCAACCATCCGGAATCGGGCTTCGTCGCCTACTCCGCAGTCTGCACGCACTTTGCGTGCCTGGTGAAATACAACCCCCAGAGCGGCATGCTCGAATGCCCCTGCCATGAGGGCTTTTTCGACCCGCGCGACGGCTCAGTCATCAGCGGACCGCCGCCCTCCCCACTGGAGCCGATACGAGTTTTTACCCAGGATGGCACTTTGTTCATTGGTGGTGAAGCGTGACTTCAGAAGCGATCTCATCTCCGACTCCGAAGGTACGTTCCAGCCGCATCTTCTCCGGAATGCGAGAGCTCTTGCTGCACGCTGTTCTGCAGGATCGCGTGCTGAAGCGGCTCTATCCGGGGCTCATGCATGCCTTCATTTTCTGGGGCATGACGATCCAGATCCTCGGTACGATTATCAATCTGCTGCAGTACCCGCTGTTCCTGCCTGTCGAACTCCCCTTCCCGCAGGGAAATGCCTATCTGGGTTTCGAGCTCGTCATGGATATCGGCGGCGGGCTGCTCATTCTGGGCGTGCTCATGGCGATCGCCCGGCGGGCTTTCTTCAAACCCGAGTATCTGATCAACCGCTCGGATGATTGGTTCGCGCTCGGCCTGCTGCTGGTCATCGGCCTGCTGGGTTTTGCCTCCGAGGCTATCCGTCTGCTGGCAACGAATCCTGCCTGGCGAGCGTGGTCACCGATCGGAAACGCTGTGGCGCAGGCTCTGTACGCTGCTGGCGTTCGCATCAGCCCCGACGCCCCGCTTCACGCCTGGCTGTTCTGGTCGCATGCCGCCACGGGCACGCTGTTCATCGTCGCCCTTCCCTTCACCAAGCTGCGCCACATGATCACCGGCCCGCTGAATATCCTTCTGCGTCCGCTGCGCAGAAAGGGCGAGCTGGAGGCAATCGAAGATATCGAGAATGCTGAAAAGCTCGGAGTCGGTGAGATTGCCGAATTCGCCGGTCAACAGCTGCTCGCTTTCGACGCGTGCGTTCAATGCGGCCGCTGCGAGGATTCCTGCCCGGCGACGTTCAGCGGCATCGATTATTCGCCGCGCAAGCTGATCTACCAGCTCCAGCGGGCCAGCCATGAGATCCTGATGGGGGAAAACGGCCGGAGCCAGGGGCAGACGCTGGAGAGCTATGTTGAAAAAGAGAGCGCCTGGCTCTGCACGACCTGCGGCGCATGCGTCGAAGCCTGCCCGATGTTCATCGACCCGGTCTCGACCATCATCGATCTGCGCCGCTACCTGACTTTGACCACGGGCGAAGTTCCCGGATCCGTCGGGGAGACGCTGGTTCAGATGGAGCGCCGTGGCAATCCCTGGGGTCTGCCGCCCGAAGCGCGCGCCCCCTGGATCGAGGAACTCGGTGTGCGGGTGCTGCAGCCAGGTGAGAGGACGGATGTGCTGCTGTTTGCTGGCTGCGCGTACAGCTACGACAATCGCAATCAGAACGCTGCCCGCGCGCTCGTCCGGACCCTGCAGCAGGCAGGGGTCGACTTCGCCGTGCTGGGTGATGCAGAGGGTTGCTGCGGCGAGACCGCCCGGCGGCTTGGACATGAGTACATTTTCCAGGTGATGGCCGAAGAAAACATCACCACCTTCGGTTCGGTCGAATTCAACCGGATGGTGACGCCCTGCGCGCATTGCTTCAATACGTTGAAAAACGAATACCCCGCCTTCGGCGCGGACTTCGAGGTTATCCACCACACCGAACTGCTCGCCGAACTCGTGGAAAAAGGAGCCCTTCGCGCGCCCGCGGGTGCGAATGGCCACCAGCTGACGTATCACGATTCGTGTTATCTGGGACGCTACAACGGCATTTACCAGGCTCCAAGAAAGGTGCTCGATTCGATCCCTGGCTCGAACCGGGCCGAGATGGCTCGCAGCCGTGAAGATGGGTTCTGCTGTGGCGGAGGCGGCGGGCAGATGTGGATGGAGACAGATCCCAACACGCGCATCAACCACCGCCGGTTATCGCAGGCTGTCGATGAGACGGGTGCGGACATCGTCGTGACGGCATGCCCCTATTGCCTGATCATGTTCGACGATGCGGTTCGCAGTAAAGGCCTGGGCGAGAGCGTCCAGATCTTCGACCTGGCAGAGGTAGTGGCCGGTTCACCTTCCAACGCGGGTGGCGAGGCCGAGTGAGGGCGTAGCATGAACGAGCACAGGTTGATCCCGGTCGAAAACGGCGATCCGCTGGCGACAGCGCACGCTGTCCTTCAAGCAATCTGGACTGCAGCTGAACTCGATCAGATGCTGATCGCGGTCTGGTCTGAGGATCTACTGATGCCCGTTCCGTCGCTCATCGATGGGCCAGCTGATCTCGTCCATGCTGATCCCTTCGCGCCGATCATGCCCGGAAACTCGGCTGGCGCTGCCGCGGATGCCATCCGGAACTCACCCGGCCGGCGGCTGGGACTCTTCCTGAGGCCATGTGAAATCCGCAGCTTGCGCAAGATCACCAACCGGGAAGAGCTCGATCTCGAGCATGTTTTTCTCTTCAGCAGTGATTGCCTGGGCGCTATCCCGAATGAGGATTACCGCCGCCACCTCACGCTGACCAAGGACCACCTGCAAATGACGCGTGAGACCTTGCAATTCGCTGCACAGGGAGGCGTGCTGCCAAGCCGCTACCAGCAGAGCTGTCAGCTGTGCGATGCCCCCTATCCGATGGATGTCGACCTGCATTTCGAACTCTTCGGTTCAGAGACGCAAGAACAACTGTTGCTGAATTGGGATGAGAAACGGCTATCACGCTCACTGCTGGAGGAGCTGGGGCTGACTGCTGCGCCCAACCAGCTGCTGGAGAAACGCCAGCGCGTGATCAACAATCTCAACCGCTGGCGCTCACGGAGCCTCGAAAACCACCGCGAGGATCTCGATCCTTCGCTCGCCACACCCGAGGCTCTGATCGAGCACATCGAGCACTGCACGGCTTGTTGGGACACGCTGGAAGCCCACTGCCCGACCTTCGACGGAACACTCATCCTCGCCCCGGACAGCCGCAGTGCCCTTCTCGATTGGCTCTCGTCCTGCGGAGGATGCGGGATGTGCGCCAGCACTTGCCCCGAAGGCTACCCGCTCTTCGAGGTCATCGTCGCGCTGCGCGGCCTCGATCCGGATTCAACCGAAGCCGGACACTCCTTGCTGTAGATCAAGCCAGCTCGCATGCGCTCGACACGGCCAGCGGACTTGATCCTATCGTAACCTCGAATAAAATAAGACAGATACGCTCCTTTATCCAGACTGCAGAGCGGCAGGATCTCCTTCCTGCGACCGCGCCCAGAGGTGTGCCAAGCATGAAACGCCTGTTATCCAATTTCGAACAGAGCGAAGCGAGCCTGGTTTTCGGCACCTCGATCGATTTTTCACGCGTCATGGTCGTCGAGGATACGCACTGGCCGGATGCGGTTGCCCGGGTTGCGGCGCGCTTGTTCGGCCATCAGCCTCCCAGCCATAACGCTATCACACTCGGAAACCGCATGTACTTCCCGGTGCGGCTGCGGACGAATGAGCAGCCGTTCGATACGAATGCCATCTCAGAAATGGCCTGGCTGGTTCACGAACTGACGCATGTCTGGCAGTATCAGCACAGCGGGCCGATCTACCTTCTCCAGGCCTTATGGGCTCAGGTCAAACTCGGGCCAGAGGCGTACAGCTATGGCTGGGAACAGGGCTTGCGCCAGGCTCTGCTGGAAGGCAAATCACTGGACTCATTCAACCGTGAGCAGCAGGGGGAGATTGCGCGCCACTTCTACTTCCGTACGCGCAATGAACAGGACATCAGCGCCTGGGAGCCCTTCGCAACCCAATTTAAAATCGTTGCGTGAAACCCCTGTTTGGATTGGACATAAAAGAGAAGCGGCGGGAGGTCTCCCGCCGCCATGCTTCTTTGCCAACTATTCGTTGAACAATTCCCCTACCGAACGTCCTTCGTGAGCCCGCCTGATCACTTCGCCGAGCAGCGGGGCGACGGAGAGCACCGTCAGGTTTGAGAGCCTTTTTTCCTCGGGGATCGGCAGCGTGTTGGTCGTGACGATCTCCTTGATCGGCTTCTCGCCCAATTCCTCGATTGCGCTCGACATCAGGAGTGCATGGGTGAAGGACAGGTAGATATCCTTGGCGTCATTACCGAGCAGGATGTCGACAGCCTCGCACACCGATCCGCCCGTCAGGACTTCATCGTCGACCAGGATCACGTTCTTCCCGGCAACATCGCCGATAATGGTGTGAGCCTGAGCCCGGGTTTTATCTTGTGTCCGGCGTTTTTCAACGAAGGCCAGCGGGACGCCCAGCTTAGCGGCGAAGTTGCGACCTTTTTTAGCGAAGCCCAGGTCTGCCGTAGCCACGACCGTATTGGACAGCTTCTTGTCCTGGAAGTAATCGCTCAGCAGGTGGAACGCGGTCAGCACATCGCCGGGGATTGAGAAGAAGCCCTGAATCTGGCCTGCGTGTAGATCGATTGTCATATACCGGTCCGCGCCAGCCACTTCAATCATGTCGGCCATCAAGCGGGCTGTGATTGGAACCCGCGGCTGATCCTTCTTATCAGATCGGGCGTACGCCATGTAGGGGAAGACCGCAGTGATGCGCCCGGCCGAATCACGCTTCAGGGTGTCGATCATGATCAACATTTCCATGATGTTGCGGTGCACCGGCGGTCCCATCGACTGGACCAGGTAGACATCCTGGCCGCGGATGCTGCCCCTGAGCTTGATAAACAGGTTTTCGTTTGAGAACTCGACCAGATCGTATTCTTCCAGCGGAATATCGAGGTATTCGCTGATCTCGCGCGCCAGATCGAGAGACCCGGAGCCCGCGAACAGCTTGATGTCACCATATCCATAACGATTGCCCATCAGCGCACCGTCCAACCTGGTCTATCGCGATATGTGGATTCCAACCAAGAGTTTAGCTTGTGAGATGCAGCGAGGCAAGGCGAGGAGCAAAACATCAGTCGCCCAGCATCTGCTCCAGCGCCTGCTGCGGCGAGAGCCGCCGTTCAACGACATCGAGCACCAGGTCCTGAAACCGCTCCTCACCCACGCGCTCGAGTAAGTCGGCCCACAGCACGGACAGCAGTTCCTGACGCAAATGCATTCGCGCCCGTCCGCGCTCACGTACAACCCATTGGCCGCTTTCGAGCAGATGCTCCCGGTGAGCACGGATTTGATCCACCAGTGTCGGGATTCCATCGCCCGTCAGCGCGCTTACCGCGAGGACAGGAGTCTGCCAGCTTTCCGCCTCGTCCTGGTCGCGGGAGAATTGAGCCAGGTGAAGCGCCATTTCCAGCGTGCGCAGCGTGCGCTCGGCACCGGGCAGATCAGACTTGTTGACGACCAGGACATCGGCAATTTCGAGGATGCCGGCCTTGTTCGCTTGGACATCGTCACCTAAACCGGGCGCATCGATGACAATGGTCGTGTGTGCTGCAGAGGCGATGTCCACCTCCGCCTGCCCGGCGCCGACGGTTTCGATCAGAATAAGGTCAAAGCCGGCCGCGTCCAGCACCTGGGTGAAAGCGCCGGTTGCACGTGCCAACCCCCCCAGAGCCCCCCTGCTCGCCATGCTGCGGATGAAGATGCCCGGATCACCAGCTAGGTCCCGCATGCGGATCCGGTCTCCGAGGATCGCTCCGCCGCTGAATGGACTGCTGGGATCGACGGCGACGACCGCGACCATGGGAGGCTCTCCCGTCCCGGCCTCGCGCGGCGAACGCAGCAGCTGCACCAGGCGGTTGACGAGAGTCGATTTGCCGGTGCCGGGCGGCCCGGTAATGCCGATGATATGCGCCTTTCCGGTGTGGGGATACAGTGCGCTGAGCGCTTCGAGGCCTTCTGGAGATTGATTTTCGATCAGGGTGAGGATCCTGGCCAGAGCCAGCCGATCGCCGGCCAGGATGCGTTCAGTTATCGTCATTCGGGGAGGCAGCTTGCTGGATCACGTCAACGATGGTATTCGTGCTGGTTCCCGGCCCGAAGATCGCCGCCACACCCATCTTCTTCAGAGGCTGCGCATCTTCGTCGGGGATGATCCCGCCCACCAGGACAGCGACACCCTCCTGGCCTTGCTGCCTGAGCAGTTCGAGTACTCGCGGCACAAGCGCCATGTGTGCGCCCGAGAGGATCGAGAGCCCGACGGCATCCACATCCTCCTGCAGCGCCGACTCCGCGATCATCTCCGGTGTCTGCCGCAGGCCGGTATAGATGACTTCCATGCCGGCATCGCGCAGCGCCCGCGCGACGACCATTGCGCCACGATCATGGCCATCCAAGCCTGGTTTTGCAATCAGCACACGGATTTTCTTCATCGCCTGTCCCTCGACGAACCGGAAGGGCCGGAGCGCTGGCGATTATACACCAGCTCACGTGGGGCTAAAACCTGTCCGGCGGCCCGGTCAACCGTCCAGGGGCCGGTAGAGCCCCATCGCCTCACGCACGACGCTCATCGTCGCCTCAGCCTCACGGCGCATGCGCTCCGTGCCTTCCACCAGGTAGGAAATCACCCGATCTGGATCACGCTCAAGCTCAGCTCGCCGGGTACGGATCGGCTCGAGAAACTCGTTGATCGCCCGTGCCAGCTTCTTCTTGACTTCGACATCACCCACCTTGCCGAGCATATAACGCTCTTTGAGATCCTCGACCTCCTCCCGGTTGGGGTTGAAGGCGTCATGATAAATAAAGACCGGATTGCCCTCCACGCGCCCGGGAATGTCGGCTCGCACGCGGTTCGGATCGGTATACATCCCTCGCACTTTCTCTTCGACGGTTTTGGCATCATCTGACAGGAAGATCGCATTATCAAGCGATTTGCTCATCTTGGCCTGGCCATCAGTGCCGACGAGCGTGGGCACCTCGCCGATCATCACATCGGGCACGGGGAACACTTCACCGTAGAGATAGTTGAAGCGGCGCGCGATCTCCCGCGTCACCTCGACGTGGGCTTCGTTATCTTTGCCCACCGGCACCAGGTGGGCGCGCGGGAGCAGGATATCGGCCGCCTGCAGTACCGGATAGCCGAGCAGTCCAAAAGGCATCCGCTCAAGATGCGCTGCATCCGCCATATCTTTTAGACTTGGAACGCGCTCGAGCCTGGGAACCGTGACGAGCATCTCAAAGTAAAGGTTCAACTCGAAGGTCTCGGGGACCGCAGACTGCAGGAAGACTGTGCTTTTCTGCGGGTCGATGCCCGATGCGAAGTAATCCAGCAGCATCTCGAAGACGTTCGAACCGATCTGATCGATCGATTCGCGCTCCGGCTTGGTTGTCAGCGTGTGCAGGTCGGCGATGATGAAGAAGCACTCGTACTCATCCTGCAGCTCAAGCCGGTTCTTGATCGAACCGACATAGTGCCCCAAATGCATGTGTCCCGTTGGACGGTCACCCGTAAGCAGCCTGCGTTTCTTCTCAGCCATATCATCCTCCCGGATGCTCTACATCCTTCAGGG
>JARRJK010000099.1:0-15393 GCA_037379555.1 Anaerolineales bacterium | reverse complement strand
GTGCCACCCCGCTTAGGAAGCCTGTGATCAGGCCCCTCGCTCATGCCGCAGTCATCCTGCGACTGCGGCCGCCTGATAACGGCGGCGTTTCCGGCGAGGGCTACTCAAGCCATTCCGGCCCGTTCACCCCGCGGCTCGGAGGCCCATTCCACACCGCCGCACGCACGGGTTTCCACCCTTCCCGCTCTCTGGATCGCCAAGGCGGCGCGTACTTGTCCTCGTCTCAGCCGATAATCTGCTCAGTTGTCTACGACAGTATATGCCCTGGCCGAAGGGAGGTCAATAGCGGGCTCACGGTCAACCCCCGAGATGCGCCCCGACCATCGACTCGATCTTCTGCTTCGGTTTAAAGCCCATCATGCGCTCAACGGGTTCGCCGTCGACGAAAAGGATCAACGTCGGCAAGCCCATGACGGTGTAGCGGGTAGTGGTATCGACATTCTCATCGCTGTCGATTTTCACAACCTTGACCCTGTCCCCCCAGGCTTCGGCCAGCTCATCCACGATCGGATCGAGCTGCTTGCACGGCTTGCACCACTCAGCACCAAAGTCGACCAGCACCGGTCCCGCGACCTGGAGCACCTCATTTTCAAAAGTCTCATCGGAAATGTCGATAATCTCTGCCATCAGTACCCGCCTCCTGAGCCTCTGCGCCGGCATCCTAATTGGCCCTGCAGGAAAAGTCAACCCCCGGCCAATTTCCACGCCGCGACCGGTGCAAGACAGGCTGCCTCCTGGCAAAAAAAGCCCTTACCAGGGCACTGCTTGACGCTCATTTGAACGGTATGGTACCATTGATGGGTGGTTTTTAGCACTCTCGCAACGAGAGTGCTAATAATTGCAGGGGTATTGAAGAATGAGTGCTCTTTCCGATCGACAGGAGACGATCCTTGCGCTGATCGTCCGCGAATACAACGAATCGGCCGAACCGGTCGGTTCGAAGACTCTGGTTGACCAGTACAACCTGAACGTCAGTTCGGCCACCATTCGAAATGAGATGGTCATTCTGACCGAAGAGGGCTTGCTCGGCCAGCCGTACACCTCCGCGGGCCGCGTCCCGACGATGGAGGGTTACCGCTATTTTGTGCGCAAACTGCTCGGCGAAACCGAGCTGCCGACGGCCGAGAAGCGCATGATCAGCCATCAGTTTCATCAAGCGCCGGCTGAGGTCGAGGAGTGGGTCCGGTTGTCCGCCTCGATCCTGGCCCAGCATTCGCAGGTCGCTTCGCTTGTCACCAGCCCCCGCCCCGACCGGGCGATCTTCAAGCATCTCGAGCTGATCGCCACGCAGGGGCGGCAGGTGCTGATGGTGCTCGTCCTGCAGGGCGGTGAAGTCCGCCAGCAAATGCTCACGTTGGCAGAGAGCGTGCAGCAAGAGCAGCTGGCAATGATCGCCAACGAAATCAACCAGTGTTGCTCTGGCAAGATGAGCGAATCGATCGAGTCGATGACGGAGGAGTTTACCGATCTGGCGCAGGACGTGACCCGGCTGTGCGGCGAGATGATGGCCCGGGCGGATGCCTTCTGGACCGGGGAAATCTACCGCGATGGGCTTACGAACGTCCTTGCGCAGCCGGAGTTCGCCGACGCCAGCTCTGCCCGCCAGGCGCTGCGGGTGCTGGAAGAACGCAGCCTGCTCGAGGAAGTGCTGGCAAACGTCCTGACGCCCAATGTGGGCGGCGTCCAGGTCGTCATCGGCGGCGAAGGCGGATGGGAAGAGTTGAAAGACTGCAGCATGGTGATTACACGCTACGGCGCACCAGGCTTCGCGACGGGCGCCATGGGGGTGCTAGGCCCGACCCGCATGGCCTATGGACGGACGATCTCCGCCGTGCGCTACGTAGCTGGACTTCTTAGCGACCTGGTGATCGAAAGTTTTGCCGGGTGAATTTTGCCCCAAAGCTGGTAGAAACCAGGCGGGAGAGTGATTGTGACAAAAGAGAAGAAGAAACACGAAGACTTAAACGAGGAAGAAGTGCTTGAAAGCAACGGCGAGGCAATGGACGAACCCATCCAGGATGCTGCGGATGCAACCGTCGAAGAGGAATTGGAACGTGTGAAGGCGGAGGCAGCCGAATACCTGGACGGTTGGCAGCGTGCGCGTGCGGAATTCGCGAACTACAAGAAACGCACCGACCGCGAGAATGAGGAAGCACGCCAACGCATCACCGGGGAAATCATCACCCGCTACCTGGGTGTTGTAGATGATTTCGAGCGGGCTTTAGCACGAGCGCCGGAGGAAGAAGCCTGCCAGGAGTGGACCGCTGGCGTGGAGTTGATCTATCAGAAATTATGGGCAATTCTGGAAGCCGAGGGCGTCGAAGCCATCCAGGCCGAGGGCGAACGATTCGACCCCAACCTTCATGAAGCGATCTCCTACGAAGAGAGCGAAGACCATGAAGAGGGCACCGTCATCGAAGTCACCCAACGCGGCTACCGGCTGGGAGAGCGTATTTTGCGCCCAGCCATGGTGCGCGTAGCCCGCTAGGAGGCAACTACCATGGGAAGAATCATCGGAATCGACCTGGGCACGACCAACTCCGTCGTCGCGATCATGGAAGGCGGCGAGCCGACTGTCATCTCGTCTTCGGAAGGCGGACGGCTGATACCCTCCGTCGTGGGTCAGAACCCGAAAACCGGTGAACGGATGGTGGGGCAGGTTGCGCGGCGCCAGGCGATCGTCAACCCGGAAAACACCATCTTCTCCATCAAGCGTTTCATGGGCCGTAAATACTCCGACCCTGAAGTCCAGCACGCGCTGGAGTTCGTACCCTACAAGGTCACCGAGGCACCGAACGGCGACGTGCGTGTTAATCTGGGCGACCGCGAATACTCACCGCCAGAGATCTCGGCCATGATCCTGGCCAAAATCAAGGCGGATGCAGAGGCGTTCACCGGTGAGAGCATCACACAGGCTGTGATCACGGTGCCAGCCTACTTCAACGACGCCCAGCGCAACGCCACCAAGGACGCCGGCAAGATCGCCGGCCTGGAAGTGCTGCGCATCATCAACGAGCCCACCGCGTCTTCCCTAGCATACGGCCTGGACAAGAAGAGCGAACAGACGATCGCCGTATATGACCTCGGAGGAGGCACTTTCGATATCTCGATTCTCGACGTGGGCGAAGGCGTGTTCGAGGTCAAATCGACCAATGGCGACACCTACCTGGGTGGCGACGACTTCGATCAGCGCATCATTGATTTCGTAGCCGACGAGTTCAACCGTGAACAGGGTATCGATCTGCGCAATGATCGCCAGGCGCTCCAGCGGTTGAAGGAAGCTGCTGAAAAAGCCAAAATCGAGCTCTCAACCGTCGCGCAGTCCGAGATCAACCTGCCGTTCATCACAGCTGACGCCAGCGGTCCGAAGCACCTCAACATCTCCCTCACCCGGGCCAAGCTCGAGCAGCTGACGGAGGATCTGGTCGAGCGCTCCGTGGAGCCGTGCAAACGTGCGTTGAAGGACGCCGGGCTGACCCCCGAGGACATCGATGAAGTGATCCTGGTCGGCGGCATGACCCGCATGCCCGCCGTACAGGAAGCCGTGCGCAAGATCTTCAACCGCGAGCCGCATAAGGGCGTCAACCCGGATGAGGTCGTGGCGGTGGGAGCCGCCATTCAAGCCGGCGTGCTGGGTGGCGAGGTCAAGGACATCCTGCTGCTCGATGTCACCCCGCTGACACTTTCGATCGAGACGCTGGGCGGCGTGGCGACGGCCTTGATCGAGCGCAATACAACCATCCCGACCCGCAAGAGCCAGGTCTTTTCCACCGCGTCGGATAATCAATCCGAGGTGGAAATTCACGTCGTACAGGGCGAACGGCCCATGGCAGCCGACAACAAATCACTCGGCCGGTTTACGCTGCAGGGAATTCCCCCCGCGCCGCGCGGCGTGCCTCAAATCGAAGTGACCTTCGATATCGACGCCGATGGCATCCTCAAGGTCAGTGCCACCGATAAGGCGACGGGCAAGAGTCAGCAGATCACGATCCATGCCTCATCGGGCCTGTCGGATGATGAAGTTGAACGCATGCGCGGCGAAGCGAAAACCCACGCTGAGATGGATCGCAAACGCCGGGAATCCGCCGAGACCCGCAACCACGCCGATCAGGCGGTCTACACCACCGAGAAGTTCCTGCGCGACTATGGATCCAAACTTCCGGAGGCGACTCAGGCTGACCTGAAAGCTAAATCCAGTGCACTCCAGACCGCGCTTGGAGCGGAAGAGCCTCCGTCCAACCTGAAATCCCTGACTGACACATTGCTGGAAGCCGTGAAGCAGGCCGGCGCGTCGATCCATGAAGGCGACAGCGCTGCACCCGGCAAAGCCGAGGGTTCAGAAGACGGCGTGGTGGACGGCGAGTTCAAAGAGATATAGTTACCGGAGGTAACCCGCTGGGCAACGCATGAGGGCGCCCACGGGCGCCCTTATGATTGCAGGAACGATGGCAGAAAAACGCGATTACTACGAGGCACTTGGCGTGAGCCGCAACGCCACTGCGGATGAGATCCGCCGGGCGTACCGCAACCTCGCCAAGCAATATCATCCCGACGTCAACAAGGACGACGGTGCCGAGGAACGCTTCAAGGAGATCAATGAGGCCTATGCCGTGTTGAGTGATGCGGAGCGCCGTTCGGCCTACGACCGCTTCGGGCATGAAGGCTTGCGAGGCATGAACATCGATTTCGATTTCGGCTTCGCGGATATCTTCGAGGAGTTCTTCGGTTTCGGCATGGGCGGTCGCAGGAGCCGGAACACACCCCGCCGCGGGAATGACCTGCGGTACGACCTTACGATTGAATTCGAAGAAGCAGCCTCCGGTGTGGAGCGCGAGATCGAGTTCACCCGCAACGAAACCTGCTCTCGATGCCAGGGGTCGGGCGCAGAGCCGGGCACGAGTCCTGTCCGCTGCGAAACGTGCAACGGCAGCGGCGAAGTGCGTCAAGTCCGGCAGACCTTTCTCGGCTCAATGGTCAATGTGAGCACCTGCCCGACCTGCGGCGGACGCGGGGAGACGATCGGCACCCCCTGTAAGAACTGTAACGGCCGTGGTTTGGAACGGAAACAGGTGAAGAAGGTGATCCCCGTACCCGCCGGAGTCGATGACGGCACGCAGATCCGGCTGAACGGTGAAGGTGAGCCGGGTGTCAACGGTGGGCCCCAGGGGAACATGTACGTTGTAATCCACGTTAAGCCCCACCGCTTCTTCCGGCGCCGTGGCGATGACGTGCTGCTCGATCTCGCCGTCAACATCGCCCAGGCCACGCTCGGCGCCGACGTCACCGTCCCCACGCTGGATGGTGACCAGACTCTGAGCGTCCCCTCCGGCACGCAGCCCGGGAAGGTGCTGCGCATGCGCGGCAAGGGCATTCAACACCTGAACCGCAACGGACGGGGCGACCAGCTCGTTGTCATCTCGGTGGAAATCCCCCGCCGTGTGACCGGCGAGCAGCGCGAGCTGCTTGATAAGCTGGCCGAGACGCTGGGGACTGAGGTCAAACCGCAGGAACGCAGCTTGCTCGACAGCCTCAAAGATCTGCTTGGAGGCCTGGCAGATTGAAGTGGGTTGAACTATCGCTGCGCGTCGACGGCGAGCTGGCTGAGGCCGTTTCTGAAGTGCTCTCGCGCTACGCTCCAGTGGGCGTGGCTTCCGAAATCGCCATCGGCCCCGAACATTCCGACCTGCTGACAGGCCTGGTCACGCTCCGTACGTACCTGCCCGTCGACGAGAACCTGGCAGACCTTAGGGAAACCATCGAACGTGGGCTCTGGCATTTAAGCCAGATCAAGCCGCTGCCGGAACCGTCCTACAGGGAGCTGGAAGAGGCGGACTGGGAAAATGCCTGGCGTGAGCGCTATCACCCGATCCCGATCGGCGACAAACTGCTGATCGTCCCCCCCTGGTACGAGATCGACTCGGGGGATCGTAAACCGCTGTTGATCGAACCCGGCATGGCTTTCGGCACCGGCACCCACCCAACGACGCAACTCTGCCTGCGCCTGATCGAAACTCGGCTCAAGAGTAGAGCAAGCATGATCGATCTGGGCTGCGGCTCGGGGATTTTAAGTATCGCCGCGGCGCTGCTCGGCGCCGCCAGGGTGCTGGCGCTTGACATCGATCCCGCTGCGGTGGAGATCACGCGTCTGAACGCAGAACAAAACGGCGTTGCGGACAAGATCATCGCCCGCCAGGGTAGCTTCGAGAAGATGGCCGACTTGATGGACGAATTCAACATCACAAGCACGGAACTGCTCGTGGCGAACATCCTCGCCAATGTGTTGAGCACGATGATCGACGATGGCCTGGGGGATTTTGTTGCGGCTGACGGATCGCTGATCCTGTCCGGCATTCTTGACGAGCAGCTTCCCGACCTGCTCGCAAAAGCTCGGAAGCAAGGGCTGATCCCCCGGCAGGTGCGCGGTGATGGGGACTGGAGAGCCGTGGAATTCTCCCGGACATCTGGATAAAGAAAAAAGCCCCTTCCGGGGCTTTTAGTTCTACGTCCATCACGCGTCAGGATTCGCTTTGTGATGTTGTTTGCTTGCGGAAACGGTACGTGATTCGGCCACGGGTAAGATCATAGGGGGAGAGCTCCACGCGCACCCGGTCTCCCAGCAGGATGCGGATGTAATAGCGCCGCATCTTCCCCGAGAGATAGGCGAGCACTTCATGCCCATTGTCCAGCTCCACCCTGAACTGCGTTCCAGGCAGCGCTTCGACGATGGTCCCCTCCATGACGATCTTTTCTTCTTTCTTACCCATGAACACCTCCGCAGGCTGACCGCCGGAGGGCGTTAACACCTCCGGCTCTGCCCGCAATCTTTAGCGACCGCGCGAGGCGATCTTCCTCTGCCGACGCTTCAGGCGACGAATCGCCTTCTTGCGTTGAATCCGACGCAGTTCGCTCTTTGAGACGAACCAGCGCTTGCGGCGAACGGTGCTCAGGATCCCGCTCTTCGCCACCTTCTTGCGGAAGCGTTTCAGCAGCTGCTCCTGAGATTCATTCGGTCGAAGTACAACCGTTGGCAATCTAACTCACCTCCTCCCGCGCGCAAGCTTTATCCATTTACTTCTGCGCTTACCAGTTCCAGGTCAAGGCGTTCCTTTTCCGGATCGAAATCCAATACGCGGACCTTTACTTGCTGTCCGGGTAGGACTGCACCCTGAACCTCTGGTGTTTTCAATAACCCTTCCAGGTTTTCAGCCACCTGGATGAAGGCTCCTACACTTGAGATTACCGTGACCTTGCCTTCAATTTCCTGGCCAGGTTCAAACGGCTCCTCGATCGCCTGCCAGGGATTTTCCTGCAGCCGCTTCAAGCTCAGCCCGATGCGATTGTTCTTCTGGTCGAGCCGGACGACGAGCGCTTCGACTTCCTGACCTATTTTTAGGACGCTGGCCGGATCTTCAATCCGCAGCCACGATAATTCCGAGATATGGATCAGGCCGTCGGCGCCGCCGATATCAACAAACGCTCCGAACTCACGCAAGCTGGTGACGGTGCCCTTCCGGATCTCACCTTCCTGCAGAGTCTGTATGATCTCCGCTTTTTGCGCCTGACGCCATTGCCGGATGGCTTTCCGCTCCGAAAGAACCAGACGTCTGCGCTGCGGATCGACTTCAATGATTTTAAAGGGCAGGCATTCTCCAACCAGCGATTTCAGGTGATCCAGCCGGGCTTCCTCATCAAGCCCGCGCGGCAGGCTGCTCAGGTGCGAAGCCGGGACGAAGCCGAGCAGGTGCCCAAATGGGACAAGCAAGCCGCCTTTGTTGAAACCGCTTGGCTCTGCCTCGATGATTTCTTCCGATTCAATCAACCGCCTGGCTTCAATCCAATCACCGCTTTCGCGAGCCTGGGCGATCGAAACCAGCAGGTTTCCGTCCGCATCGACCGGGTCGATAACCATTACCGAGACCGTGTCGCCTACCCCAAACCAGGCCTCTTTCTGGGTGAGCTTCTCAAGGTCCGAGCGAGCTACAACTCCATCGCGTTTCAAGCCCAGGTCGATGATGATCCCATTGGGATCCTTGGCGATCACGACCCCTTCAAGCAGGTCGCCCCGTTCAGGGGTAGCGAGAAGATCTTCGCCAGCGAGCAGTGCTGCAAGGTCATCCCCTGCGTTTTCCATCCCCGGTACCCCCCGCCCTAAATAAAATCTGGCCAGCGCATTCACAGGCCGGCCAGGCAACTTAGCTCATCCGACAGTTACGAATTAGATCGGATACCTGCTTCGGCACACTCCTCTTCGTCTCTTCGCAACGATCCAGACAGCCGCCTTGCGTACGCTAGCTCATTATACTCAGGCCATTTTTGCTTGTCAAACAGCGGACGGGCGTGGCGCTGATTTACTCCGGCTCATCCAGCAGCACGCGATCCGGACCGGGTGGGCCTTCCCACGGATAGACAATGTAAGCATCCGTGATCGCAGCGTAGTAATCCGGCCGAAGCTGTCCGAACAGGTTGCGGTAGGGGTTGTAGTGCAGGACGCAGGTCTGTGGATACCCGCCGGCTGCAGCGACCCGCCCCCGGACAGCGGTGATCGTGCGGCCTGAGCCCCAGACATCGTCAACGATCAGCAGATGCCGCTCACGCAGCTGGGATTCGTCGGGAAATTGAATAAATTTCGGCCACGCGAGCAGTTTGCCGCCCTGGCGCTCGATCTCGGCCGGAAAATCGACCGCCGCCGTAAGGACATCTTCCAGCTCGAGCGCTTCACACAACAACCCGCCGGGGATAATGCCACCACGCGTGATGATCACCATCGCATCAAAGGCGGTTGTAAACTGCGGGATGAGATGGTCGATCAACCGCATCACCTCTTCCCAGGTGACCAGTTCCTGTCTTCTCTGCACCCAAAGCACGCCAAGAGACCCTGGCTGCGCGCCAGGCTTTGACTGCAGCGTGGATGATATCGTTAGAGAGTCTTGATCAGCTCCAGGAACTCATCCCATTCTTCTTTGAAGAAATGGAGCGTTACGGTTCCCAGTTCGACATGGAAGGTATGTTCGCCATCCGGTTCTTCCGCCTTCCAGATCAAGTAGCGAGAGGTTTCTGCCAGCGTTTCGGTCGATAGATCGTCATTCTCGGTCATGTGTCTCCGCTCCTTCCCTCCGCAGGCTGCACGAGGGCTTCCAGCACCTCTTTCAGGCACGCAAGGCTCTCACCGGAGTACTTCCCCCCGGCAAGGGCCGGGATGGTGTAGACCCGGCGGTATGGATTGCGCTCGAACGATGGAGCCGCAATCACCTCCCGTAGCTTATCGAGCACCTGCTCGCGCACTTCCGGGGTCCAGCTCAAGCTCGTCTTCGCCCAGTAGATCCTATACGAGAATCGCGGTGAAACCTGATCTCCAGCCGATGAAGGCACGATCCGCCGCCACAGTGTGCGCAGGATGTTCACTTCAACCTCTCGAATAGGAGCAGCTCCTCATCCTCGTCTCGGCTCCAACCCGCTGCGGTCCAGAACTCTTCTTGAGCCAGCTCAAAGGGCACAAAAACACGCAGCCCGATACAACCAAGCTGCGATGCGAGCCCCCGCAGTTCGGAGAAGAATTCATACCTCTGACCCTCGGGGATGCTGCATGCCTGGAGCAACAGATCTTCCCCACCCTCATCAGGGTCTTGAAGCAGGACGACCCAGCCAGTTCCGCCCCGCCATGTCCACAAAGAACTGGCGGAGCGCTCCCGGATCCGCTCTTCACATAACGCGGCCCACGCCCAATTGAGGTCCATCAAGATCTGGCCGCGGGTTGCAGACAGGACTCTTTGCTGTTGTGCCTGTCCGGAGGGAAGGCTGACTTTCATCCCCCGGACAAACGAGTGATCGCTGCTCTGGGGGGCAGCTAAAAGGCGGCCGAGCCGGGCAATTTCCTGGAATCCCGTCCGCTGGCATAGGTGCCTCACAACCTGGCGCCGGGCATGCGTCGCGAGCCGGATGACACTCCCGCTGGATTCATACCAGCGCTCCAGCAGGTACTCATGAAGTCTGGAAGCGATCCCCAGCCCCTGAAACTGCGGATCGACGCGCAGCCCCTCCATCCACCACTCGCCCCACCCCAGGTCCCGCAGTCGCCCCAGACCGGCTGTCTGCCCGGCGTACTCGGCGACGACGAGCGATCCCTCCCGCGATCTCAACCATGCGTCCCACACTTGCGGGACGTAATCTTCCCCGTTCCAGATGCCGGGCAAGAAACTCTGAACGGTCTTTGTGTCAGCAGGTTGGGCTGGCCGGCAAAGGATTTCGTCCACTCTTAGATTCAAGATCTCACCCGACGGACTATGCTCCGCAGCGAGCGCACGGCGCGCACAAGGATCGGGTCCTGATCGGCAGGCATCTTGAGAATGTCAATCGGAGGATCCCAGGCTGGGAGATCCAGCATTTTCCGATAGGTGTAGCGGCTGAGCAGATTGAGCGAGGCGATCGTGGGCGATGAGAGTAAAAGCCCGATGACCCCGGCCAGCGAAGCACCAACGAGAACACCGATCAGGATCACCACCGGATGCAGATTGAGCGTGGCGCCCATGATGCGCGGAATGAGCAGGTAATCGATCGCCTGATCGAGCACGATCACGCAACCGATGACGAGCAGCGCATGCCCGAGTGGCGTCAGCCCGAGCCAGTTTCCCGGTTGGAACAGGGCGACGAGCGCCGCTACAAGGCCGGCGGTCGTGGGGCCCACGATTGGGGCGAACTTGGCGATGCCGCCCAGCACACCGAGCCCGAGCGAAAAACGCAGCCCGAGCAGGGACATCAAGGTCCAGGTTATGATGCCGGTCAGCAGCACGACCAGCAGCTGCCCCCGCAGGAAGGAGCGCCAGATCCTCGAGAGCGCCGTCCGCAGGCGGCGGAAATCGTCCTCATAGCCTGGCAGGGACACATGGATCAACGCGGCGCGAATCCGCCGGTAATCGAGGGTCAGGAAGTACGCGATCGCGAGGGTGAAGAAGACGCGTGTGAGCGACTCGATCGCGCCAGTGGTAAAAGAAGCGATGAACCCGCTCAGATCGCCCAGCAGCGGCTGCACACCTGCCAGCAGCTGCTCACCGAATGCCTGCAAATCGAACTGCGAGAAATCAATCACCCAGGGGCCAATGACATAGTGCTGCTGGCTGAGCGTGGCGAGCCATTCCGGCAGATCCCCCAGGAAGCGGAGCACGATCATCACCAGCGCCTGCAGCTGGCCGAACACGGCCAAGCCGGTGGCGGTTGACGCGCCAATAAAAAGCAGAATGACAATGAGCATGACCAGGTTCGCGGCCAGCCCCCATGGCATGCGCAGGCGCCCATGCAGGAACTGGATGATGGGTACAACCAGAAATGTGATGATCCCGGCCACCAGCAGCAGCGGGATCAGATGGCTGAAACGCCACAGGAGCAAACCTAGCAGCACCATCAGCGCCATGCCCACCAGAGCCTTGGTCGCGGTACCCCAATGAGGCGAACTCAGATCCACCCTCCGCTCACTCATCGTTCTCGCCCTCAAAGCGGCTTTCCCGCAGCCGGCCCAGGAAGGAAGTGGTGCTGGCGCGCAAACGGTCCAGGCGGCTCGTCGGCTGGCGCATCTCGACCACCGGGGCCGGCTTAGCGTTCAGATCGGCGACTTTGTTGTAGATATAACTCAGGTAAAGGCGCAAGGTAGCGACCGTGGGAGATGCGAGCAGAATCCCGAAGAAGCCAGCCAGCACGCCACCGGCGAGCACCGCGATGAACACGACCAGAGGCGGCAGGTTGAGGTTCTCACCCAGGATGCGAGGGACGAGGACTGTGTTCTCGACCTGCTGAATGACCGTAAAGATGGCAGCGATGATCAAACCATAAACCAACGGTGTAACCCCAAATGGATTCGAAACCTGAAACAAGCCCACCAGGATCGCAATGACGGCGCTAATCACCGGGCCGAACATCGGCACCAACTCCAGGAAACCCGAGATCACACCGATGATGATGGGAAAATCGAGGCCGATAATCGCCATCGAACCGCCGCTCAGCACGCCGACGATAACTCCCAGCAACACCTGCCCGCGCAGGAATGCGCGCCAGATCCGATTCGTCTCCCCGAGCAGAAAGGCAAGATCTTCGCGGTAGACTGGTGGCGCAAGCCCTACAAGCGCGGGCTTGATGCGGTCGAAATCCTTCAGCAGGTAGAAGCTAATGACCAGGATCAGCAGGAAGTTCGAGACGGCGGAGGCGGCTGCCAGAGCGACGCTCCCGAGGAAGGTGCCCGCTTGAGCCAGCAGCGGGCTGAGCGACGAGGCCAGATCGTTCAGCAAAGAGGACATGCTCTCCGACGCCAGGTCGAACTTCCAGGGCCCAAGCTCGAATTGCAAATTCGCCAGATTCTGAATCTGCGATGGGAGTAGTTCCGCGAGATTTGTCAGATAATTCGCCAGGTCGATCACACGTTCGGACAACGTCAGGCCAAGCCCGGTCGTCACGCCCAGGATCAACAGCAGGAAGATCAGCAGGATCAGGAAGGCAGCCAAACCATGGGGGATCTTCGTCCGCTGGTCAATCCACTTCAGGATCGGATGCAGCATGTAGGCGATCAGGAAAGCAAGCGTAAACAGGATCACCAGGCCGCGCAGCAGGTAGAGCAGCAGCAAGCCGAAGAGCACGATCAGCACGCCCGCCACAAGGCGTGTCCCGGGACGCCAGGGCGGTGACTGAATGTTCTCGGGTCGGATGGAATCGGCCATGTCCCTTTCCCCTCGTACCTGTTAGGACGAACTCCGGGGGTCGCTGGCGACAGGCGCCCGGAAATTCACCTGTATTCTAACCAATACAATTGACGCGGGCCAACCGGATATCACACAAGCGCTCCCGCTGAGCTGGGAGCGCCTGGTTTGTTTTGCTGTCTGCTACGGTGATCAGCTGCGGTTGCGGGAGCGACCCCCGCCCCGGCTGCCCCCGCCCCGGGAAGAACGCCGCTTGGGGCGATCGCGTTCCATCGCCTCCTCAGGTGTCCAGCCTTCGAGCACAGCCTGTCGCGAGAGGCGGATTTTGCCCGCCGGATCGATATTCGTGACCATCACCGTGATCTCATCACCGACACGGACGACATCTTCGACTTTATCGATGTGCTCGGTATCGAGCTGAGATATGTGAACCATGCCGTCGATGCGGGGAAGGATCTCAACGAACGCGCCGAAATCGGTTGTGCGCACGACCTTACCGGTATAGATGCGGCCAACGACGGCTTCTTCCGTCAGGCTCTCCACCATCTCACGCGCCATGCGCGCACTGTCCCGATCGACAGCCGAGATGAACACAGTACCATCGTCCTCGATATCGATGCGCGTTTCGGTTTCCTCTTGAATGCTGCGGATCACCTTGCCGCCTGGGCCGATCACCGCCCCGATTTTTTCTGGGTCGATCTTCAGCACCGTCATGCGCGGGGCATGTGATTTGAGTTCCGCGCGTGGTTCCGGGATGGCCTCAAGGATCTTGCCCAGGATGTACAGGCGCGCCTCGCGCGCTTGAGCCAGCGCCTCCGACATGATCTCGGACGTGATGCCCTTGGTCTTGATATCCATCTGCAGGGCCGTGATGCCCTGCTTCGTCCCGGCGACTTTGAAGTCCATGTCGCCCAGGTGATCTTCCATGCCCTGGATGTCAGTGAGCACGACATGCCGCTCGCCATCCTTGATCAATCCCATCGCGATGCCCGCCACGGGTTCGCGAATCGGCACCCCGGTGTCCATCAAGGCCAGGGTGGAGCCGCACACGGAAGCCATAGAGGTCGAGCCGTTGGAGGAGAGCACCTCTGAGACCAGACGCATCGTATAAGGGAATTCATCTGGCTCGGGAAGCACCGGCACGAGCGCCCGCTCGGCAAGCGCGCCGTGACCGATCTCGCGCCGCGAAGCGCCGCGCAGGAAGTGCGTTTCCCCGGTTGAGAACGGTGGGAAGTTATAGTGGTGCATATAGCGTTTCTCTTCCCTTGGGGACAGGCCGTCCAGCTCCTGGCGCTCACGCGGCGTGCCGAGCGTCGCCAGGGTCAGGACCTGCGTCTCGCCCCGTGTGAAGAGTCCCGATCCGTGAGCCCGCGGGCTGAAGCCGACCTCAGCGCTAATCGGCCGTATATCCTTCGGGCCGCGCCCATCGGGCCGTGAATCCGTCTCGATGATGCGTTTGCGAACGGCCGCACGGTGCAGATCCTCGAATGCCTCGCGCACATCCGAAGCGGACAATCCGCTTTCCTCGGTGGCCATGGCTTCGATGGTCTCGGTGCGCAGGGCGTTCAACGCTTCATCCTGTTCGGATTTGGAATAGCTCTGGGCAGCCAGCTCCTGCATGCGGTTGCCCAGCCAACCATCCACCTGCTCCACGATTTGAGATTCCAGTGCAAAGGATGAATAGCTGCGCTTGTCCTTACCGACCTCGGCGCGCATTTGCTCCTGCAGTTCGATCAATGGCTGGTAGGCTTGCTGGGTGGCTTCAAGCGCCTTGACGACCGTCGCTTCTTCGACTTCTGTCGCCCCGCATTCAACCATCAGCAGCGCGTCGCGCGTGCCCGCAATCCGCAGGTCCAGATCGGAACTCTCCGTAACCTGGTAGGTCGGATTGAAGACGAATTGACCATCCTTGTGGGCTACCCGGACTGCGCCAACCGGCCCGCCGAACGGCACGTCGGAGATCGTCAGCGCAGCGGAGGCGCCCAGCAGCCCGAGCATGTCGAGTTGGGTCTCTCCGTCGGAAGACAGCGCGTAGAGTATGACCTGGACGTCATTGCGCATGTCCTTTGGAAAGAGCGGGCGGATCGAGCGGTCGGTCAGGCGTGCGATCAGGATCGCCGCTTCCGTAGGCCTTCCTTCACGCCGGAAGAACGAACCGGGAATTCTGCCCCCGGCGTAGAGCCGTTCTTCATAATCGACGGTCAGTGGGAAGAAACCGATCCCCTCCCGCGTCTCCTTGCTCATGGTCGCGGTCGCCAGAATGACACTGTCTCCCTGACGGACGGTGACCGCCCCGCCGGCCTGGCCGGCGAGTTTGCCTGTGGAAACGATGATTTCCTTTCCATCCAGGCTGGTTCGGAACGTATGTTCCTCGTTCATGTACTTTCCTCCCGCATTCGCCTGCTGCGGGTCAGGGACTGGAGGCCGTGCTTCATTTCGTTTCCAGGAATGAAGCCCGCTCTCCAATACCTAACCCTGCGTCAACGGCGAACGCCTAGTCGATTGGGGACATCCGTGGTCCCCCCGCAAAATCAAAAGGGACGAGCCAGTGAGTGAGAATCAGCCACTTGCCCGTCCCGACACTCTGCTTACTTGCGCCGGATGCCAAGTTGATCTGTAACCGTCAGATAGGTCTGGGCATCCTTGCGCTTGAGGTAGTTTAAAAGCTTTCTTCGCTGCCCAACGAGCTTCAGCAAACCGCGGCGCGAAGACTCAT
>JARRJK010000098.1:0-9076 GCA_037379555.1 Anaerolineales bacterium | reverse complement strand
TAGGCGGTCCTGCGGCTCCTGACAGCGCTTGCCCCGCTTGACGCGCCCAAACACCTGTGCTACCATGCGCGCTTGATGCCCGCTGTAGATGGTGGTTCAGCGTCCCGTTCTAACTAGGAGGAGCCCATGTCCAGCATGCGCCGGAGTACCCTGGTGCTTACACTCATTATCATCCTTGTGCTTGGAGTGACCGGCTGCACACGCTCAGCCTCCACACCGCCGCCATCCTCGGACGAGGGCACCGGCGAGCCACAGTCTGAGACTGAGGCTACGATGGACGCTGTGCGATCAGCAATTCTCACCCAGACGGCGCAGGCGCTCGAAGCGGGTGGCGGGGCGACAGCCACACCTACGCCCGAACCCACCGAGAATCCAACGACCGCTGCGGCTGAAACGGCCGCACCAACCGCCACCGCGATCCCGGATCAGATCGAATATACCGTTCAACCTGGTGATTGGATCTTCAAGATCGCCCGTCAATTCGGCGTCGATCCGCAGGAGATCATCGATCTGAACGAACTCACCAATCCGGCTTCCCTTGAAGTCGGTACGGTGCTGAAGATCCCGGGAGCGGCGGTCGAACCCACCAGCGAGCCAGCCCCGCTCGTGACCACAACCGGCACCCCGGGAACCGCCGTCCCAAGCGGCACCGTCCATATCGTACAACCCGGCGAGTGGATCTGGCAGATCGCCCGGCTGTACGGGGTGGATCCACAGGCGATCATTGATCTGAACCAGCTGACCTCGCCGGCGACGATCTACCCCGGCCAGGAACTGCTCATCCCCTGATCGGGCCGCGCAACATGAGACTCACAGGGCGACCGACTGGTCGCCCTGTTTCATATCGAGGCTGAATCATGGATTACTCCACGCTGCATTCTGAAATAGTATTCACCGGAAAAGTGTTCAACGTGCGTACCGACCTCGTCCGGTCCCCCGATGGACGGGAGTTCCAGATCGATGTGGTCGAACACGGCGGCGCAGTGGCGCTGATCCCCATCCAGGCGGACCATTCTGTCACATTCGTCCGACAATACCGCCATCCAATTGGCGAATGGCTGCTCGAACTGCCGGCAGGCACACTGGATCCCGGAGAGGATGCCGAAGAGGCAGCTTTCCGCGAGTGCCGTGAAGAAATCGGCCTCGCTCCGGCAGAGTTGATCCACCTCGGCGCGACCTACCTCGCCCCGGGGTATTCTTCCGAATTCCTGCACTACTATCTGGCTCGTCAGCTTACCCCCGCACCGCTGCCGCAGGACGAGGACGAGGATCTGCGGACCGAGCAACTCAGCTGGGATGAAGCCTGGCGTACGCTATCGGCGGGAGGCTTTCAGGACGCAAAGACGATCGTCGGTTTAAGCCTGGCCCGAATCTGGCTTGAGCGGTGAAAAAGCCGCCTTAAAATTCATCCCCGGCAATCGCTGGACGCCTTGAGACTTCCTGTGGTATACTCTTGTCCCTGCCGCCCAGAACGATCGGGCGGTGCATCATGTGTAGCCGAAATCGATTTTACAAATGGACGTGAACGATGACCGATGTGATGGATGCCGTCAAGGCACAGCCAAATGAAGCGCTCCCTGAACTAGCTCCCGGTGACGCCGTTTCGGTTCACTTTCGAATTGCGGAAGGTGACCGTGAACGGGTTCAGGAATTCCGCGGCACCATTATCCGCATCCGCCGCGGCGGCAACGATGCGAATATCACCGTGCGTCGCACCGCCTCCCACGGCATCGGCGTCGAGCGCACCTTCCCGATCCACTCGCCACGTGTCGAGAAGATCGAGATCCACCGCCGGGCCACCGTCCGGCGCTCCAAACTGTATTACCTGCGCGACCGGACAGGCAAGCGGGCGCGCTTGAAGGAACGCCGCGACTGAGACGCGAATCATTATAAGCAGCGCTCCAGCGCTGCTTTTCTCTATTCCAGAATTAGGCCCTGCGCCACGCTCGGCACCCCGTGCAGAAATGCCTCCGATGCGATTTAATATAGGTATGCAGCAGCGTGGGCGGAAGCCATGATCGAATCTCGAAACCCGGCGAGCAGGCAGGAAGGACCCATCGGCGTCTTCGATTCCGGCGTTGGTGGTTTGTCCATCCTGCGCGAAATCCAGCGCCAGCTCCCGGGTGAATCAGTGCTCTACCTGGCCGACCAGGCCAACGTGCCCTACGGGTCACAGTCCCTGCAGCTGGTGCGCAGCTATGCCCGCGGGATCACCTCCTTCTTACTCGACCAGGGGGCGAAATTGATCGTCGTCGCCTGCAACACCGCTTCCGCCGCCTCGCTGCAGATCCTGCGGAGCGAATTCCCAACCATCCCCTTTGTCGGCATGGAGCCGGCTGTAAAACCGGCAGCAGAGACGACCCGCAGCAAAGTGGTCGGGGTGTTGGCAACACCAGCGACCTTCCAGGGTGAGCTTTACGCTTCAGTGGTCGAGCGATTTACTGCAGGTGTGCGCATCCTACCAAGCACGCTCCCCGGTCTGGTTAAGCAGATCGAAGCTGGCAATCTGGAAGGAGACCACACGCGCTTGATCCTCGAGCGCGCCATACAGCCGCTGCTGGAAGAGGGCGCGGATACACTCGTACTCGCCTGCACCCACTACCCCCTTGTGATGCCTCTGATCCAGGAGATCGCCGGCCCCTCCGTCCAGGTGATTGATCCCTCCCCGGCGATCGCCCGCCAGACGGGCAGGCTGCTCGAGCAGCATGAATTGAATGCCGATGCGGAGGACAATGGGGTGATCCGATACCTGACAAGTGGAAGCGTCGAACAGCTCCAACGCCAGCTGGAATCCTTTCGGATGCAGCCGGGGACCGCCTCGGCAGTCCATTGGGAAGGCGATAAGCTTGTATTCAATCCGGCGGGCTGAACCCGGATGAACTAGAAAAGACAGGGCTGAGAAACACCCTGCCTTTCTGCAACACAAGGGGTTGGACCGCCAGCGCTACTCTTGCTCCTGCACGCCCGCTTGCGCAAGCTCCCTGGCCGAGATATTCGCCACCGCAGCGACCGTTTCGCCCTTCTTCAGGTCGATGGCATGCACGCCCATTGTCGCCCGGCCGGCCTGCTTGATCTGCTTGACCTTCGTACGAAGTACAATGCCGCCACTGGAAATGATCGTCAGATCGTCCTCGGCATTGACGACCCGGGCGGCAGCGATTGGCCCGGTAACCTTGAGCTTGGCACGGCTTAATGTAAGAACCCCCATCGTCGCACGAGACTTCGCCGGGTATTCGGAGAGCGGCGTGCGCTTCCCAAAGCCTTTCTCCGTCACAACGAGCAGGTCATCGCCCGGAACCACAACCGCCATACCAGTGATCGCATCCCCCTTGCGCAGGTTGATCGCTTTCACCCCCATCGCCGGCCGGCCCATCGGCCGAACCTGATCCTCATGGAAGCGCAGCGCCTGCCCGCGTTTGGTTACGATGATGACCTCATCGTCTCCACTCGTCAGGCGCACCCATCCGAGAACATCATCCTTTACAAGGCCGATCGCGATCAGGCCGGAAGGCCTGACGGAAGAGAACTCCGAGAGCTCGACGCGCTTGATCTTGCCCTTGGCAGTGACCATCGTGCAGTACTCCGCGGCATCGAAATCCGGTACGACAACTGCCGCAGTGATCGATTCGCTGGCTTCCAGGGCGAGGATGTTGACCATCGGGATGCCGCGTGCGGTCCGATCAGCATCCGGAATCTGGTACGCCTTCTCCGAATAAACCTTCCCCTTGTCCGAGAAGAAGAGCACCGTGTCCAGCGTGCGGGCCGGAATGAGCATCATCGGCTCGTCCTCATCTTTCAGTGAGTGCCCCTGCACACCGCGGCCGCCGCGCCCCTGCCGGCGGTAGGTCTTCGCCAGTACACGTTTCACGTAGCCTCGTTCAGTGATGCTGATCAACACCGCTTCATCCGGCACCAGGTCTTCTTCGCTGAATTCTTCGCTTGCGTCAGGGGCGATATGCGTGCGGCGTTCGTCACCGTACTTCTCGGAGAGCTCCTGCAGATCGCCCTTGATCAGCGCCAGGATCTTCTTCGGATGCGCGAGCAGGTCTTCCAGGTAAGCGATGCGGTCCATCACCTCCTTGTGCTCCTGCTCGATCTTCTTCCGCTCCAGCGCCGCCAGCCGCCGCAGCTGCATATCGAGGATCGCTTGAGCCTGGACCTCGCTCAGCTTGAACCGCTTCACCAGGCGCTCCTTAGCCTGATCCGCATCGGAAGACTTGCGTATCGTATCGATGACGTCGTCGAGGTTGGCGAGAGCGATCAGCAGACCGTCCAGGATATGGGCACGGTCGCGTGCCTTCTTCAGTTCGTATTCAGAGCGCCGGACGATCACCTGGTTGCGATGATCGATGTAGACAAGCAGCGCGCGCTTAAGCGGCAGCATGCGCGGCTCGTTCTCCACCAGGGCCAGCAGCTGCACGCCAAAAGTCGTCTGCAGCGCAGTGTATTTGTAGAGCTGGTTGAGCACCTTGCGCGGTTGTGCACCACGCTTGAGCTCGATCACGATGCTCAGCCCGCGCCGGTCGGATTCGTCCCGCAGATCCGAGATGTCGCCGAGTTTGTCGGTCCGGACCAGGTCGGCGATGCGTTCAATCAGGGCAGATTTATTGACCTGGTAGGGTATTTCGGTCACCACAATGCGGAAACGGCTCGAACCCATCTCCTCAATATGCGCTACGCCGCGCACGACGATCCGCCCCCGGCCGGTGCTGTAGGCTTGCTTAATGCCCTCGTTACCGACGATCATGCCGCCGGTCGGGAAATCCGGACCTGGAATGAAAGACATCAGCTCATCGAAGGCAATGTCATCCACCCGCTCATAGTGATCAACCATGAAGCTGATCGCGCTTGCCAGTTCCTTCAGATTGTGCGGCGGGATGTTCGTGGCCATGCCTACGGCGATGCCGGCCGACCCGTTCAGCAGCAAGTTCGGCAGCCTGGCTGGCAGGACTACGGGCTCCTGCAGCGAACCGTCGAAATTGTCCTCGAAATCGACAGTGTCTTTCTCGATATCAACCAGCAGCTCGGAGGCCAGCGCGCCCATGCGAGCTTCCGTGTAGCGCATGGCCGCCGGTGGATCGCCGTCGATTGACCCGAAGTTACCCTGTCCATCGACGAGCATGTAGCGCATGGAGAAATCTTGCGCCATGCGCGCCATGGCATCGTAGACAGCCTGATCGCTGTGGGGGTGATACTTGCCGAGCACTTCGCCGACGATACGTGCGGATTTACGGTAGGCTGAGTTTGGCCGAATCCCCATCTCGTGCATCGCAAAAAGGATGCGCCGGTGAACCGGTTTCAACCCATCACGCGCGTCAGGCAGCGCGCGCGCAACGATCACGCTCATGGCGTAATCAAGGTACGCATTACGCATCTGATCGTCGATATCTACCTGTCGAACGGTCCCAATTTCCATGATTTTTCGGTCTCTCACTAAGGATTAGAGGTCGAAAACCCGCCAGCGGCGGGTTGCCAATTAATTATACCGCGCCGCCGCTGTTCAGGACAGCGCCCGGCACGCCCTTTCAGGGGCAAATCAGAACATTTGATCGACGATCTCAGGGGACCGGCGCGAGCACAACGCGGATTTCGACCTGATCGCTTTGCAACGGCAGAATATGCGAGAGCAGCACCGCCAGCTGGGCTTCATGGATCGTGATGCGGGCATGCTGCGGAACGAGCTCGAGTAGCGGGCCGAGGTCAGGATTGGCGGGCAGCTTTGCCCCCTGAGGCAACAAACCCTGGAGGATGTTGGCCTGCAAGTTGATCAGGCCGACGGGATCTCCGGAAAAGACGGTATGCAGCGCCAGCACCTGTTCGCCGGTAAGCACCTGCTCCTCGAGCGGCAAGCCCAGATCCTTGCCCAGTGGCAGCCCGCCCACATAGTCCACGAGCTCGGCAAACGCAGTCTCATCCATCACGGCAATCGTATCGATTTGAATGCGCAGAGCCCGCTCGAGCGCCTCCAGGAAGGGTGGAGCCACGCCGTCTTGAGCAGTCCAGGCGAAGAATGAATCTAGCCTCACATCGGCGCCAGGGACGAGGTCCAGGTCGGTCGGCACGCCGGTCAGGATGACATGCGTGTCGGGAGGGTTGATGGTCAGCAGCCAGATCGCGCGCAACGCGGGGTCGGGGCTGTCGAGACGATCGACGCCGAGCAGCAAGATCGTGGTGCGAGTCTCACGATTCGATTCGATCCAGCGTGGCCCACCTTCGGGGAAGATATTCAGAATCGAAGTGATCGGCGAAGCCGTCCCCTGCTCACCCAGCAGCACGGTTGCCATGCCAATGCAAAAACAGACCGAGACCAAAATCAGGATGATTGCTGGCCTTGATTTCACCGGTCCGCCTCGATGTTGTGGTGCAGCTTCACCATGCGCATCGTTCCGTGATTGTACCCACCCGCTCCAGACGGCTGACGCAGCCCTTGGACCTGGCTCGTATGCTCTCCGGGGGTTCCGGGTCATTCAACCGCTGAGATCATTATACATAGACCGGCTAAGCTCCGATATAAGCAATGCGGGCCGGATGCAATTCCACCCTCAGCAGGTTTGACCGCACGGGGCATCAATGCTAAGAATCGTGTCATCCGCCGAAGGAGGAAGCCGTGTCTCACCGACGTGCTCGCACGCTCATAATCATCCTTTCCATTGTTCTTATCCTGGTCATTGTGATCGGCCTTGGCGGTCTGTTTATCGTGCGCCGATCGTTCCCCCAGACCGACGGAACGCTGCAGCTTCCGGGTCTCCAGGCCAGCGTGGATGTCTTCCGTGACAGCTACGGTGTGCCCCATATCTATGCTTCCAATCCGCATGACCTGTTCATGGCGCAGGGCTATGTTCACGCCCAGGATCGGTTCTGGCAGATGGAGTTCTGGCGCCGCATCGGCGCCGGCCGCCTATCCGAAATTCTTGGTCCCAGCGCACTCGATCAGGACCGTTTCATTCGCACGGTCGGCTGGTACCGGACCGCGCAGCAGGAAGTGGAGCTGCTCAGTGAGTCTGAACTCGCCATCCTGCAAGCGTACGCCGACGGGGTAAACGCCTACATCGATTCGCACCGCGGCAAGCTTGGCCTCGAATTCACCATCCTCGGCCTGACCGGAGTGAAATTCGATCCCGAGCCCTGGACACCGGTTAACAGCTTGAGCTGGGCCAAGGTCATGGCATGGGATCTCGGAGGCAACCGCAGTGCCGAGCTCGTACGCGCAAACATCATCGCCCGCTTAGGCCTTCCGGCCCTGAACGAACTGATGCCGGGTTACCCCGCCGATTACCCGGTCATCGTCTCCGGGGCATTGAATGAAGCCACGCTGGCCACCGTCCCGGAGGCGGCATTCAACCTGCACGCCTTCGGTTTCGGCGATGGCCTGGGCAGCAACAACTGGGTCATCAGCGGCGATCGCACCGAGAGCGGCAAGCCGATCCTGGCAAACGACCCGCACCTTGGCATCCAGATGCCGTCCATCTGGTATGAAGCCGGCCTGCACTGCGAGCCGGCCGGCCCTGACTGCCCATACAACGTGGTCGGTGCGACATTCGCCGGCGTGCCAGGCGTGATCATCGGGCACAACCAACGCGTCGCCTGGGGCGTGACCAACCTCGGTCCTGACGTTCAGGACCTCTTTATCGAGAACGTTAACCCCGAGAACCCGGATCAATACGAATTCCGCAACCGCTGGGAGGACATGCAGATCATCGAGGAGCGCATCGATGTCGCCGGCCAGGATGAGCCGGAGGTCGTACGCGTGCGCATCACCCGGCACGGCCCGATCATCAATGACGTCATCGGCGGGGTCGAGGAGGGCTGGTCGTACGGCTGGCAGCCGCTGGCACTGTCCTGGACCGCCCTGCAGCCCGGGACGATTGTAAAAAGCGTCCTGATGCTTAACCGGGCGGATTCATGGGACGCCTTCCGCGAAGCGCTGCGCTACTGGGATGCCCCCAGCCAGAACTTCGTCTTCGCCGATGTGGATGGCAATATCGGCTACCAGGCGCCGGGCCGCATTCCGATTCGCGCTCAGGGTGACGGGACGATCCCGGTCCCGGGCTGGTCCGGCACCTACGAATGGATCGGCTACATCGATTTCGACGCGCTTCCAAATTCATTCAACCCGGAGAAAGGCTACATCGCCACTGCCAACAATGCCGTCGTCGGCCCGGACTATCCATACTTCCTGTCGGCGGATTGGGCTCCAGGCTATCGCGCCCGGCGTATCGTCGAGTTGATCGAAGCAAAAGACAAGCTCTCGGTCGCCGATGTCCAGGATATTCAGGGCGACGACAAGCCGCTCTGGGCAGAGGATATCCTGCCCGCGATCCTGGCGATCGCACCGAGTGAGCCCGAGCAGGCTCAAGCATTAGATATGCTGCGGAACTGGGATGGACAGGCTGTACGAGATAGCGCTCCAGCTGCGTTGTTCGAAGCGTTCCGCGGTCATCTCGTCAGGCGCATTTTTGAAGACGAGGCCGGCGAACAGCTGCTCGAGAGATACAGTTTCATGACCCCGCTCGAGACGATCCTCAACCAGCCTGATTCGCACTGGTTCGATGATATTCGCACGCCGGAAGTCGAAACGATGCAGCAGACCGTACTGCTCGCTCTGCAGGATGCGATCGACGAGCTTAACGACTCGCTCGGAAAGGATATGTCCGCCTGGCGTTGGGGCGACCTGCACACAGCGACCTTCGAAAACCAGAGCCTCGGCCAGAGCGGGATCGGCCCGATTGAAGCGATCTTCAACCGGGGTCCGGTGGAGGTTGACGGGACGATCGCCACGATCAACAACACCGGCTACAGCTTGAACGAACCATATGCAGAGACCACCGTGCCCTCGATCCGTTTGATCTACGACCTGCAGTACTTCGAGCAGTCGCTTGCCATGCATACCACGGGTCAGTCCGGCCATCCATACCACCCGCATTATGACGATATGATCGACCCATGGCGCAATATCGAGTACCACACGATGCTCTGGACGCGCGGGCAGGTCGAAGCGGCAGCCGAATCGCACCTTACGCTGACGCCCTAATCATCGATCCACGCACGCACTCGCAGGGGCACGGCAATGCCGTGC
>JARRJK010000097.1:0-9092 GCA_037379555.1 Anaerolineales bacterium | reverse complement strand
TGTGAGGCCAGAAAGAGCCCGGAGCTTTTTCCCCCGAGCTTCCCATGACTCCCTGCCGGGAAGATGACTTGCCGCATGAAGTTGGTGAAATCATCGATCTTGATGAACTGCTTGGCGACCCTGACGAAGTCGGGCTGGTCGCTCAGCAGACGCCGGATGAGCGCGATCCGGAACCATTTTTCTCTCGATTCGGCGAGTTCAATCCCTTGTTCCGTCAGCAGGTGGTATCGTTCGATGGCTGATGTGATCTCGGCGAGGGAAGAGCTGGGATTGACAAGCACATTCACAAAGAACCGCAGACGGTCTTCCCGGCTCCATTTCTGGATGTTGTCGAGAATTTCGTCCCTGGAAAGATGCTTGCTTGCAATCGAAAAGACATCGTCCGAAAATTCGAGCAGGCTGCTTGTTGTTGGACCTTGAGAGGGACGGTTTTCATCGAGTTCCGTATCTCCAACATGGAAGGAGGAGACGCGTTCCAGCAATTCTTCTGTCTCCTCGATCCCATTCATGCCCAGCAGGTAGATCATCTTGCGCGAGAGCCGGATGAGGAGGTCCGGATCGGTTCGTTTGAGTAGATCGAGCAAGGCCGTCCAGGTTTCACTCTCCGCGCCATCGGAAAGCTGCTGCTGGAACACCTGTTTAAGTTGCTCATGCAGGATGAAAAAGCCAAACTGCTCGGCGATGGTATCGATCAAGCGCCGTTCTTCCTTGAGGAACGGCCCTTCATCGGATGGGGGTCGTTCCTCGGTATAGTAAATGCTGATCTTTCCAACCACCTGATCCTGAACGACGATCTCAGCACTCTGCACCCAGGGGGACGGTTCGAATCCCGGGGATTGAAAGATCCTCCCAGAATATTCAACCTCCACCTGGCATACGTCCGGATACTGCCATCCGGGAGGTATGATCTGCAGTATGCCCTGGCAAATCTCCTCAGCTGAAATGTCTTTCGTGTTCAGCAGTTCCTGAAGCTCGTATAGACAGTTAAGTTCCTTAGCCCGTTCACGCAGGTCGTGCAGCAATCGGTCAAGTGACTTGGATGAATCAGTCATGGGAGACAGCCCCCGGTTTGATGATCACGCCGCGGCTTGTGCGGCCATCGACCTTGATCGTAAGTGGCGCGTCGAGCCGGATGTGCCTCAGGAATTCGGTCTCTGCGGCGGCCTTCTGCCTGCCCAACCATTCCCAGTCGATCTCATACTCCGAATCCAGCGAAAGGGTGAAGTATTTCACGCCGAGGCTGGTAATGTTGTGGAAAAAGTGCGAACCCTGACTCAAGGCGACACGCGCCTTATCCCCGGTAGATTCAACAACGGCTTTTGCCATTCCGATCTTGGCCCACCCGATGGGAATTCCCAGCCAGGGGTCCGTCGTTCCCAGCCGCCCCAGCACTATCAAGAGATAGTGCCGGCCGGCCTGAAGCAGTTGGCGATTGATTTCTTCCATTTCCGCCATGATCTTGCGCGAATGCTTGAGGTCGAAGTTTTCTGGTTTGGTATAGACAATATCGACGAGTGATTCGTCCACGCCGTTCCCCAGGCTGTGCTCGCATGCCACCAGTACGTTCTCACCCCGTAACTCGGAGTCTTCGATCTTTGTCTCAACCCCCGGTGTGTTCATGGGGCGTACCTGGAGAAAGGCAAAGCGATGGGGATCGAAGGTCATTGCGAACTCGATTTCAACCGCGCCCCCATACTCCCCTACGCAGTGATCCATGATCTCGGAGATAAGATCGTTGATCGGGATTTGATCCAGCGTCAGGAGCGGGGCAAAGGTCAGAACGCGTGGACCGTCAAAGCCAGTCCCGATCGACAACCTGCCCGAGATCGGGCTGTAGGTGGACGCAAGGTAGCGCAGGCTTCCATCCCTTTCGGCTGTTGTAAGGTTTTCAAACAGCAGATATTCCGTTTCATGGATCGGATCGTACTCTTGCACTTCGCCCATGTTGACCGCCCAGAATTCCGTTTGAGTCTCTTTCAGCATCTGCTCCACGGATCCATAGGGCGGTTGCACGTTGGGGTAAGCGGGCGAGTATGCCCAGCAGCGGCCGCCGTCGACGATGAGTTTGCCCAGGCCCAGCGCAAGATTGACGACTCCGTCTTCCGGTTTGGCCGGATCCATCGGGTAGTGGTTGATCGAGCGGCCCACGCCGGATAAATCAGGGTAGAAACGGTGGTGGTGCCTTTTTCCGACCACTTCCTGGATTATAACGGCCATCTGCTCTTCATCGTCGCGATGCCCTGTCGCCGTGCGGTAGTCTCTCGCCGAGCTGAAGTAGGTGGAGGCAAATACGTGTTTGATCGCTTCGGTAAGCTGATGGAACCGAATTTGCGGGTCAAAGCTTTCATTTGGGATCATTTTCGTGACGTAAACCCCGGCGAACGGTTCGTGCCGGGTGTCTTCCAGAAGGCTGGAAGAACGGATGGCAAGAGGCGAATGGGTTTGATCGATCAGTGCCCAAAGATCACCCAACACCTCGAACGGTAAATCAGCCTTTTGAAATGATCGGGCGATCCGCTCATCGGACATCTCAGCGGTCGCGATCTGATCGAGGTGATTGACAGCCATGAACTCTGCAAACACCCCGGTGCAGATCACCGCCAGCGGGGGGATGTCGATATGGATATCCGGGAAGCGATCGTGATCGAGTCCCCTGAACAGCGCATCCCGGACGCGCGCCAATCCATGAGCCTTCCCGCCGATTTCTCCCCGGCCGATGCGGGCCAGCGGTCCGGCTGGATCGGCCGAGGTGCGACTGAACTCGATGAACTTTCCCGAATCAGAATTCGCCTTGCCGCTTCCCGGACGCATCAGAGCCAGCCGCGCTCCTGGCAGGCCCGGACGACCCGGGCAACGGCGATTTGATATGCGGCGTCGCGCATGTCGGTCCCTTTCTCCCTGGCGTTCTCGGCAACCGAAAGATATGCATCCGTCATGTGAACATCGAGCTTTCCTAGTACTTCGTCGCGGCGCCAGTAATAGTTCATATTGCCCTGAACCTGTTCGAAATAGCTGCTCACAAATCCACCTGCGTTTGCCAGCAAGTCTGGGACGACATACAGATTCCTATCCATGAGCAAGGAGTGCGCATCCGGATTCGTTGCCCCATTTGCAGCTTCAACGATCATCTTGACACTGGGACTGATCTTCCCAACGTTGGCGGACGTGATCTGGTTCTCAACTGCGGCAGGGACGAGGATATCGACCTGCTGTTCGATCCATGCCTCCCCTGGAAGGCGCTCGTAGCCGAGCGAGACAGCCTGCTCCTGGTCGATCTCCCCGAAGGCATTGGCCAATGGGCGCAGTTGAGTCAGGTCGATGCCCTGCTCTTTGAAGTAGGCGTACGTCCTCTGGTCTTTCTGATCCCAACAGGAGACACAGGTCACGGTTCCGCCCATCTTCAGATAAAGCTCGATCGCGTGCTGTGCGATGTTCCCAAAGCCTTGAAAGCTGGCCTTTGTCTCGGATGGATCGATTTGCAGGTCTTTCATAGCCTCACGAGCAACGATCATCACTCCATAGCCACCTGCCTCCTTGCGTCCCGATGAACCTCCCATGGTCGCAGGCTTGCCCGTGATGAATCCGGGCTGTCTGCCGCCGCGGATGACCTCATACTCATCCAGCATCCAGAGCATGTGCTGCGAATCGGTCATTAGATCGGGGCCCGGGACATCCCAATCGGGTCCGAGATTTTTGGCCACCTGCCGTACCCATCCCCGGCAAAGGCGCTCCTGTTCGCCCAGGCTGAGATCGTGTGGGTCGCACGCAACTCCTCCCATGCTGCCGCCGAGAGGCAGATCGACGACCGCCGTCTTCCAGGTCATGAGCATCGCAAGTGCGCGGATGTTGTCCATGGCTTCAAGCGGGTGGAAGCGGATGCCGCCTTTGCTCGGCCCGCGGGCATCATTGTGTTGGACGCGTGAGCCTCGAAAGATTCGAATGCTTCCGTCATCCAATCGGACCGGGATGTTGAAATAGATTTCCCGCATCGGTGACTGCAGCAGTTCGCGGGCCGTATCATCGAGTTTGAGCTGATCGGCGATACGTCCGAACTCCTGCTGGGTGTTCTCGAACAGGCTGTACGGTTTCCGGTTCACAGGAAGCTCCTATGCTTTCTGGCTTTCGGGGACGGTTAGCATATAGCCCACGCCAGGAATGTTCAGGATGATTTGCGGATTGCCAGGATCGCGTTCGAGCTTCTTCCGCAGGTAATGGATGTAGGATCGCAAATAATCGATGTCATTGCGATATTCTTCACCCCAAACCGCCGAAAGCAGCTGTTCATGGGTTAGAACTTGATTGAGGTGCGTCGCAAGTTGATAGAGGAGATTGTACTCCGTAGCCGTGAGATAGACATTGACGCCGGCTACGGATGCCTGTCGACGGGCCAGGTCGATCTGCAGATCGCCGCAGTCGACAACGGCTTCTCCGGGAACAGCGGGCATGTTTTGAGCCCGTTTCAGAACCGCACGGACGCGGGCGATCAATTCCTTTGCACTGAAAGGTTTCGTGATGTAATCATCGGCACCGGCGTCAAAGCCGGTGAGCATATCGGTCTCCGTTACCTTTGCAGTAAGCATGATGATCGGCACTTCCGAAAATTCACGCACGCGCCGGCAGACTTGATATCCATCGAAATCTTCGAGAATAATATCCAGTATCACGAGGTCCGGGTCTTCAACCGCCACGGCCTCAATGGCCTGCTGGCCGGTAGCACGCGTCAGGATGAGGTATCCAAGCGCGGAAAGGACCTCACGCACGAGCCGCAGAATGCGGGGATCGTCATCGACGATCAGGATGCACTGCCTGTTCGAATTCCTGTTCATGCCATTCCGTCATCCCCGGGATTGCGACGCAGCGAAAAGTAGATCGAAGTGCCCTCCCCAATCTGGCTTTCGACCCATATGCGTCCGCCATGAGCTTCAACTATCGCTCGGGCGATGGGCAAACCCAGACCGGTTCCGGCCACGTGCAGGGTTGACGATCTGCGCACGCGATGGAACTTTTCAAAAAGCGGAATCAGATCCTCGGCGGAGATGCCGATTCCCTGATCAGCCACACAAACGACGACATCTTCCTGCCGGGCTTCGCCTTTGATCATGATCAATCCGCCGATAGGCGAATACTTGACAGCGTTGTCAAGGATATTTCGGAAGACCTGCTTGATCCAGCGCACGTCGGCTTTTACGGGCGGGAAATCCGAGTGGAAATCGACCACCAGATGGTGAATTTCAGAGCGGTATTGGACTTCCATCGCGACTTCCTCAGCCAGGGCCGGCAGATCGACGGGTTGAAAGTCGAGATTGAGTTCATCGACCTGGATCAACGAAGAATCGAGGATGTCGTTGATCATACCTTCCATGTCGTTGCATGCGTCTTCGATTAGCCTCAGGAACTCCGACCGTTTCTCGTCCGTCCATTGAAGGTCCTCCACCATCATAGCCGTGGCGTACCCCTTGATCGTTGCCAGGGGAATGCGTAACTCATGGGACAGGGAGGCGGTGAGTTCAGTACGCATTTTCTCCGCTTGTTGAGCGGCCCTGATCGCGTCTGCCCGGGTCTCGAGTTTGGATCGATCAATCGCCAGTGCCACCAGATCTGCGACGGTCTGTACAAACGGAAGGTTTTCGCTTGTGAATGAATTCAGGGGATCGAGGGATTCGAGCACCAGGACGCCGTAGCGTTGCGTGCCGGCGGCGATCGGGGCTGCCACTGCGGAGGACGGCAGGCGTTCACTCCCGATCGCCCGCCCCATCACTTCCCGGTTGAAAGGTCGCATATCGCCCATGGCTTGCTCGACTTGCTCTGGACCGTCAAGCAGCAGCGTTTGGCCCTGATCGTATGCCTTGCCGGTGATGGATTCCCCTGCCCGCAGGCCGATTTCGTTGAGGATGTCCAAATCGTAGCCGATCGCGGCTGCCGGCTTGAACACACCGGATGGTTGATCCCAGAGCATGACGGCGCCGATGTCCGCTTGCTCCAGGACCTGCACGATCGTTCGCATGACGCTGTCGAGGAGTTCGGGCAGTTCCAGCGGTGCCACCAGCGTCCTGGCGACCGCATTCAACGCTTGAAACTCACCGTTCAGCCGGGCATGGGCACACACCTTTAAGATAGCACAGGATGTTCAGGAGCAAAACTTGGGTCGTGTGACCGTTTTTTCGTCGTGGTCCAGAGGATTCCCTCTCGGTCTTCAATTGCCATGCTTTGATTTCGCTGCCACTCTCGGCGTGATCGGTTCGAGATTCCACTTGAACGATGGTGTGGGTATTCTGAATGCAACGTTGAGGATACGTTCGCATGACTCCATGCTCGTCGTACAGCAACAAGATTATCGAGTCCTGAATGGTTTCGACACCATGGCCAATAGACCGTTCTGATCGGCGATCAATTGAAATCCGGGCTCTGAAGACCCGGGGCTAGACCGATCGCATTGGAGTGTAACGTTTGGTCAACTGGGTATTCGGAAATACCTGGCTTTCAGCTGCCAGAGGAGGCAGGGTGGGCAGCAGTTGCTGCAACATCGCTATTAGTTCCAACTCTGGTCGAGGCGAATCGCAGCGGCGTTTCTAATTCGATCGGGAGGGCTGATGTTCTTCAGATCGGGCGACAAGCAGTACGATAACACGTGCTGGCCCATGGACGCCGATCGTGAGCGTCATCTCGATATCCGCCGTGCGGGAGGGGCCGGTGATCAGTGTGAGCGATTCTCCGGCCTGCAGTCGTTGCTCACCCCCCTCGCGCAACCAGTCCGAGAAGCGGCGATGGATCACGGTTTCCTGCAAGACCGCGAGGTGGATTTCGGGCAGAAGTGAGGATAAATTCTCGCCAACCTCATTTGCAAGGATCAGCGTGCCTGTATCCGCCAGGGCCGCGATGGCGCCCGTGATCCCGACCCGGATACGGTCGAAGTCTTCGAGGGCATGTCTCCAAGCGGAGCGGTCGTTCGCCCATTCGAACTGCGGCTGGCAGACCTTGATTCCGGCTGTTTCAAGTTCCGCAATCAGACCATCCAGCCCGGGATCCCCTGCCAGAATCTCGTTCTCACCCAGCTCCCCCAGCAGGTCGAGCAGGACTTCGCCAATCTGATCGCTGTCGCATCGGATGACCTTCCCGCCCAGCGCCTGGAGTTCTTCGGTAAACGCCTGGCAGGGATCTGCAATTGCGGCGGGATCAGTTTCCTCGACCGTTTCCAGTTCAGGCTCGATTCCTTTCGGAGTCACCTCCCGTTGCACAAACTCTGATGCGGAATCTGCAATCTCCCGACGGCGAAACGGCGGGAAATCCCTGCTTCGGGTCCACGGGTTGAACGGTGGTGGCAGGGAGCGTATCCATCCCTTCCTTTTTGGCAGCAAGCTTGAAGCGAGCGCGGCCAGCCGCTGCGCGAACCTGAAGCGGCCCGTGCGGCTCGCCAACCAGGTGAACCCTTTCACGCCGAGCTGGATCCACATGGGAGGCGCCTTGGCCTTGCGGTACCCCCGTCGCGTCCGCAAGAGCAGAGTCGTGAGATCGATGCCCACCGGACAGACCTCGTTGCAGGCTCCGCACAGCGTCGACGCGTGGGCAAGATGGCCGAAACGCTGCAGGCCGAAATATCCCGGGGAGACCAGCGAACCGATCGGTCCGGGATACGTGCAGCCATAGGCATGACCGCCGATCTCGCGAAACACAGGGCAAGCATTCAGGCAGGCCCCGCAGCGGATACAGAGCAGGGCTTCTTCGAACGGTGTGCCGCGCATCGCGCTGCGCCCGTTATCGACCAGGATCACATGCCGCTGGGTGCCTGCCCAACCAGATTCAATGGCTTCCGCTCCAGCCAGGAGTGTTACATAACTGGTCAATTTCTGGCCGGTTGCCGAGCGCGGCAGGAGTCTGAGCAGCACATCCAGATCATTGGCCGTGGGTACAATCCGCTCGATGCCCATCAACGCAACGTGCACCGGGGGGAGTGTGGTGACCATGCGTCCGTTCCCTTCATTCGTCACCAGGCACAGTGTCCCGCTTTCAGCTACGCCGAAGTTGACGCCGGAAACGCCGAGGTCCGCCCTTAGAAATACCTCCCGCAGTGTCCGCCGGGCGAAGGCGTTCAGGTCGCCGACATCGGCCGAGAAGGGCATGCCGAGCTTTTCGTGGAATGTTCGGGCGACATCATGACGGGTGAGGTGGATCGCCGGGGCGGTGATATGGCTGGGACTCTCGCCGCGCAGCTGGACGATGAATTCGCCCAGGTCGGTCTCGGTTACCTCCAGCCCTGCCTGGCGGAGCGCGTGATTAAGCTGTACCTCCTCGCTGACCATGGACTTCGATTTCACCACCCGCCTCGATCCTGTTTGCCGGGCTATTTCGGTTACAAGACCAGCGGCCTGCTCGCCGTCCGCCGCACGGTGGACGTGTACGCCATGCGCCTGCAGGGATGCAGTGAAGTCTTTAAGGTGGGTCTCCAGGTTTTCGATCGTCTTCCTGCGCAGGGTGTGCGCCTGCCGCTGTACGCCGTCAGGATCGGAGAGCGAGGAGAAGGCGAGTTTACGGCTCGCCTGTCGCCGCTCGGCATTTGCATCCAATGCCCGGCTAAGACGTTCATCGTCAAGCGCCAGCTTGACCCGCTTTTCGAATTCGCGTCTCATCGCAGACCTGGCTCGAATCCAGCCAGCGGCAGGGCAACATGTGAACAGCGGATGCGCGAGCCTCGTTTTCGCAGCCCGCCCTCGATCTGCATCAAGCAGCTCACATCGACCGAAAGCACGAAGTCGGGATCAGCCTTTTCGATCTGTAGCAACTTATGATTGAGAATCGAGGTTGAGATCGAGGCGTATTCGAGAGCGAAGACTCCACCAAAACCGCAGCAGTCGGCTGGCAGGGCGGCGAACCCCTGAGGTGCAAGCTGGCCTAACAGGTGCTTGGGTTCGGCATCGACCCCGAGCCCCCGCAGCAGATGGCAGGAGGCGTGGTAGGCGAATCGCAGTTGCGGCGCTGCAGGCCTGGGGGTAAAGGAGGTGAACCGGTCGATGAACTCACATAGTTCATAGGTCCGCTCCGCGAGCCGGCGCGCTCGTGTCAGCCATGCATCTTTTTCCCGGAAGAGCTCAAGGTAG
>JARRJK010000096.1:0-9137 GCA_037379555.1 Anaerolineales bacterium | reverse complement strand
GTGATGCCCGGGGACAGCGTGAACCTGAAGGTGGAGCTGATCACGCCGGTGGCGCTTGAGAAGGGATCGAAATTCGCGATCCGCGAAGGCGGCCTGACCGTCGGCGCGGGTGTCATCACAGAGATCTTAGAGTAGGAGTGTGTGAGCGCTCCGGGAAGCGGAGCACTTACGATGTATTATGGCTAAGAAAGATGTTCGTCCGGTGATTACCCTGGAATGCACGGAATGCCAGGAGAGGAACTACACTTCAGAGAAGAACCGCCGCAACGACCCTGGGCGGGTTGAACTGAATAAATACTGTCCGCGCTGCCGCAAGCACACATTGCATCGCGAGACAAAGTAGGGGCAGCAGCCCCTCACACAGGCGAGTAGCTCAATTTGGCAGAGCACCGGTCTCCAAAACCGGGGGTTGCGGGTTCGAGTCCTGCCTCGCCTGCCAGATGAACCGTGCGACGCCTGGTGTGTGTGGGCGTCGCTTAGTCTGAGGAGTAGTGGAGTGGCAAAATCAAGAGCCGCTTCGAAGCGCAGATCCAATCCGGTTTCACGCTACCTGCGTGAGTCGATCGCAGAACTGAAGAAAGTGACCTGGCCCACCCGGCAGGAAGCGATGCAGCTGACAGTGATCGTGCTGATCGTCGTCACGGTGATGAGCGCGCTGCTGGGGACGCTGGACTTTGTTTTCTCGCGTCTGATCGCATTCATCATCAGTCTGGGCTAGTAGCGGAAACGGCAAGGGAGTTATCGGTGAGCGAGTTAGAAGACGAACGCTCTGAGGCGATCTCCGAAGAGGAATCGCAGGAAGCGGTGGAACAGGCCGAAGTTTTGGATTCCGGGGAGCCGATCGAGACGATAGATGAGGCTGAGGTTTCACCGACGCCCGAGGAATTGGAGGAGGGGGAAGGCATCGATACCCTGGCCGAGGTCAGCCCGGTTGAGCCCGGCCAGGTCGCCGAAATGAAAGGCGAGTTGGTCGAGACGGAAGAAGAACGGGAAGAGGAAGAAGAACAAGTCGAAGAGGATATTCTGGCTGAAGCGGCTGAGGAGATAGGCGAGCCGCAGGATGAGGTCGAGATCGTCACGCCAGAAGAGGAAGACGAGACGGCGGAAGACGAAACCGAAGACGAACCCGAAGCCGAGCAAGAAGAAGACATCGAGGAGCTTGAAGACGAAGCGCTGAACGCTGAAGCTCTGGAAGCTGAAGAGCTGGAAGACAAGGTGCAGGAAGCCGAGGAGCGGGAAGAGGCAGAGATAGAGGCTGAGGAACTCGAAGCTGAAGCTGCAGAACCTGCTGTGGTCGAGGAGCCTGATGACGGGCGTCACTGGTATGTTGTGCACTGCTATTCAGGCTACGAGAATAAGGTCCGCCATAACCTCGAACAGCGCATCGAGACAATGGGCATGAAGAACAAGATCTTCGATGTCGTCGTGCCGACCGAGGAAGAAATCGAGGTCAAAGACGGCAAGCGGCGCACGGTAGAACGCCGTGTTTTCCCCGGCTACATCCTGGTCCAGATGTTGATGGATGAGGACTCATGGTACGTGGTGCGCAACACCCCGGGTGTGACGGGATTTGTCGGCATGGGCAATGAACCCACACCGCTCCGCCCGGAGGAGGTCTCTCAGATTGTCAAGCGGATGGAGGCTGAAGCCCCGCGTATCAAGGTGACCTATAAGACCGGGCAGAAGGTGCGCATCATCGACGGCCCGTTCAACGACTTCATCGGCACGGTATCCGACATCGATATGGAGCGCGCAAAGGTGCGTGTCATGGTCTCGTTCTTCGGCCGTGAGACACCGGTAGAGTTGGATTTCCTGCAGGTAGAGAAGGCATAAGAACGGCCCGCAGCTTCGGGCGAGGTGGGAGGATCGGTAGATCCGCTATGACCACTGAAGGAGTGTTAACGTGGCAAAGAAACTCAAGGCAATAATCAAGCTAGAAATCGAAGCCGGTAAAGCGAACCCTGCGCCGCCGATTGGGCCGGCGCTCGCGCCGCACGGTATCAACCTGATGGCTTTTTGCAAGGAGTACAACGCTCGCACGGCAAGCAAGACGGGCGAGATCATTCCGGCTGAGATCACGATATACACCGACGGATCGTTCACCTTTGTTCTTAAAACGCCGCCGGCGGCTGTCCTGTTGCGCAAGGCTGCTGGAATTGAGAAAGGTTCCGCGGAACCGAACCGCGAGAAGGTCGGGAAAGTGACGCGGGATCAGGTGCGCGAGATCGCAGAGATCAAGATGAGAGACCTCAATGCGATCGATATCGAGGGCGCCATGAAGCAAATTGAAGGCACCGCACGCAATATGGGAATCGTGATCGAAGGTTAGGAGACAACGTGGGAGGGCCGCTTCAAGCGCCCCGTTTGCACCACAAGGAGATAATCATGCCAAAGCACGGTAAGAAATATCGCGAGGCAGCACAGAAGATCGAACGCGACAAGCTCTACGACCCAATGGAAGCCATCGCGCTGACCAAAGAAATCGCTTTCACCAAGTTCGACAGCACGGTCGAGGTCCACCTTCGGCTTGGAGTCGATACTCGGCATGCCGATCAACAGATTCGCGACACTGTCATGCTGCCACACGGTCTGGGCAAGACGGTAAGGGTGGTCGTCTTCGCCGAAGGTGATGCAGCCCGGGCGGCAAGCGAAGCCGGCGCCGATTACATCGCTGACGACGAGCTGATCGAGAAGATCCAAGGCGGATGGATGGAGTTCGATTCGGCTGTTGCAACGCCGAACATGATGGGGAAGGTCGGACGTCTCGGGCGTATCCTTGGTCCACGCGGATTGATGCCCAACCCCAAGGCTGGCACCGTCGTGCCAGAAGACGACATTGCCCGGGTGATCGATGAACTCAAATCCGGCCGGGTCGAATTCCGCACCGACAAGACAGCCAATTTGCATGTACCAATCGGCAAAGTCTCTTTCGAAACCAAACAGCTGTACGAGAATATGGCAGCCCTGATGGATGCAGTGCGCCGCACCCGGCCTGCATCAGCCAAGGGTGGTTACGTGCGACGGGTGACGATCGCCTCGACCATGGGTCCTGGCGTTCGCGTCGATCCAAACGCTGCGCTCTCAATGGGAGCTGCCTGACCTACACAACGTGGGCCAACTGCGGTACAATCTCGACCGCAGTAACAATCGAAGAATCGCTTCGCCGAAGACAGCAGGTGTCCGGGTACGGGCTTAATTCCCTGCCGAGGTGAAGACTCGGAAGACAAGTTCAACTTCCCCTTTGAGTCTTTGCTCGCGATGTTCTAGCGGAGCGAAGACTCGAATCTTTTTAGGGGAAGGAGGTGAAAGACTTGGCTATATCCAAGGAAAAGAAAGAGGAACTGGTTGCGCAGTATCTCGAGGTACTCGAACGCAATACGGCTGTCATCCTGACCGAGTCGACCGGTCTGACTGTCAAGGAGACCGAGGGCTTGCGGGCGAAGATCCGGGAGATGGGCGGCGAGTTTTTCATTGTGAAAAACACGCTTGCCAAACGCGCTTTCGAGAATGCGAAATGGCCTGAACCTGAGAACGCATTCGCTGGTCCTACCGCAATCGGCGCTGCGTCGGAGGATATCCCGGTATTGGCGAAGGCCATTGTGGATCTTTCCAAGGAGAAAGAGACCTTTCAGGTGAAGTCCGCCGTGATCGACGGCGAGCTGTTCAGTGCCGAACAGATCGTACGCTTGGCAGAGTTGCCGGCAATGCCGGTTTTGCAGGCCCAACTGCTCGGGGTTCTGACAATGCCGGCCTCACAGCTGGCAGGGGTTTTTGCAGCCTCGGCACGCCAACTTTTGAACGTGCTGCAGGCGCATATCGACGCGCAGCCCGATGCGGCTGCCGCATAGTGCAAATCGAACGACAATACCTACGATGAAGGAGATCGTTAATCATGGCTGACATCAAGAAGATCAAAGACGAACTGGGAAAACTGACCATCCTCGAGGTCGCTGAGCTGGTTAAGGAACTGGAAGAGGAATGGGGCGTTTCGGCTGCAGCACCGGTCGCGGTCGCGGCAATGCCCGGCGCAGCAGCCGGAGGCGCGGCGGAAGCTGCAGAAGAGAAGAGTGAGTTTGACGTCATTATCAAGGACGTCGGCCCAAAGAAGATTGACGTCATCAAGGTCATTCGCCAGGTGACACAACTTGGACTGAAAGACGCGAAGGACCTGGCGGAAACCGCGAATGCCAAGGTGCTCGAACAAGCCGGCAAGGAAGCCGCACAGGACGCGAAGAGCAAGCTCGAAGCGGCTGGAGCGACGGTCGAACTCGCCTGAGCAAACCATGAAGGCACCTATAGAGCCGCCAGGAATGGCGGCTCCAATACTTTAAGCCTGTGGTATAACACCGGCGGGAGGCGCGATGCGCGAATCCATCCTGGTCATTGAGGATGAGGAACGGATACTTCAATTCCTGCGGCGCGGCCTGACCTATGAGGGCTATACGGTTGAAACCGCCGTCAACGGTACCGAAGGCCTCGCTAAAGCGGCCGAACTCGATCCCGATCTGGTGATCATCGATTGGATGCTACCTGAGCTGGAACCAGGCCTGGATGGTCTGGAGGTATGCCGACGGCTGAGGGAAGCAGGGGATACGCCGCTCCTCATGTTGACGGCAAAGGATTCAGTCGCCGATCGCGTGCGTGGTCTGGATGCTGGTGCGGACGACTACCTGGTCAAGCCGTTTGCTTTGAACGAGCTTCTCGCCAGGGTGCGGGCGTTGCTCCGCCGCTCGAAGACCACCCAGCCAGAGGTGCTGGAGTTTGAGGATCTGCGCCTTGACACCGGAACGCATCAAGCCTTTCGCGGTGATCGAGCGATCGACCTCACAGCCAAGGAATATGAGCTGCTCGAATTGCTTCTGCAGCATCCTCGCCAGGTGCTCACGCGTGATCTGATTTACGATCGCGTTTGGGGGTATGACTTTGGCGGCGAAAGCAACATCATCGAGGTCTATATAAGGTATCTCCGCCAGAAGACCGAGGAAGGCGAAGTCCCGCGTTTGATCCACACTGTGCGTGGAGTCGGGTACGTCCTCCGGGAACCTGCATGACCCTGAGAGCACGGTTGACACTCTGGTACACAGGGGTGCTGGGCGCAGTCCTGCTCCTGTTCGCCGCGGTTGTCTTCCTGTCGCTTTCGCTCAACCTGACGAATCAGATCGAACAATCGCTGAGCCGCACGGCAGATGAAGTGCTCGAAACCCTGTCCGGCGGCATCCCCGAAGACCTGGCCCTCACCCTGCGTGCACTCGACCTGACATCGAACATCGCCCTGCAAATCCAGAACGACCGGGGCGAAATGGTCTGGCAATCGGCGAACGCGCCGAAAACGGATGCGGCCTTTGACCCGCTTCAGACGGGGATTACGTCCAATGTATTCAGCACTGTCAATTTAGACGGGCAGGAATACCGTGTACTGACCGTACCTGTGTTTCGCAGGCCGGACAATGTGCTGCTGGGATTCCTGCAACTCGCGCAAAGCCTGGAGACCGTCCGGCTGGTCTCGCGAACGCTGCTCTATGTGCTGGTCGTGGGCGGTGTGCTGGCACTGGTTCTGGCGGCGATTATTGGCTATCTGGCTGCGGGACGCGCACTCTCTCCGATTGAGCGTGTAACCGAAACAGCTCTTCAGATCACGCGCGCGGATGATCTTTCGCGCCGCATTCCCGTCATAGGGCCGCCATCGGGCGAGGTGGGTAGCCTGATCAGCGCATTTAACGAAACGTTGGCGAGACTGGAAGGTCTGTTCCAAACCCAGCGCCGGTTTTTAGCGGACGTGTCACACGAACTTCGCACCCCACTGACAGCGATTCGCGGCAATGTTGATCTCATCCGCCAGATGGGGGAAGCGGACGAAGAATCACTGGATGTGATTACCTCCGAAGTTGACCGGTTGACGCGCCTGGTTCGTGATCTGCTGCTCCTGGCGCAGGCGGAAACCGGCAAGCTGCCGCTCGCGCTGGACACCGTCGAGTTGGATACGATCATGCTGGAGGTCTTCCAGCAGGCGAGGGTGCTAGCGCACGAGGAGGTAGTATTACGGATTGGACGCGAGGATCAGGCCCGCGTGGAGGGGGACCGCGATCGCCTTAAACAGGTGCTGTGGAATCTGGTGGCGAACGCCCTGGAGCACACCCCCCCGGAAGGCACCGTTACGCTCGATCTGCTCTGCAGGGGGAAGTGGGCCGAATGGCAGGTATCAGACACCGGTCCGGGTATCCCTGAAGCTGATCTGCCGAATATCTTTGAGCGCTTTTACCGGCGAGATCCAGCACGCAAGCGAAATCCAGGTGGCGGAGCGGGCCTTGGCCTTTCCATTGCCTACTGGATTGCGCGCAGCCATGGTGGTGATATCCAGGTACGGTCTCAGGTGGGCGCGGGGACGACATTCACCGTGCGATTACCGCTCCTGGATGGCAGCTGCAATTCCCCCGGTGAACCCATGGACGATCTGAGCCTCACGCAAGAGGAGGTGTAGCCACCCCCCGGCAACACCTCGCTCGGCAAGCCCGGCCTATCAAACGCTGATCATTCAAGATGATACCGCCAAGCCATCTGTCAGCGAGCAGATTGCGAGCTCTGTGCGTCAAGGCACAGGCGGGCACCGCCTGCTGCGAGCCACTCCGTGAGTGTATTACTGTGTGAGGGGTCGCTCTCCAGATCGGACCATATTCCCGTTCCCCAGTAGACGTAGCGTTGGGTCTCTTCCGGCCAAAACTCGGGTGGAAGGTCGATGAGCGATAAGCCGCCGTTGTAACCGGCGAGAGTAAGGTCGATTCGCTTCCTGGCGTTTAGGTAGGATTGGCGCAGGTAACTCAAACCGCGTTCAGCATTCGTCTCTGGAGAAAACATATCCTCGCCGTATCCGAAGTGGAATGGCATCACCTGGAAAAGCCCTGTCGCGCCTGAATTTGAGGCCGCGAAAGGATCGCCGCACGATTCGATCTGCATGACGATCATGACCAGCTTGGGCGGCAGGTCGTAGCTTCGGGACCAGCGGTCGATCGCAACCGACCAGTGCTGCACTTCAGGTGTGAAGGCTTCCGCAATTGATCTCACAGGCGCGAGCTTGCCAAGAGCGCTGGGGCCCTGTGTCCCGGCAGGGACCTGTCGGTTTGTCTGGGGCTGAAGCGGCTTGGTCTTGAGCGAGGCATGCCAAAGCGCGCTGAGCTCAGGGATCGTCTGGAGCAAGATCAAGATCAATCCGGCCATGAGCAAACAGGGCAGCAGAACCGCTGACAGGCCGGCCGGATTCAGGGGCTGACGGTGGTATCCGCCACCGACAACCCCCGAATGACCTGCCTTGAGCCTATCACGGCTTGCGTTGAGCACGCGTTATCGTTCCGGTCGGGAGGAGCGTGCGGCAAGCGGCCTGCTGTGTGAGTCGCCGTTATAGCGGCTCGGCTTCGGTGCGGGCCGGATGGAGCGATAGTTTTCATCGGCCTTCGCGTGCCGCGTGGGCCGCTCAACGGGCATCGAGTGCAGCGTGGTTTTTTGACCGGTGTGACGACGCCGGAAGAGGGAACGGGCTGAGAAATTTGTACCGGTCATGGTGAAGGTGCCGATCATCAAAACCCGGATGAGCCAAACGAGCACGGCGACGAAGAGCGGGACGCTGGAGAGCAGCGCGTCACGACCCAGAATTTCGTTCCCCAGCCCGTTGTGGCTGATGAGCGCAAGGGAGACAGCCCACCAGGTCAGGACCGCGTTCATTGTGGCGGCGAGCAACCACGCGCCGAGCAGGTACCAAACCTCAAGCGTGCGCCCGTTTTCAGCCTGCGGGGAGAAGAGCCGGGCGATACCGGCAAAATCCATGCCGCAAAAAGCAAGCGCCAGGATGGTGGACCAGCGCATGCCGGCGAATTGCAGCTCGCCAAGCAGATCGCGCAGTGCGAACTCCGTCGTGCCGAAATTGAAGCTCTCGAACGAGATCAACGCGCCGATCATGACCAGGACGAAGATCGAAGCCCTGGGGATCTTGAGCCGGGAGGTGAGTTGGGAGAAGGCAGCTCCAAGATCGAATGGGATACGTGAACGTGACGTGCGAGTGTAGGTTGACATGGCCGACCTCCAAATCGAACAAGTGTTCTATCGTGGAGGCAGTATAGAACAAGTGTTCGGCCTTGTCAAGTATTGGTTTGTAGTTCCGCAGCAAATATCTCGGGGCATGTTTCCGGAAGGGAAAACTCTGTCAATCCGGGGGGGTATCGGCGCTTTCCGCAGTGCGCCCGCGGGTGTAGTAGCGGATGAGCAGCGCTCCCAGGAGCAGTGCGGGCAGCAAGATCAATCCGGCTTCCGGGCCGAAGCCGCCGCCGGTGATCAGATCCGGTCCTGAACTTGTCTGCTGGATGAGGGCGTTGATCTTGTAGCCACTCACCGGGAATCCAAAGACGGTCCCTTCAAATAGGTTCCAGCCGATATGCAAGCCAATTGAAAGCCACAACTGGCGTGTGCGAACCCAGCCATAGGCGAGGAAGTAACCGGCGGCGAGGATGCCCAGACTCGAGAAGAGGCTCGTGTCGGGGTTGAGCAGATGAAGGATGGCGAAGATGCTTGAGGAGATCAGCAGCCCCCAGAATAAATTCAAACCATCCGTCAGGTTCTGCAGGTGGTAACCACGGCTGAGCACCTCCTCGCTCACGCCAACTATGACGAAAAGCAGCAGGCCCTGCAGCAGGATGCCAATCCAACCCGAGAAGGACATGCTCTGCCATGCGACGCTGTCAAATTTCAGCCACCCCAACCCCCATTCGACGAGGAAAATCCCGGCTATAAGCAACGCCGGGATCATGAAACCCACCAGCAGATCGGGCAGCGTGTGCTGGTCAATGCGGAAGCCGAGTGATGCGAAGGAACGCCGGTCGAGGAATCTGCGGGCGAGGTAGGTCGCGACAAGCACCGCCAGCAGTTCAATGGTGGCGTCCAGCGGCAGCCCGTACGAGAGCTGCCCCCCACGGTTGAAGGCCAGGACGACTGCTAGCAAGGCCAGGATGGAGAGCATGAATCCGAAGCCGATCGAATGTAGCAGCAGGCGCCATCCTGCCCGCAGCCTGGGTTCGTCCGGGGAGAGGTATATTCGCAGCCAGAGAGGCTTTTTCATCTGCTGGTAATCTTCGTTCATCGCGCCTCGCTTCCCC
>JARRJK010000095.1:0-9213 GCA_037379555.1 Anaerolineales bacterium | reverse complement strand
CCGGTTCGGAAGCGCTGTCTACAACGGCCAGATCATCGTCCGTGCGGACAGCGGTATCGAGACAATCGCCGATTTGAAGGGTAAGACTTTCTGCCGACCAGATGCTCTGAGCACCAGCGGCTGGATCATCCCCAGCATCGAGATGAAGGCGGCGGGAGTCGATCCTGACACCGACCTGGCTCAGGTTGTTGATGCGGGCTCGCACGATGCTGTTGTCGCCGCTGTGTACAATGGCGAATGCGATGCGGGCTCGACCTACGTCGATGCTCGCACCACAATCGAAGAAGAGCATCCCGACGTCATGGACGTGATCAAAGTCATCTCGGTCTCGGCTGACATCCCGAATGACGGCGTGCAGTACGTCCCGAGCATGACACGCGAAATGCGCGATCAGATCAACAACGCGCTGCTGGCAATCGCCGACACGGAAGAAGGCCAGGCAGCCCTCGATGAAGCTTATTCCTGGGCTGGACTGCAGAAGGTCGACGACAGCTTCTATGATCCGTTCCGCCAGGTTCTGGATGCAGCTGGAGTCAGTGTCGAGGAGCTTCAATAGCCGACGGCCTGAAGCCTGCAGAAGGAGCACCCTCGACCTTTGACGCGTACGATGCGGGGGGACGGCAATCCGTCCCCCCGCGATTCATGTGGAGGATGGACTTTATGCTTGAGATTCGCCATCTAACCAAAGTCTATGACGATGGCACAGTCGCACTGAAAGACGTGAGCTTCACGGTCGAGGACGGTGAATTTCTGGTTGTGATCGGCTTGAGCGGGTCAGGCAAGTCAACACTTCTACGCTGCATCAATCGGCTCATCGATCCCACGGAAGGCGAGCTGCTATGGGATGGAGTCGATCTGGCGCAACTGAAGGGCGACGAACTTCGCATGGCAAGACGTGGCATTGGGATGGTCTTCCAACATTTCAACCTCGTCCGCCGCTCCTCAGTGATGACAAATGTTATGGCCGGTCGACTGGGCTATACGCCAACCTGGAACAGCCTGCTGGGCCGGTTCAGTAAAGAAGATCGCGAGCGAGCCCGTAATGCCCTGGCCCGGCTTGGCATCTCCGACCAGGCCCATAAGCGAGCCGACGAACTCAGTGGCGGACAGCAACAGCGTGTCGGTGTAGCCCGAGCGCTAATGCAGGAACCGAAAATGATCCTGGCCGATGAACCCGTTGCCAGTCTCGATCCTGTGCTCGCCCATTCGATCCTTCAACGCCTCGAACAGCTCAATAAAGAGGACGGAATAACAATTATCTGCAGCCTGCATTATCTGGACCTGGTTCAACGCTATTCGACTCGAGTCATTGGGCTGCGCCAGGGCGAGATTGTTTATCGCGGCACACGCGAAGACATACGTAAAATGACGGATGAGCAATTTAAGGATATTTACGGTGAGGAAGCCGAGCGGGTTGGCGGCGGCCTTGAAGGCGATCTGACGCCAGGAGGTGACGCGTGAATACCCAGCGGCATCCCCACCTAGATAAAGCTCCCCAACCCCTGATCAAGCTTCCTGCCTGGTTGGCTGCTGTATTATCGGCTGCCGTACCCGGCCTGGGACAAATGCTCAGCGGCTACTTTAACCGCGGCCTGCTTGCCTTGCTGGCATTCGCCAGTGCTGTAGGACTGTGGATCTGGCGCATCGACCTTGCCGCCCGAAAAACCGGGACCTTTCTGGAGCGAGTCCGGAAAGGATTCCATCTCGAACCCTTACTGCTCATCCTCTTCATTGGCCTTACAGCCATTTATATATGGATCATCGTCGACGCGTACCAGATTCGAAAGCAGCTGAAGCGAGGCAGTGTAATTCTCTACGTGCTGATCACGGTTGTGTTCTTCGGCCTGGGATGGCAGATCGGCGAGATCAATCCCTCCCGGATCATCACCGGCTTCGAGGAGGGGGGACAAAAACTAGCTCAGGTCGTATGGCCCTGGGAGCGCGCCATCACACATGTCGAGGAGCGCATCGAAGCAACGGCGAAAATTGGCGTCCCGTGTGATGATACGCCTCCTGCTCCCAATACAGCCAGTCCGGATCAACCCTACCTGATCGTCACTCCGACCTGCGGCAATCTAAGCGAACAGGAAGGCCAGACCGGGACCGTTCTCCATCTTGTCGGGGGAAACTTCATACCCAATGAACCGGTTGAACTATGGTGGGAAGATCCGATCGGAAATGAATTCAGGCAGCGTCAGGGGGGCGAGTACATCCGACCGATGGCGGATGCAGAAGGTGGCTTCGAAACCGACATCATCATGCCCTACCGCCTCGTGCCCCCAAGCGTTAGCGAAGAGGAACAGACGTGGAAGCTGCAGGGGCGGCAAGTGGCTGGAATTGGTCCAGCCGAACCCAGCACCGAACTGAAGCTGGCCGTGGAGCGGATGATCGAGACCATCTTCCTTGGCATGATGTCCACTTTCTTCGGCATCATCCTCGCGATCCCGGTCAGCTTCCTAGCCGCCCGCAACCTGATGTCGGGCTCCTGGATCACGCTTGCGATCTACTTCCTGACTCGGACCGTGCTCAATATCATCCGCTCGATCGAGCCGCTGATCTGGGCGATCATCGCTGTGGTCGTCGTTGGCCTGGGACCCTTTGCCGGTATTCTCGCCCTCACGCTTCACAGCATCGCCGCCCTCGGCAAGCTCTACTCCGAATCGATCGAATCGATCGACCCCGGACCGATCGAGGCGATCCAGGCGACAGGCGCTAACTGGCTGCAAACGATCATGTTCGCGGTCGTCCCGCAGATCATCCCGCCCTTCGTCTCGTTCACGATCTACCGTTGGGACATCAATGTCCGCATGTCGACGGTCATCGGTCTGGTAGGCGGAGGCGGCATCGGCTTCCTGCTGGTACAGTGGATACGCCTGCTGGACTACCGAGCGGCCGGCATTGCTGTGTGGTTCATCGCCATCACTGTAGCTGTACTGGACTACGTCAGCTCGGAGATCAGGCGCCGGTTTGTCTGAGCGGTCCAAGCGTCTTTGCGCCGGCCCTGGCATCTGACCAGGGCCGGTTTCATAAATCAGGACTTTCGCCGCAAGAGGCTGATGATATAATCTTCGACCAATTAGGAAAAAGAACGTGATAAACCTGCCTGTACTCGTGTTGAACGCAAACTATGAGCCGCTTAATGTCTGCTCAACACGCCGGGCAATCAACCTCTACCTGTCCGGAAAAGCAGAGATGCTGCTCAACGGCCGTGGTTACATCTACACGGTGCGCGAGCGCTTTCCGCGCCCTTCAATCATCCGGCTCGGATACATGGTGAAACGTCCCTACCCGAGGGTGCGGTTATCGAAACGAGAGATCTTCCGCCGGGACCATTACACCTGTCAATATTGCGGAGCGCAGACGAAACATCTCACGCTCGACCATGTACTTCCCCGCCACCGCGGCGGAGAATACTCGTGGTCGAATCTGGTTACCGCCTGCCAGAAATGTAATCTACGCAAGGGCGGCCGGACGATCGAGGAAGCCGGCATGATTCTGCGCCATCCCCCCTATGAGCCGAGGGCGACGGCGATGTACCTCTACTCTTCCTATCTTGAGGAAAACAAGGCTTGGCGTCCGTATCTTGATGGTTGGTAATTCGGCCTAGCTCATCGACTCCAAGAGCGCGTAGATCCCACCCGCCACTACCCCGTAGCCTCCAAGCAGGACGGGAAAACCCGCATCCAGTGATGCCTGTGTGAGTTCACGCAGGGCTGTATCTTCAATTTGGTCAACAAGACCGAGATCGGAGGCGAAGCGGTCGCCTGCAGATGGCCAGCCTCTGCCCGATCCCATCCACACGCGCGTGTCCCACAGCAGCGCATCGGACATCGATCCAATTTTCCTGAGGAATGCCTGGGGGGTAATTTCGTTGACCATTTCCGCAATTAGCGAACGGACCTCCCCGTTCGCCAGCCGCCGGCTTGCCACCATGCCGCGTTCCTCGACAAAGACCCGGATCCAGATCTCGGTTGCTCTCTCCAGAGCCTGCCAAACGTGAGAACTGCATCGTCCAATAATCGAAAGTGTGCTCGCTGGGGTGTTTAGCACATGCATGATCTGCTTGATTCGTTCCTCAGTCTGGTCGTTGCCGGTTTGGAGAAACTGCCGCAGGTGGTTGCCGGCTGCCGGGTGGCCTGAAACCAGCGCGAAGTCAGTCGGGGTGTCGAGATCGAGCCTTGAGGCGGCCTCCGCCGGCATCCCTTCAACCTCGACGCCGAGTTCCTTCGATAACACATATCCAATCGGGTTATCCGCCGGCAAACGGCCGGCGATGCGCTCGATGAGACTGGTTTGATTGAGCATGAACCAGTCACTTGAATAGACATTATTGACAATTGCCTTCGGTTTCTTGGCTATGCGCAAAGTTTCGAGCTGTGCCTGGAGATGCTCAATCGTGAGCAGCGGCGCGCTTGCCCCTCCAAAATAAGCTAATTGCCGGAGACCCCTCTCGCGCACGACGCGGGTGAGGGCACGGCCAAAATGAAAGCGCTCCTCTGCAGGTTCGAGCGAGACGACCCCAAACGCAGCGAGATCGGCACGTTGGCCTCTATCAGCCACCAACGCCAGGATCGGACCGAATCCGCCTGCAGCCTGCAGGCGCTCAACCAGATCGATGGCTGCCGCCAGCCTGCCCTGCGCAACCCATCGCTCGGCTTGTGAGCCGCCGATCGGAGGCAGCATGATCAGAGTAGGGATGGAATCCACGGGTTGAATCGAGGCCAGCGGCGAACAATGCTAGCCTGCTTCCGCCGGCCTACGCGATTTCGGTCTCGATCAAGCCGAGCGAATCGTCATGCCGCCGATAAAGCACATTCACCTGATTTGTATTGCCATTCAGGAAGATGAAGAAATCCTCATGACCGAGAAGCTCCATCTGCTCGATCGCCTCAACCTCGTCCATCGGGATCAGCTGATGCCGCTTACGGCGCACTATGTCGGGGGCGTCCTCAACGATGACTGGTTCCTCACTGACCAGAGAAGCACCGGCTGCCTCCGCCGCAGTCCGGCCGTCACCACGGCCGCGCCAGCGTCTGCCTTTATAGCGTTCGATCTGCCGCGTGAGTTTATCCAACACCTGATCGACGGATGCGTAGATGTCCTCTGTGCGATCCTCCGCCCGCAGAACCACACCCTTACCGCGTATCGTAATCTGCGCCACCTGCCGATCATGAGCGCTGCGTGCAGTCTGAGCAAAGGTCAAGTCAACTTTGGCTTCCTCCAGGATGTCGAGATACCGGTCGAGTTTTCCAACCTTCTTCTCAACATAGTCCCTGAGCTTGTCATTCAGATCCATGTTCTTGGTGTTGATGACCACTTTGACGGACATTGCATCTCCCTTTCCCTTGAACCAAACGGCAGCAACTTACCCGGCTGCCCGGCCCACCGTCAGGGCGAAGATCTGCCGTGCGTCAGCCTCGAGCAGTGCTTGCGAACAGGCGCGAATCGTGGCGCCTGTCGTGAGCAGATCATCGACCAGAAGTACGTTCTGTTGAGCGAAATGGCGGGGGTCGGCACTGAATGCCCCTTCGACGTTTGCCCTGCGCGCTAGGAAATCTCGACCGACTTGAGAGCCTGTATCGCGAACACGCTTGAGAGCGCTCCGATAGTGCGGCAAGTCTAAAGCCTCCGCCAAGGGGCTGCTTATTAACTCGACTTGATTATACCCTCTTTGACGCTGCCGAGCGACCGCCAGCGGTACCGGTACGACAAGATCCACGTGCCATTGCAGGCGCTCTTGCAGCGTCAGCAGCCATCCTGCCATGACCCGACCCAGAGCGCGGTTGGGGCGGTATTTCAATTCGAGAATGGCTTTGGTCAGCGGTGGTTTATAGGCAGCGTAGGAGCGGATGCGGAGGGGATAACCATCGGTGATACGGCAGCGACTGGTGCGATGCCAGGATCCGCACTGTGGACAGCCTGAGATTGGACAGCGGATCAAGCGAGCCTGGCATTGGAGGCACCACACGCTTCCCATTTGTCCGCATCCCGGACAACGGGCTGGAAACAGTACCTCAAGCGCTGTGTGGTACGCGCGCAGCAGGATTTCATGTAAACGGCTTGAGTTGTCCGGCACCGGGCCCCCTTCCCGGGTGGCCGATCAAAGATTATGCGGCTCTATCGGAAAAGAGCACCCATCGGCGAGCGGAAAAGCAGGAGTGCTGCCGGTCCCAATAGGACCATCAAGATGGATGGGAAGATGAGCAACCCGATCGGGAAAATCATCTTGATGGGTGCACGATGGGCTTCCTCTTCCGCCATCTGGCGACGTCGGACGCGCATTTGATCGGATTGGATTCGCAGCACCTTGGCCATGCTGACGCCAAGCTGTTCAGACTGAATTACCGCGGCAACAAAGCTCGTGAGTTCCGAAACGCCGAGGCGATCCGACATGTCTCGCAGTGCTTCACGGCGGAGTTTTCCAAGCCGGATTTCCTGTAGCACCCTTCCGAACTCAAGTGCCAGGTCATCCTCCCACTTCATGTTCACCTGGGCCATGGCTGCATCGAAACCAAGACCTGCTTCCACACAGATCGTCAGCAAATCCAGGGCATCCGGCAGCGCTCGAAAGACTGATTTCTGCCGGGCTTTGATGCGGCTGGTAAGCCATAGATCTGGGAACATGAACCCAATAATGAGGAAAAGCGCTGAGAGCCCGAGGCCCATCAACCAGCTGCGTTTCGTGATGAGAAAGACGAGAAAGATGCCGCCACCGAACACGGCGGCCAGGACGAATCGCAGGGAGAGGAAAAAGGCAGGGTCCATCTGCATCGGATTGCCGGCCATCTCGATTCGCTTTTTCGCATTCTCAAGCGTTGCCTGAGGAGTAAAGCGCGAAGCTAATTCGCCGATCTTATTGAAGATCGGCAGTATCACGCGCTCGTAAAACCTCATCGAGAGCTCGATCTCTTCCAGCGTCATCGGCTCTTCGCGCGTGCTGTACTCCGCCAGGCGTTCAGAAATCGGATCCGCCATGCGCGGCGCACGAATGCCGGCGATCACGAGGATGACCGCCAGGACCAGTATGATGACTACGACACCGATAATCGCTAAAGGCATAACCGACCGCCTCTCCTTAAGACAAAACCAGTTCTAAATGTCAATGGCAACGATCTTCTGCGTGGCGATAAAACCACTGACGACCATGATGCCTGCAATGGTAAGAATTGGGATGCCGCAGCTGCGGGTCTCCGGATTGAAAAACTGCATGATGTAATCGCGGTTGAGCAGGAAGAGCAGCAGCACGAGCACAATCGGCAGGGCAGCGATCACCCAGGCCGTGGCCCGGCCCTGTGCTGTCAGGGCGGAGATCTCGCCCTTGATCCGGACGCGCTCGCGGATGGTGTAGGAGATCGTGTCCAGGATTTCAGCCAGGTTGCCGCCGACCTCGCGCTGCACGTTTATCGCCGTGATGACAAGGTCGAGGTCCTCACTGTTGATGCGCCGCAGCAGGTGCTCGAGCGCATCATCCATCGTGATGCCAAGCTGCATCTCCTGCACAACACGGCGGAATTCATCGCAAATCGGACTGGGAAGCTCACGGCTCACGGCTTCCATCGCCTGCAGGGTTGAGAACCCTGCCCGCAATCCATTTACCATCAGATTGAGCATGTCACCGAGCTGGTTGTCGAACTTCTTCAGACGGGTGCGCTGGGACATCTTTACGTAGATCGAGGGCACATAAGCGCCCGCGATGGCCGAGATAATTGCAAAGAGAATGGAGAACTGGCTGATCACAAATCCTACCAGGCCAATCAGCATGCTCGCCAGCACGATCGCGGCAATGTACTCGGCTGGCCGCAACTTGATGTCTGCCCTTGCCAGGTTCTTCGATATGTTGTCGAACATATCGGTGCCTTCGCCCATCCGATCGAAGAACTCGGTGACGAAGGAAGGACCCTTCTCTTTTTTCTTCTCCCCGGCGGTGGTCGTGATGATCTGGCCAGCCTCGGTGTAACGCCCCAGGCGCTCTTCGACGACAGAACGCTCGCCGAAAATGCTCATGCCGAAACCAACGACCAGGAGCAGCAGTCCCAGTCCGCCGCCAATAATCAAGATCGTGTTGGAATCCATGGATTAGTAGCGGCTCCTTTCTCCCACTCCAAAGATCGAAGCGGGAAGGTTGATACCGCTTGCCTCGATGCGGTCGATGAATTTCGGGCGTAGTCCGGTCGGCCGGAGTCTGCCGATGACCTTGCCGTCCTCAAAACCTGTCTGCTCGAACACGAAGATATCCGTCATCGTGATGACGTCACCTTCCATGCCCTGGATTTCAGAAACATTCGTCACCTTACGGGTGCCGTCCCGCAAACGCTCGAGATGGACGACCAGCTGCAGCGCGGATGCAATCTGCTCGCGAATGGCGCGCACCGGGAGTTCCATGCCGGCCATAAGTGTCATCGTCTCAATACGCGCAAGGGTGTCGCGCGGGCTGTTAGAGTGTGCGGTGGTCATTGAGCCCTCATGGCCGGTGTTCATCGCCTGAAGCATGTCGAGCGCCTCTTCCGCGCGAATCTCGCCGACGATGATGCGGTCGGGGCGCATACGCAGGGAGTTCACCACCAGGTTCTGGATGGTGACTTCGCCCCGGCCTTCGATGTTTGGAGGGCGCGACTCCAGCGTGACGACGTGTTCCTGTCGCATCTGAAGCTCGGCTGCGTTCTCGATGGTCACGATGCGTTCATCGTTTGGAATGTACTGAGACAGGATGTTCAGCATCGTCGTCTTACCGGAACCAGTACCCCCAGAGATCACCATGTTGATGGCTGAGATGACGCAGGCTTTAAGGAATTCGACCGCTTCTGGCGTTATGGTGCCCCACTCAATCAGCTGCTCGACGGTAATCGGGTCACGCGCAAATTTACGTATCGTCAGCGTAGGACCGACAAGCGAAATCGGTGGGATGACGGCGTTCACACGCGAGCCATCCGGGAGGCGGGCGTCGACGTAGGGGCTGGATTCATCGATCCGGCGGCCAAGAGGTGCAACGATGCGGTCAATGATGCGCATTAAGTGGTCATCGCTCTCAAACGTCGCCGGTTCGCGAAAGAGTTTACCCCCACGCTCGATGTAGATCTGCTTCGCGCCGTTGACCATGATCTCTGTGATCGAGCCGTCGGCAAGCAGGGGCTCGAGCGGTCCAAGACCGAGGATCTCGGCAACGATCTGCTCGAAGAGCCGGCGCCGTTCGGGGCGCGAGAGGACAATGTTCTC